>JAZKEE010000071.1:0-15679 GCA_040387235.1 Pseudomonadota bacterium
AGTGCGCGACCGTGGGGGCCTGTTTTGCCGCCGGGCCGCCCCAAGGCAAAACGCGACCCCCTCGGGGGGCAGGAAGCGACACGCAGTGCGCGACCGTGGGGGCCTGTTTTGCCGCCGGGCCGCCCCAAGGCAAAACGCGGCCCCCTTGGGGGGCAGGGAGCGACACGCAGTGCGCGACCGTGGGGGCAATCCCACTGGTGCACAATCGCGCCCATATGTTCTGGACTATCCCCACCCTGATGACGTGGACGCGCATCGTCGCGATACCTTTGATCGTGGGGGTGTTCTATGCGCCGATCGACCCGGGCATGCGCAACCTCATCGCCACGGTGATGTTCGTGGTGTTCGCCGCCACCGACTGGCTCGACGGCTACCTGGCGCGCAAGCTCAACCAGACCTCGTCCTTCGGCGCCTTCCTCGACCCGGTGGCCGACAAGTTCCTGGTGTGCGCGTCGCTGCTGGTGCTGGTGCACCTGCAGCGCGCCGATGTGTTCGTGGCGCTGATCATCATCGGGCGCGAGATCGCCATCTCGGCCCTGCGCGAATGGATGGCGCAGATCGGGGCCAGCAAGAGCGTGGCAGTGCACATGATCGGCAAGGTCAAGACCACCGTGCAGATGATCGCCATCCCCTTCCTGCTGTACGACGGGCGCATCCTCGGCGTGATCGACACGGGCGTGTGGGGCACCTGGCTGATCTGGGCCTCGGCCGTGCTCACGGTGTGGTCCATGGTGTATTACCTGCAGAAGGCGCTGCCCGAAATCCGCGCCAGGGTAAAGTGAGTTTTTCGTCTATCCGAAATCGCAAATCGGCATGACCCTGGACGTGCTGCATGCCCCTTTCTGGGGCGCGCATGGGGCCCTGATCACAGGGGCCGCGGCTGTCAATCGGGAATCGCGCGCATACGGCGCGTTTGAGACAAAAGCGCGCCGCTGGCCCGGCCGGGGTGTGAAATGCGACTAGAATTCGTCTCATCGCTGCGGCAATGCAGCGTGTTGTATTGACACCTTGAAAGTCGATGGCTTTAATCTGATGCAGCAGCCCCTGCTGTGTACGCCAGTCATTCCCCCGTCTGCAGACACCCAGTCCTTCCCGGCTGTGCCTTCTGACGTGTGAAGACCAGATAGACCCAAGACACACTTCATTCATCAACGCTTTTCCCGAGAGGCTTCTTGTGAACAAAACCGAACTGATCGAGCACATCGCTAACAACGCCGACATCTCCAAGGCCGCTGCAGCGCGTGCCCTGGAATCCACGATCGAGGCCGTCAAGAAGACCCTGAAAAAGGGTGGTACCGTTTCGCTCGTCGGTTTTGGCACCTTTGCCGTGGGCAAGCGTGCAGCGCGCACCGGCCGTAATCCCCGTACGGGCGATACGATCAAGATCAAAGCTGCTAAAGTGCCGAAGTTTCGTCCAGGCAAGGCTTTGAAAGACGCCTTGAACTGAAGACCCGTTTAGGTGGGGTCCTTAGCTCAGTTGGTAGAGCGGCTCCTTTACACGGAGTAGGTCGGCGGTTCGAGACCGTCAGGACCCACCACCCCCACCGGACCAAAAGGCGAACGCAAGTTCGCCTTTTGTTTTTTTGTCACTGAAAGTTTGATCATGTTTGAATCCATCCGCAAGCACTCCAAGATCGTCATGATCTTGTTGTTCTTGCTGGTCATTCCCTCCTTTGTGCTGGTGGGTATCGACAGCAAGTACTTCTCTGAAAAGAGCGAAGTGGTCGCCCGCGTCGATGGCAGCAAGATCACCCAGTCCGACTGGGAAAATGCGCACCGCGCCGAGAGCGACCGCATCCGTGCGCAGCAGCCCACGATGGACCCGAAGATGCTCGACTCCGCAGGCGCGCGCTACGCCACGCTGGAGCGCATGGTGCGCGAACGCGTGCTGGCCGCCGCCGCTCAGAAGATGCACATGGTGACCAGCGATGCGCGCCTGGCCCGCAGCCTGGCCGAGATCCCGCAGATCGCCGCGCTCAAGCGCCCCGATGGCAGCATGGACACCGAGGGCTACCGCACCCTCGTCGCCAGCCAGGGCCTCACGCCCGCCGGCTTCGAAGCGCGCGTGCGCAACGACCTCTCGGTCAACCAGATCCTGGGTGGCGTGGTCGGCTCGGCCTTCGTGACCGACGCGCAGATCTCCCAGTCGCTCGACGCGCTCTACCAGCGCCGTGAGATCCAGGTCGCCCGCTTCAATGCCGCCGACTTCGCTGCCAAGGTGTCGCCCACCGATGCCGACCTGGAAGCCTATTACAAGGCCCACCC
Source organism: Pseudomonadota bacterium (assembly GCA_040387235.1). Lineage (GTDB taxonomy): Bacteria > Pseudomonadota > Gammaproteobacteria > Burkholderiales > Burkholderiaceae_C > Acidovorax. The sequence goes on from JAZKEE010000071.1 coordinate 2,266, forward strand.
CAACCAATTCAAGCAGATCGAATCGGCCAACGTCGAGTACCTGGTGCTCACGCTCGATGCAGTGCGTGACGGCATCACGCTCAACGAAGACGACGTGCGCAGCTATTACAAGCAGAACGCCGAAACCTTGGGCAGCAAGGAAGAGCGCCGCGCTAGCCACATCCTGATCAAGGCGCCCAAGGACATGCCCGCCGCCGATCGCGAAAAGGCCAAGGCCCGCGCCACCGAGCTGCTGGCCCAGATGCGCAAGGCACCGGCTACATTTGCCGAGGTGGCCAAGAAGAACTCGCAGGACGGCTCGGCCGCGCAAGGCGGCGACCTGAACTTCTTTGGCAGGAAAGACATGGTCAAGCCGTTCGAAGATGCGGCTTTCGGCCTCAAGAAGGGCGAGATCAGCGATTTGGTGGAAACCGACTTCGGCTACCACGTCATCCAGGTGACCGACATCAAGCCCTCGCGCGTGCCGCCCTTCGAAGAGCTGCGCCCCAGCATCGAGAAGGACCTCAAGGCCCAGCAGGCCCAGCGCAAGTATGCCGAGGTGGCCGAGGCCTTCGCCAACGGCGTGTATGAGCAGGCCGACAGCCTGGCCCCCGTGGCCGAGAAGCTCAAGCTCAAGGTGCAGACCGTCAATGGCGTGACCCGCACCCCCGTGCCCGGCGCCACGGGCCCGTTCGCCAACGCCAAGTTCCTGGAGGCCCTGTTCTCCTCGGATTCGGTGCAGAACAAGCGCAACACCGAAGCCGTGGAAGTGGGCCCGAGCCAGATGGCATCGGGCCGCATCGCCTCGTACACCCCCGCCAAGACCCTGCCGCTGGACGAGGTGAAGGCCAAGGTGCGCACCCTGTACGTGGCTGAGAAGGCTGCCGAGCTGGCGCGCAAGGAAGGCGAGGCCAAGCTGGCCGAGTACACCGCCAAGCCCGACACCGCCAGCGGCCTGACCGCGCCGGCCGTGATCGCCCGCGATGCGCCGATGAACTTCCCGCGCCCCCTGGTCGACGCCGCCCTGCGCGCCAACGCCGACAAGCTGCCCGCCTGGACCAGCGTCGACCTGGGCGCTGGCCAGGGCTTTGCGGTGGTCAAGGTCAACCGCATCGTCGCCCGCGACAAGGCCGATCCGCAGCGCGCCCAGCAGGAGCGCATGCAGCTCATGCAGTGGTGGAGCACGGCCGAGGGCGTGGCCTACTACGAGATGCTCAAGGAGCGCTTCAAGGTCGAGATGAAGGTGACCCGCCCTTCCGAGTTCACCATCAGCCAGACAGAAAATTGAACAATTGGGCCCGGAGCATAAAAACCCGGGTTATAATTTGAATCTCAAACGGTGGCTGTAGCTCAGTTGGTAGAGTCCAGGATTGTGATTCCTGTTGTCGTGGGTTCGAGCCCCATCAGCCACCCCAGAATGCATAGCGCCAGACTTCGGTCTGGCGCTATTTTTTTTGCCCCCTGCATTCCTCTTGCCACTGCCGCATCCACCTTTCGGGTCATGGCGGTGCTGCGGGCTGGGTGATAGAGTGCGCCCTACAGGGGGGCGCGAGCCTCCCCAAGGGGGGGATGCACATGAACAGGGTGTTCGTCGGCACGGTACTGGCGCTGGGCCTCGTCGTGGTGGCCGGGGGCAGTGCGCTCTACCACCAGGCCGTGGTCCTGCCCAGGGTGCAGGCCCACAGGGACGCCCTGGACGCCCAGCAGCGCGCCGAGGTCCACGCCCGGGAGGTGGACCGCACGGTCAACTATGCGCGCTGCCTGAGGGCAGTGGGCTCGGGCGCCCGGGCCAAGCGGGCCGACCAGTGCCAGAAGCTGGGGCAGGACACAGGCTGCGAACTGCCCCCGGACACGGCAATGGTCCTTGGCCGGCAGCACGAACGCGGCGAGGTGCAGTGCTTCAACGAGGCCAAGATAGGGCTGTAGGCCCCCGATCCGATCCCGGGCTACGCACCCTGCAGCCGCTGGCCCCACAGCTCGGTCCACGGCCCGGCCATCGACAGCACCATCATCACCCAGGCCACGGCGGCAAAGCGCCCGGGCCATGCTGCTGGCGTGCGCCCCTGCCTCAGGGCCGCATGCAAGGCGCAGGCGGCCAGCGCAAACGCCATGGGAATGGCCCAGGCCGATACCCAGGCCAGCACGGGTTGCTGGTCGTCGAAGATGGTCGGGTGGGCCAGGGCGAAGACCATGAGGCAGGCGATCTGCACGGTGGGCTGGCGCAGGTAGGCAGCGCCGGGGGCGACGGCAACGGCGGTGGCGGTGGGCTTGCGGCTCATGGGTGGGGGCATCTCCTCGCCCCAATGTAGCAGCGGCGCGGGGCCCGATCGCGGTTGTGAAGGCGTTTGTGGCGGACGGACACGTCGGTTACATCTCGCCGGGTTGCTTGTGCTGGACGATTTGGCGTCTGTCCTGGACGCTCGGCACGCCCTGCGGGCGGCGGGCTGGCGACACTGGGGTTCCCTGAACCACCCCCTTTGTTGGCACCATGCAGATCTCCGTCTACGACACCTACGTCCAGCGCCCCGATGGGCTGCGCATGCATTTCGACATCCTCGTTCCCTCTTGCGTCGGCGACCATGAACAGGTGCTGCAGTACGGGCGGCGCTACCTGGCGGCGAAGGGCTTGGCGGGCAGCGACCTGAAGGCCGAGAAGTGCAGCTTTTGCCACATGCAATCGGCCAGCCCGGCGGTCGAGCAGGAGATCGAATCCATCGGCTTTGCGATCCTGGAGCTGGAGCACTGCGGTTGATCGGCGGCTGCCGCCCCGTGCGATAGCCCTGGCGGCTTCGGGGCGAAATCTTCTGGAGGGTCTAATATACCAATGGTAAGTTACCATGGGTATATAGAAATCCCATGGAGTTCACCATGCACGCACTCATCGTCGTCGCGCACCCTGACAGCGATTCCCTGACCCATGCCGTGGCCGCCCAGGTGGCGCACGGGGCTGCCGACGGCAGCCCGCCGGGCCTGCACACCACGGAGATCGCCGACCTGGCGGCCGAGGGATTTGACCCGCGCTTTACCGGGGCCGACCTGGCCCTGCACCTGACGCAGGCGCCGCCGCCTGCCGACGTGGCGGCCGAGCATGCGCGGCTTGCGAAGGCCGATGCGCTGGTGCTCGTGTACCCGGTGTACTGGTGGTCCTTCCCGGCGCTGCTCAAGGGCTGGATCGACCGGGTCTTCACCCAGGGCTTTGCCTACGAAGAAGGCGCGGACGGCAAGCTGGCGAAGAAGCTCGGCCACCTGCAGGTGCACCTGCTGGGCTTGGGCGGGGCCGATGCCGGCACCTACGAGCGACATGGCTACCTCAGCGCCATGAAGACCCAGATCGACCACGGCATCTTTGGCTACTGCGGTGCGCGCGTGGCCAGCGCGCAGCTGCTGCTACAGTCGTCCACGCAAGACGCGGTGGCATCGCATCTCGAAGCTGCGCGCACGGTGGGCCGCAGCCTGTTGGCCCCGTCCCCGCCATAGAAAACAATCACCCCGCAGCCCATGCCCCGCACGCCGCCTGCCAGCCCCGCCGCACAGCCACCCGCGCCCCGGCGCCGCATGGCACGGCACGAGCGCGCGCGCCAGTTGCTCGATGTGTCGTGGACGCTGCTGCGCGCCGAAGGCGCCGACGCACTCACGCTCGGGCGCCTGGCCGAAGAGGCGGGCGTGACCAAGCCCGTGGTGTACGACCACTTCGGCACGCGCGAGGGGCTGCTGGCCGCGCTGTACCAGGATTTCGACGTGCGCCAGACGGTGGTGGTGGACGCCGCCATCGCCGCCGCGCGGCCGACCCTCAAGGACAAGGCCGGCGCCATTGCTGCGGCCTATGTGCGCTGCGTGCTGACGCAGGGGCGCGAGATACCGCAGGTGCTGGCCGCGCTGCAGGGCTCGCCCGAGATGGCGGCCGTCAAGCGCCAGTACCAGGAGGCGTTCATCGCCAAGTGCCAGGCCATCCTGGCACCGTTCGCGGGAGACAAGGGCGTTGCGCGCGCCGGCATGTGGGCCGTGCTGGGCGCGGCCGATGCGCTCTCGGACGCAGCCGTGGGCGGCGATATCACGGAGGTGGCCGCGCAGGCCGAGCTGTTCGAGACCATCGTGGCAATGGTCAAGCGCAGCCGGTGAGGGTGCGCAGGTGGCGCGCTGCACGAATCCGCACAGCCCGCTACCATGCGTTGCCGCCGGGGCCAGGGGCTCCGGCATCCACACTAACGGGAGCCATTCCAATGCAACAACGCCCCCTGGGAGCCCACGGGCCCTTGACCTCTGCCATCGGCCTGGGCTGCATGGGCATGAGCGAGTTCTATGGCGCGAGCGACGACGACAGCTCGCTGCGCACCCTGGCGCGTGCGCTGGAGCTGGGCGTGACCCACTTCGACACCGCTGACACCTATGGCCTGGGCCACAACGAAACGCTGCTGGGCCGCTTCATCGCTGCTGCCGGGCCTGCTGCGCGCGAGCGCATGCAGATTGCCACCAAGTTCGGCATCGTGCGCCAGGCAGGGCAGTACGAGCGGCGCATCGACAATTCGCCGGCCTACATCCGCTCTGCGTGCGAGGCGTCGTTGAAGCGCCTGGGCGTGGAGCGCATCGACCTGTACTACTGCCACCGGCGCAACCCCGATGTGCCCATCGAGGACGTGGTGGGTGCCATGGCCGGGCTGGTCGCTGCCGGCAAGGTGGCCGCCATCGGCCTGTCGGAAGTATCGGCCGACAGCCTGCGCCGTGCCCATGCCGTGCACCCCATTGCAGCGCTGCAGAGCGAGTATTCGCTGTGGAGCCGGGGGCCTGAGGACGGCATGCTGGCGCTGTGCGCGGAACTGGGGACCGCATTCGTTGCCTACAGCCCGCTGGGGCGCGCCTTCCTCACCGGCACGGTGGATGTGAAGGCACTGGCGGACAATGATTTTCGCAAGAACAACCCGCGCTTCGTGGGCGATGCCGAGGCGGCCAACCGGCAGCTGGTGCAGGCGCTCGAGGCGTTTGCCACTGCGCGTGGGCTGGCCAGCTCGCAGGTGGCGCTGGCTTGGCTGCTGGCCAGGCAGCCGCATGTGCTGCCCATACCGGGCACGCGGCGCATCGCCTGGCTGGAGAGCAATGCCCGTGCGGCCGAGGTGGCACTCAGCCCCGACGAGGTGGCCGAGCTGGACCGTTTGTTCGACCCCGCCAAGGTGGCCGGCGCGCGCTACCCGGATGCCGGCTTTGTCGGTATCGAGGGCTAGGGCGTGTCCTCATTCATTTCGCCCCCGCGCTGGCCCCGGCATGCGGATGGATGCGCGAAGCGCGGCACAGCCCCTGGTGGGCTATGGGCAAGCCGAGCGACAAAGCAGACGCCGCATGCCGGGGCCAGCCCGAAGGGAAAGCCTGCAGCGCGAGGCACTGCGGCGTTGCCCTTCGCTTGCGTCGCCGTGCTGCGCGGCACTCAGGGCGCCTTGCACTGCACCGCGCTGCAGACTTTCGCGGGGGTGAAATGAATGAAGACACGCCCTGCATGCCCCGCCATGCCGCGCTGTTGCTGGTGCTGGCCATGGTGACCGGTGGCGCGCAGGCTGCCGACGGGGGCGTGCCGGCCACGCCGATCCGGCCCTGGATCGACCCCGTGGTGAGCGCCGGGTTCGAGCGCATCGTGGCGCGCTGCCGGTTCATCTACACACAGCCCTTGCGGCCGCTGCGGCGGGTGGTGCTGCTGGACGGGGACGACGTGCCCGCCACCTACGCGCTGGCGGGCATGGCACACGACCTGGTGATGACCTCGCACCCCGTGCGGCCCTTTCTGGGCCGGGTGATGCTGCGCTATTCCCTGGTGCTCAAGGAGCCGCCCGCGGATGCGCAGGCGCAGGCCGAGGAGGCAGAGCACGGCACACGCGCCATCGAGACGCTGGAGTTCGCCTGGCAGGACCGGCGCTGGACATTCCGCGGGACCGCGCTGGCGCTGTTCACCGGCAATCACGACAGGCTGGATCTGCCGCTGGTGGACCAGACCCCCGCCGAGGAACAGGTGCAGCATGCGCTGGCGCTGCGGGCCTGCCTGGGCGGGTGATAGGAGCCTGTACGAAAAGAAGGATCAGTCAGCCGACTGGAGAACAGCGCCTTGGTGGCCGAGCATCACGGGCAGGCCGGAGGCGGACATGATGGCGGTGGGGGCCCTGGTTGCGGTGGCGGTGGGGGTTGTTGCCACCGGCGGCGGGGCGGCAGGGCCGTCACCGCTGATGGTGTCGACGGGATCGGGAGCGCTGCGGGTGTTCCAGGAGATCGCGGCATAGCCGGCTGCGTACTTGGGCATGTCCACGTCGATGGCGCCCTGGTAGGTCATGAGCGGGTCACCGCTCAACTGGCGCACATAGAGCCATTGGCCCTGGTCGGTGCTGCCGCGGTTGGCATCGAGCTGGCCGCCCATGAAGCGCAGGCTGCCGCTGCCATCGTGCACAACGAACTGCTCGGCATCTTCCTTGACCAGGCGAGAGAACAAGGCCTCGACGTGCTGGCCGGTCCTGGCGGCCTGGTACTCGGCATCGTTCAGTGGGGCCAGCCGGACAGGTTCCTTGCCGTACCTCAGCACAAAGGCCGATTGGGTGGCGAGGGGCGCATACCCCGAGAGCAGGAGCGAGCGCGTCCCTGCGGGAATGAAGATCTTGAACTCTTTGTGTTGCTGCAGCTGGGCGCCCGTGAATTCTGGCAGCGGAAGGGAGCCTCCGCCCGGGAAGGCGCAGCCGCCCGTGGCGAAACCGATCGCGCAGCCTGTCACGCCGGTCGGGGCGTACTGCTCCCTGAACCCGACTTTGGTGTCAAAGGTGTAGGTGAAGCTGCCGGCTGCGGGGGGGAGTGGCGTCTTGTGCGGGAGCTGGTGAATCGACACAAAGTCTGCAGCCTGTGCAAACGTGCTGAATACCGCCAAACACACCAGGAACAGGGACCTCATTGAAACACTCCAAAAAATAACGCTCGGTAAACGCTGGCCGCCCCTCGCCGGCCCCACCCTGGGCATGCACTGCCATTCTTGATAGGGGGCCTCTTCTCATTGCAACCGCAACATCGGGGCGTTGAAGCGGCGCAGCGTACATGAGGTTGCGTGCGAAGGGGGGTGACCCCAGGGGATGATTCCATTGAACTCGCAGGGTCACCACCGGGTGAACCATGGCCCATGGACTCCGGATGGCGAACGCCAAAGCGCCCCTCGCCCAGGGGGCCGGGCCGCAGCGGGCGGCGGGGCAAGCCTGCCGACGGGGGCTAGGGTTTGGTGGCCACAGCGGCGGCCGCTCCGTCGTAGTTCGCTTCGCGGTCCATGGCCGGCATGGCCACGCCGGTGTCGGCCGCGGTGCCGGTGGCGGGTTCTTCGGGTGGTTGCCTGCGGGCCGCAAGGGTTGCCTTGCGCCAGCCGCCGTAGCGGTAGTACAGCCCCGCCAGCACCACCGAGGTGACGGAGCCCAGCGGAAAGCTCCACCACACCGCCTCGGCGCCCCAGGCGTCCTGCAGGCCCCAGGCGAACGGCACGCGCACCAGCAGCATGGAGATGAACAGGATGATGAGCGGCGGCAGCACCGCGCCCGTGGCGCGCACCACGCCGAAGAGCACGATGGTCACGCCGAACAGCACGAACGACCAGGCCGCCACGTTGTTGATGTGCACGGCCACGGCGACGGCACCGCTGTCGCCCGGCAGGAACAAGCCCAGTGCGGCGCGGTCGGCCGCGTAGAGCAGCAGCACCAGCGCACCCGTGAGCAGCAGGTTGAACAGCACGCCCACGCGCGCGATCTGCTCCACCCGGTCCCAGCGGCCCGCGCCCACGTTCTGCGCGGCCATGGACGAGACGGCCGCGCCGGTGGCCAGGGCCGGCATCTGCACATAGGTCCACAGCTGCGCGGCCACGCCATAGGCGGCCGCTGTCTGCACGCCGTAGCCGTTGACCAGGCCCATCATCACCAGCGCGGCGGATGAGATGACGATCATCTGCAGCCCCATGGGCACGCCCTTGACCACGATGGTGCGCAGGAGCTGCGGCCGGGGGCGAAAGTGCGACAGCTCATGCCGCCCCGGCAGCAGCGGGTGGCGGCGCCGCGCCAGCAGCACCAGCAGGCCGGTAAAGCTGATGCCCTGGGCCAGCAGCGTGGCCAGCGCAGAGCCCGCGATGCCCATGGGCGGCAGCGGCCCCGCGCCGCGGATCAGCAGCGGGTTGAGCGCCACGTCGATGGCGACCGACAGGGCCATGAACCAGAACGGTGTGCGCGAATCGCCCGAGCCGCGCAGCACGGCCATGGCGAAGGCAAACGAATTCATGATCGGCACCGCCACGAAGATCACGCGCAGGTAGGCCACCGCCGAGGGCAGGGCGGCCTCGGGCGTCTTGAGCAGGCCCAGGATCTCGGGCGTCCACACCCAGCCCGCCGCCGCGATCAGCGCCGACACCGCCAGGAAGAAGGTGGCGCCCGTGCCCACCACGCACTTGGCGCGCTCGATGTCACGCGCGCCGTAGGCCTGCCCGATGAGGATGGTGGCCGCCATCGAAACCCCGAACACCGCGCCCAGCAAAAGGAACAGCACCAGGTTGGCGTTGGAGGTGGCGGTCAGTGCTTCCTCCCCCAAGAGGTTGCCGATCCAGATCGCATTGACCGAACCATTGAGCGACTGCAGCACGTTGGAGCCCAGCACGGGCAGCGCAAAGGCGATCAGCGTGCGGGCGATGGGGCCCTGGGTGAGGTCGCGGTTCGGGGCTCGGCGGGGAGGTGGGGTATTCATTGGCGGGGCGTCGGGTGCAGGCAGTCTACGTGCTGGCGTGCCCGTGCGCGTAGGACGTCGCCGCCAGGGCCGCCGATTCCCACGGGAATCCGGTTGCGCGGGGCCTTGACCAGGCCTGTCTGCTCAACGACCCGCCGATCTGGTGGCCGCTACACGGATGTATTCAATGCGGTGGATCGTCTGGATGCTGGCTGCAGCCGCGCTGCTTGCGCTGGGCTACAGCGCCCTGGCGATGGCCACGATCGCCGCAAGCTGGTCGCGCACCTCCAGCGACAGCAGCAATTCGTCCATCGATGGTGCAAACGAGGGCGACGCCAGCGCGAAGCTGTCGAACGTGGGTTCGCGGCTCCGCAGAGATACATGCCGAGAGCACTGGCCGTCGACGTGGGGGATTTCATCTGCCCCAGTGTGCCTTGGGGCCCGGTTCCTGACGCGCGATCGTGGCGTGGATTTCTCTTCGCTGCCGGGGCGGGGAGCAGGGTCTTGCAGGGGTAGAACAAGTCCAGCGATGGCCGCCGGCCAGTTGGGTGACAGGCGTCACGTGCGGTGCGCAAAAGAACGGGACGATCCGATGGTCTGCGACCAGAATGAGGCCGCACTTCAATCGCGAGGTGCGACGTGCCGGGCAAGCAACGCCAGCACGTGCCATCCCAAAAACAGCGAACCATACAACAAGGAGAAGATCGCATGTACTGGACACAACGGATTCCCCCGTTCAAGACCCTCATGGCCTCGGCCGTGTTCATGGGGCTGGCCGCCTGTGGCGGCGGTGGCGGTGACGACCCCATCCCGACGCCCTATGCCCTGGGCGGTACGGTGAGCGGCCTGCCCAGCGGCCAGGCCGTGGTATTGAGCAGCGGGGGCGGTGAGGACCTGGCCGTGGCGGCCGATGGCAGCTTCACCTTCACCAACCGACTGGCGGATGGTGCCAGGTATTCAGTCACCCTCAAGACGGCACCCCAGGGATTGGGCTGCGTGGTGCGCAATGGCTCTGGCACCGTCGCCGCCTCCGCGGTGACCACGGTGGCGGTGCGGTGCGTGCCCCTGGCCACCTTGTCGGACGGCGCGTGGGAGCAAGACCGCTGCCAGCCCGCGGCCAATAGCGGCGTGCGCGATCTGTGGAACTTGACGACGAACGCGTCCAGCGGCCAGCTGACGGTCGGCGTGGGCACGGTGAGCTATGCCAATGCGCAATGCGATGGCGTGGGTGTAGCGGCCTCGGGCGCGTTGAGCCGCACGTTCTGGTTCCAGCAGGAGCGCACGGAGGCTGGCGCAGGCCTGGTGGCCAATTGGGGCAAGCGCCAGACCTTCCCCGGGGGGCTGTTGAATCCCGCGGTCTTCACCCCCGTGGTGCTGGTGCGCAAGGCCAATCAACTGTGCCTGCTGGAGGACACGGCCGTGCCGTCGGCCTTCCCCAATGCCGCCAGTCTGGAGCCTGCTGTGAGCACGGCGATTGCAGCCGGGCAGTGCTACGCGCCTCGTTGACGAGGTCGGGGCCGGGGTGTGCCGGGCGGCTGCCCCGTTGTTGCTGGGTGCTCTTGTTGGGCACGCAGACTCGGCGTCGCCTTCTCGTGGGTGACGTTCTCTTGGCGACGCAAGAGAAAGTCACTGCGCCGCCGGGCGCACATCCCGGCCCCCCGCCCTCACCACCAGCAAACGGCGGCACCCATCGACCAGGGGCGACGGCAGCAACCCAATGGAGCGCTCAGCCGATCACCGCGCAGGCATTGCCATCACAGGCCGCGTCCCCTGGACGAAAACCCCCGCCAGGCAAGGCGCCCGGTGAATCTGCCTCGGCACCTGGCCCGGCCACCAACTGCGCCACCAGCGCCCCCACGCGCATATCGTCGATGCGCCCGAAGTGGTTCAGCCGCAGCCGGCCCATCCGGTCGATCAGCAGCAAGCTGGGCGTGCCGCGCAGGCCATAGGCTTGCATGGTGCGCGGGATGGCCCCGCTGGTGCCCGGCATGTCGATGCCGATGGGGAAGTCCAGACGGTACTCGTGCACGAAAGCCTTGAGCGCCTGCGGCGTCATCACCGCATGGTGCTCGAACACCGAGTGCAGCCCCAGCACCGCCACGTCGTGCTCGTCGAAGGTCGCGCGGATGGCCGCGGCCTGCGGCAGGCCATGGGCCACGCAGCCGGGGCAGAGCATCTGGAAGGCGTGGATGACCACTACCTTGCCGCGCAATTCCTGCAGCGTGATCGGCGCATCGGTGTTCAGCCACTGCGCGATCTCCAGTTCGGGCGCCAGCCCGGTTGCGTGGTAGTCCATGGCGGCCTCCTTATCGGCGCAGCGCGACCGAGGGGAAATCCACCGGCACCGCAAACGCCACGTTCACATAGTTGGTGAACAGGTTGAGCGCCACGTGCGCCACGATTTCCACCACCTGGCCGTCGCTGAATCCTGCGCTGCGCAGGGCCTGCACATCGGCCTCGGACACCTGGCCGCGCGCCTCGACGAGGCTCAGGGCAAAGGCCAGGGCGGCGGCGGTGCGTGGGTCGTCTGACTGGCCGGTCTGCGCGGCGCCCATCTCCGCGGCGCTGGCGCCGGCCTTGCGGCCCAGGGCCGTGTGGGCGGCCAGGCAGTAGTGGCAGTCGTTGCGGTTGGCCACGGCCACGGCGATCTTCTCGCCGAGCTGCGCGTCGATGCTGCCGCCATTGCCCAGCGCGCCGAAGAAGCCCCACATGGCGTTGAGCGCAGCGGGCGACTGGGCCACCGTGCGGAACATGTTGGGCGTGGCGCCAAAGGCGCCGTGGATGGCGTCGAGCGTGCCGGCGACGCTGGCGGGGGCGGGGGCGGATGCGCGGTCGATCAGGGGGATGCGGTTCATGGTGATGGCTCCAGTGTCAAAAGTTGCTGAGGGAAGGAAAGGAAAGGGAAGGGGATGGGAAATCAGCGGTCTACTTTTCCGGGGAGCGACAGGTCGCCAGAGGCCACCTTCATCACGTCCGGCACGCACAGCAGCGGCGCATGCACGCTGGCGTTCACGCGCAGCACGGCGGCCACGCCGTCGAACGAGGCGGCCTGCACCGCGCCGATGTCGTCGAAGGGCACCTTCACTTCCAGCGTCTGGCCCCTGAAGTGCGGGTGCCAGCCGGGGCTGTCGATCAGGATGGGCAGGCCGGGCCAGGTCTTGGGGAGGCGGGGCTTGGCGCCGGCGGGGATGTCCACCACCTTGAGATTGCCCTTGCCGCAGGCGTCGTCGGGCTGCAGCACCACCCAGTGCGAGTGCCACACGCCGCCGTCGTTGGCGGGGTTGCCGTCACCGTTTTCGTCAAACAGCGGCGTGTCGTCGAAGTCGGGGTGCGAGGTGACGGCGAACGCCAGGATCCCGGCCTTGGGCTCGAAGCCCACGGTGGACGGGTCCAGCGTGGTTGGCCAGACGTACGAGAACACCGTGCCGCCGGCCAGCTTGCCCGATTGGGCGGGCCGGGTGGCGCCGGCCTTGCCCGACACCGCGACGTGGAAGACGGCGGTGTTGCCCTCGGTGCTGATGCGCGTGTGGAAGATGTCGAACGCCGGCTTGACCTTGGGCGCCGGTGCGGTGCGGATGCCGCCGGTGTGGGCGTCCTTGGCGCCGCCCTGGTGGGACTTGTCGTGGTGCGCATCGTGGGCGTTGGCGCTGCAGGCCAGCGCCGCCAGGGCCAGCGCGGTGGCGCTGCGGTGCAGGAGGCTGCTGCGGGAGGTGTGTCGCATGGCTGACTTTCCTTGAGTGGTGTCGATGGGGCTTGTCGCGGCGTCTGCAGATGCTGGTTGCTGCAGAAACCGTGGAATGAAGTTTCCACCGCAACGCAGTAAAATATGTCGCATTGAATCCTTCAAACATGCCATTTCGTCCTGAATGGGCCCTGCCGCCATGAATGCTCCACTGCCGCAGTCCCCGCAACCCGTCGACCGGCTGTCTGCCTTGCTCGAGCGCTTTCGCCTGCGCGCGCACCTGTTCCATGCCGGGCCGCTGTGCGGCGTCACGCACTTCGCGGCGCAGCCGGGGCGCGGGTTTCTGCACGTGCTGCGCAGCGGCGAGATGGAGGTCACGCACCGTGCGCGCGGCGTCAGGCGCCGGCTGCAGGTGACCGAGCCCACGCTGCTGTTCTACCCGCGCCCGCTGGCGCACGACTTCCACAACGCGCCGGTGGACGGGGCCGATTTCGTCTGCGCCACGCTCGACTTCGACGGCGGCGACAGCCACCCGCTGGTGCGCGCGCTGCCGCCGCTGCTGGTGCTGCCGCTGCGCGAGGTGGATGGGCTCGAGCACACGCTGGCGCTGCTGTTTGCAGAGACCGAGCGCCTGCGCTGCGGCCAGCGCCTGCTGGCCGACCGCCTGTTCGAGGTGCTGGTGATCCAGCTTTTGCGCTGGCTGCTGGACCACACGGGCGAGACCGAGCTGCCCGCCGGCCTGCTCACCGGCCTGGCCGAGCCGCGCCTGGCGCGCACCCTGGTGGCCCTGCACGAGCGGCCCGAAGCCGCCTGGACACTGGACACCATGGCCGCGCAGGCCGGCATGTCGCGCAGCGCCTTCGCCGCCGCCTTTCGCACCCACGTGGGCCAGCCGCCGGCCGACTACCTGGCCCAGTGGCGCATGGCCATTGCGCAGACCCTGCTGCGCGGCGGCACCCCGGTCAAGGCCGCGGCCGACCAGCTGGGCTACGCCAGCGCGTCATCGTTCTCACGCGCGTTCACGCAGGTGGTGGGGCAGGCGCCGCG
>JAZKEE010000072.1:0-46228 GCA_040387235.1 Pseudomonadota bacterium
ACGAAAACCTGATGGAACTGCTGATCATGGTCGATGCGCTCAAGCGTGCATCGGCAGAGCGCATCAGCGCCGTGATCCCCTACTTCGGCTACGCCCGCCAGGACCGCCGCCCCCGCTCGTCGCGCGTGCCCATCACCGCCAAGGTGGTGGCCAACATGCTGCAGGCCGTGGGCGTGGCCCGCGTGCTGACCATGGACCTGCATGCCGACCAGATCCAGGGCTTCTTCGACATCCCGGTGGACAACATCTACGCATCGCCCGTCCTGCTGGGTGACCTGCGCCAGAAGAACTACGAAGACCTGATCGTCGTTTCTCCCGACGTGGGCGGCGTGGTGCGCGCCCGTGCGCTGGCCAAGCAGCTCAATTGCGACCTGGCCATCATCGACAAGCGCCGTCCGCGCGCCAATGTGTCGGAAGTGATGCACGTGATCGGCGAAATCGAAGGCCGCAACTGCGTGATCATGGACGACATGATCGACACCGCCGGCACGCTGGTGAAGGCCGCCGAAGTGCTCAAGGAACGCGGCGCCAAGAGTGTGTACGCCTACTGCACGCACCCTATTTTCTCGGGTCCCGCCATCGAACGCATCGCCAAGGGCTCGGCCCTGGACGAAGTGGTGGTGACCAATACGATTCCCTTGAACGACAACGCCAAGGGATGCGCAAAAATCCGCCAGCTCTCCGTGGCCCCGCTGATCGCCGAAACGATCCAGCGCATTGCCAAGGGCGAGTCGGTGATGAGTCTGTTCTCGGACCAGGACAACCTGTTCTGACATGCCCCGGGCCTCGCAGGAGGCCCCCGGTCTTGCAAGACGGTTGACATCAAGCCTCCTTCGGGAGGCTTGTCCGTTGGTTCGGGAACGCAATGTGGCCTGCCTGCCCCAAGGCAACGCAGGTCTTTTTAAAACAGGGCACGACTGGTCGCGGTCTGTCCTTTCAGGAGCTAGTTATGAACTTCGTCGCTTTTGAGCGCGCCAAGCAAGGTACGGGTGCGAGCCGCCGTCTGCGCAATTCGGGCAAGACGCCTGGCATCGTCTACGGCGGTGCTGCCGAACCCCAACTGATCGAGATCGACCACAACGCACTGTGGCACGCCCTCAAGAAGGAAGCCTTCCACTCCAGCGTGCTGGACATGGAAGTTGCCGGCGCCACCAGCAAGGTTTTGCTGCGTGACGTGCAATACCACCCCTACAAGCAACTCGTGCTGCACATCGACTTCCAGCGCGTGGATGCCAAGACCAAGCTGCACATGAAGGTGCCACTGCACTTCAGCGGCGCTGAAGAGTCCAACGCCGTCAAGGTGGACCACTGCCTGGTGAACCCCGTCGTGAACGAACTCGACGTGACCTGCATGCCTTCGGACCTGCCTGAATTCATCGCCGTGGACCTGTCCAAGCTGCAAAAGGGCACCTCGCTGCACCTCAAGGACATCAAGCTGCCCAAGGGCGTGAGCGCCGTGATCCGTGGCGGCCAGAACAACCCCGTGCTGGTCTCCGTGACCAACCCGGTCGTGGTTGTCGAGACGCCTGCCGAAGCAGCACCTGCTGCGGATGCCAAGGGCAAGGGCAAGGGCAAGAAGTAATTCTTCGCTTTTTCCTGTGCGGAGCAGCGTTGCCCAGGCGGCGCTGCTTCCCGCGACAAGAACGGCTCACTTCGGTGGGCCGTTTTTGTTGGTGAGGTGTGCGAAGACATGGTGAGCGCCTGCCGCCTGCGGTCGCTGTGCGCCTGCGCCCTCGAACCCGGCACCTGGCCACCACAGGCGACAAGCCACCGATAATCCCCATCCATGATCAAGCTGTTTGTAGGCCTGGGCAACCCCGGCCCCGATTACGAAGCCACCCGCCACAACGCCGGCTTCTGGTGGATTGACGCCCTCGCGCGCGAACTCAAGGTGAACCTGGTCCCCGAACGCTCCTACCACGGCTTGGCCGCCCGCGCCTCCGTGCATGGCCAGAGCGTGTGGCTGCTGCAGCCGCAGACCTTCATGAACCTTTCGGGCAAGTCGGTGGCCTCGCTGGCGCGCTTCTTCAAGATCACGCCGGAGGAAGTGCTGGTGGTGCACGACGAACTCGACATCCCCCCCGGGCAGGTCAAGCTCAAGCGCGGCGGCAGCCATGCGGGACACAACGGGCTGCGCGACATCCATGCGCAGTTGGGTTCGGCAGACTACTGGCGCCTGCGCGTCGGCATCGGCCACCCGGGCGTGAAGTCAGAGGTCGCCAACTGGGTGCTCAAGAAGCCCGCGCCGGACCAGCGCACGCTGATCGAGGACAGCATCAGCCACTCGCTCAAGGCCTACCCGGCTATGCTGGCCGGAGAAATGGACAAGGCCACCCTGCTGATCCACACCGTCAAGCCGCCGCGCCCCAAGCCGCCCCGCCCGCCTGAGCTATCGGCAACCACCGCCACCCCACCGGCTGACGCACAGCGGCCCCACGCGGCGAGCTGAGAGGTATCGCCGTTCAGCCCTGGGCAGGCGCCTGCAAGCGCTGGAACTTCTGCCAGAGGGTTTCCCGGGTCTCCACATGCTGGGGATTCACGGGGATACAGGCCACGGGGCAGACCTGCACGCACTGGGGCTCGTCGAAATGCCCCACGCACTCGGTGCACTTGTGCGGGTCGATCTCATAGATCTCCTCGCCCAGATAAATCGCCTCGTTCGGGCACTCGGGCTCGCAGACGTCGCAGTTGATGCACTCGTCGGTGATCATCAGCGCCATGGCACGCCTCCCTGCACACGGGGTGCGGTCGATACAAGGGGAGACAGTGCACGCTTCATGGTGCACATTATCGTGGGTCCGGGCATGTACCTTGCGAGCCACACCACAACACAACACCGCCGGCGGGGGTGTTTTTGCCGTTATGCTGTGTATACACATCAATTGTGACGCCAGGAAATTGCACGCCAGGGGCGCCACGCACAACCACCAACACCACCCACACGACACCCCACCATGGGACTGTTCTTCCTCAAGCGGTTCATCACCCTCCTGGCCACGCTGATCGGCGCCTCCATCGTCGTCTTCCTGGTGCTGGAGATCCTGCCTGGCAATGCGGCGCAGATGCTCATGGGGCCGGACGCCTCGCCCGACGCCGTGGCCGCCCTGGCCACCAAGCTGGGGCTGGACCAGCCGGCCATGCAGCGCTACTGGGAGTGGATCAGCGGCCTGCTGGTGGGCGACATGGGCAACAGCTACGCCTACAGCACCCCGGTGCTGGAGCTGGTGCTCGAACGCCTGGCCCTCACGGTGCCTCTGGCGCTGATGGCCATGGTGATCACCACCGTGCTGGCCCTGATCGCAGGCGTGTACGCGGCCTCTCGCCACAACAAGGTGGGTGACGTGGGCGTGATGGGCCTGGCGCAGATCGGCATCGCCATCCCCAATTTCTGGTTCGCCATCCTGCTGATCCTGCTGTTCTCGGTCAAGCTGCAGTGGTTCTCGGCCGGGGGATTCCCGGGCTGGACGGAAGACGCCGGCGGCAGCCCGCTCGAAGCCCTGAAGGCCCTGCTGCTGCCCGCCATCGCGCTGGCCGTGGTGCAGGCCGCCATCCTGGCGCGCATCACGCGCTCGGCCGTGCTCGAGGTGCTGCGCGAGGACTTCGTGCGCACCGCGCGCGCCAAGGGCCTGTCGCAGCGCGCCGCCCTCTGGGGCCATGTGCTGCGCAACGCCATGATCCCGGTGATCACCGTGATGGGGCTGCAGTTCGCCAACCTGCTGGCCGGCACCATCGTGGTCGAGAACGTGTTCTACCTGCCGGGCCTCGGGCGCCTGATCTTCCAGTCCATCTCCAACCGCGACCTGATCGTGGTGCGCAACTGCGTGATGCTGCTGGCGGCCATGGTGGTCATCGTGAACTTCGTGGTGGACATCCTCTACGCGGTGATCGATCCCCGCGTCAAGGCCAGCGACATCTAAGCCAAGAAGGTGTGAACGAATTCCCCATGAGCGCCGCATCCTCCTCCACCCCTTCCATCCGTCCCGCCGGAACGCCGCCGCCCGGCTGGTGGCACCGCGCGCTGCGCCACCGCAGCTTCGTCATCGGCGCAGTGCTGTCGCTGCTGCTGCTCGTGGCGGCCGGCCTGTCCCTGGCCTGGACCCCCTGGTCCCCCTACGAGATGGACCTGGCCGTGAAGCTGCAGCCGCCTTCTCTCGCGCACTGGCTGGGCACCGATGCCTTCGGGCGCGACGTGTCCTCGCTGCTGCTGGTGGGCGCGCGCAACTCCATCCTGGTGGGCGTGATCGCGGTGGGCATCGGCCTGTCCATCGGCACGGCGCTGGGCCTGCTGGCCGCTGCCAAACGCGGCTGGGTGGAAGAACTCATCATGCGGCTGGCGGACTTCACCTTCGCCTTCCCGGCCATCCTCTCGGCGATCATGATGACGGCGGTGTTCGGCGCGGGCATCGTCAACTCCATCATCGCCATCGGCATCTTCAACATACCGACCTTTGCGCGCGTCACGCGCGCCTCGGCCAACGCCGTGTGGTCGCGTGAATACATCCTGGCCGCGCGTGCCTGCGGCAAGGGCAGCTGGCGCATCACCATCGAGCATGTGCTGCCCAACATCCTGTCGGTGCTGATCGTGCAGGCCACGATCCAGTTCGCCATCGCCATCCTGGCCGAGGCCGCGCTGTCCTACCTGGGCCTGGGCACGCAGCCGCCGCAGCCCTCGTGGGGCCGCATGCTCAGCGAGGCGCAGACGCTGATGTTCCAGGCCCCGCTGCTGGCCGTGTGGCCGGGCCTGGCCATCGCTTTCGCCGTGCTGGGCCTGAATTTGCTGGGCGACGGCCTGCGTGACCTGCTCGACCCGCGCCTCTCCCGAAAAAGATGAGGACGATCTTCCGCCATGCCATTGCTTGAAGTCTCCAACCTGCAGATCCGCCTGCAGACCCACCGGGGCCCTGCCGACGCCGTGCGCGGCGTGAGCTTTTCCCTGGAACGCGGCGAAACCCTGGGCCTGATCGGTGAATCGGGCTGCGGCAAATCCATCACCGCCATGTCGCTCATGGGCCTCTTGCCCGACAGTGCCCAGGTCAGCGGCAGCATCCGCTTCGACGGCGAGGAGCTGGTGGGCCGCACCGACGCGCAGATGTGCCGCATGCGTGGCAACCGCATCGGCATGGTGTTCCAGGAGCCCATGACGGCATTGAACCCGGTGCACAGCATCGGCCGCCAGGTGGCCGAGCCGCTGCGCCTGCACCGCGGCATGGGTGCCACGCAGGCCCGCGCGGAAGCCATTTCGCTGCTCGACCGCGTGGGCATTCCCAATGCGGCGCAGCGCTTCGACGCCTACCCGCACCAGTTCTCGGGAGGGCAGCGCCAGCGCATCACCATCGCCATGGCCCTGGCCTGCGGGCCCGACCTGCTGATCGCCGATGAGCCCACCACCGCGCTGGACGTGACCATCCAGCAGCAGATCCTGGACCTCATCAGCGACCTCGTGGCCGAGCGCAACATGGCCCTGATCCTGATCTCGCACGACCTCGGCGTGATCTCGCAGAACGTGGACCGCATGATGGTCATGTACGGCGGCAGCGTGGTCGAAAGCGGCTCCACCGCTTCGGTCTTCTCGGCCATGGCCCACCCCTACACGCGCGGCCTGTTCGCCGCCCGCCCGCACCTGGGCGCGGTGCACGCGCCGGGCCAGCGCCCGCGCCTGTCCACCATTGCAGGCACCGTGCCCGAACTCGTGGACCTGCCCGCTGGCTGCCCCTTTGCGGGCCGCTGCAGCTACACGGTGGACGCCTGCCACCACGAACGCCCTGCGGCCACCCTGGTGGCCACCGATGCCGACGGCGACCACGAGGTGCGCTGCCTGCGCCGTGACGCCATCGCCCAGGCGCTGAGCGCGCAGCAGGCGGTCGAAGTCGTCGAGGTGGCCGCATGAGCAGTAACCAGCCCCAGGCACCGGCCAGCGCCGACACCGCCCTGCTCCAGGTCACGGACCTGGTGCGCGAGTACACGCTGCCGCGCGAGCACCTGTTCCGCCCGCCGGGCAAGGTGCATGCGGTCAACGGCGTGAGCTTCTCCATCGCCTCGGGCCGCAGTCTGGGCATCGTGGGCGAATCGGGGTCGGGCAAATCGACCCTGGCGCGCACGGTGATGGCGCTGGACGCCCCCACCGCCGGCACGGTGCACCTGCTCGGGCGCAACCTGCATGCGCTGCCCCAGGCCGAGCTGCGCCAGGCGCGGCGCGACTTCCAGATGGTGTTCCAGGACCCCTATGGCTCGCTCGACCCGCGCCAGACGGTGGAGCGCATCGTCACCGAGCCGCTGCAGGCCCAGGGCGAGACCAGCCGCGCCGAGCAGCGCGAGCAGGCCGGCCAGGTGCTCGCCCAGGTGGGCCTGCGCACCAACGACCTGGGCAAGTACCCGCACGAGTTCTCGGGCGGGCAGCGCCAGCGCATCGCCATCGCGCGCGCCCTGATCACGCGCCCGCGCCTCATCGTGGCCGACGAGCCGGTGAGCGCGCTCGACGTCTCGGTGCAGGCCCAGGTGCTCAACCTGATGCAGGATCTGCAGCAGCAGTTCGGCATCACCTACATGCTCATCAGCCACGACCTGGCGGTGGTCAACCACCTGTGCGATGAAGTGGTGGTGCTCTACCAGGGGCGCATCGTCGAGCGCGGCTCGCCGGCCGAGCTGTTCCGCAATGCGCAGCATCCCTACACCCGCTCGCTCGTGGGCGCCGTGCCGCAGGTGCAGCCCGGCCGGGCCCGTGCGCGGCGCGCAGCTGCGGCTGCCGCCGCGAAAACCGCATAACCACAAGCGCCACCAATGGTGTACAAAGCTTCCGTGCTCCCCGGTAACAAATTGCACCGGGGTCTTCGTCAGTTTTTTGTCTGGAGAGTCCGAACATGCTGAACCGCCGTACCGTTCTTGCCACTGGCGCCATCGCCACCGTGCCCCTGACCGCCCCCTTCGGCGCCCTCGCCCAGGGCCGCAAGGATGCCGTGGTGCTGGCCATGACGCTGGAGCCGCCGGGGCTGGACCCGACAGCCGGCGCCGCCTCGGCCATCGCCGAGATCGTGCAGTACAACATCTTCGAGACACTCACCAAGATCAATGCCGACGGCAGCGTCTCTCCGCTGCTGGCCGAGAGCTGGGAAGTCTCGCCCGACCTCAAGACCTACACCTTCAAGCTGCGCCGCGGCGTCACCTTCCAGAACGGCGAGCCCTTCAATGCCGCTGCCGTGAAGTTCTCCTACGACCGCGCCGGCGGCGAGAAGAGCACCAACAAGGACAAGCGCACCTTCGCCAACCTCACCACGCAGGTGGTGGACGACACCACCGTGGTGGTGCTCAACAAGGACATCGACCCCGACCTGCTGTTCATCCTGGGCCAGGCCACGTCCATCATCGTCGAGCCCAAGAGTGCCGAGGGCAATGCCACCAAGCCCGTGGGCACCGGCCCCTACCAGCTCAGCGCGTGGAACAAGGGTTCCTCGGTCGTGCTGGCGGCCTGGAGCGGCTTTCGCGCCCCGGCCAGCATCAAGATCAAGCGCGCCACCTTCCGCTTCATCTCCGACCCGGCCGCCCAGGTCGCTGCGCTGCTCGCGGGCGACGTGGACGCCTTCCAGCGCGTCACGCCACGCAGCGTGAGCCAGTTCAAGGCCAATCCGCGCTTCCAGGTGCTGGTGTGCGGCTCGCGCGCCAAGACCATCCTGGCCATCAACAATGCCAAGAAGCCGCTCGATGACGTGCGCGTGCGCCGCGCCATCGCCGCCGCCGTGGACCGCAAGGCCGTGATCGAAGGCGCCGCCGACGGCTATGGCGCGCCCATCGGCAGCCACTACGTGCCCGGTGCCTTCGGCTACGTGGACACCACGGGCGTGAACCCCTACGACGTGGAAAAGGCCAAGAAGCTGCTGGCCGAGGCCGGCGTGAAAACGCCGCTGGAGCTGACGGTGACCCTGCCGCCCACGCCGTATGCCCGCCAGGGCGGCGAGGTGATCGCGGCCCAGCTGGCCAAGATCGGCATCACCGCCAAGCTGCAGAACGTGGAATGGGCGCAGTGGCTCAGCGGCACCTACGGCAACAAGAACTACGACCTGACCATCATCTCGCACGTGGAGCCGTTCGACCTGGGCAACTTCGCCAAGCCCGACTACTACTGGGGCTACAACTCGCCCAAGTTCAACGAGATCTTCAACCAGATCAAGAACGCCGCCCGCCCGGCCGACCGCTCGCGCCTGCTCGGCGACGCGCAGCGCCTGCTGGCACAGGACTCGGTGCACGCCTTCCTGTACTCGAACCAGTGGATCACGGTGGCCAACAAGAACCTCAAGGGCCTGTGGAAAGACATGCCCGTGTTCGTGAACGACATCTCGGTCCTGTCCTGGGCCTGATGACCACCACCCGGCGGCTGTGCGGCCCCTGCGGGTCTACCGCCGCCAGGGCGACAGGGGTGCACGCTGCCAGCCACGGGGCTGTGCACCCCTCGCCCCTTCATCGCTGCCAAGCCGCCGGGCAGCCGCCTTTCGCTCCCTCTCCTGCCCCAGCCTCCTGCCATGAGTGACCTCCACGACCTGCCCGCCCACGCCCTGATCGCCGCCTACCGCCAGCGCACGCTGTCCCCCGTCGAGGTCACCGAAGCCGTGCTCAGGCACATCGATGCGTGGGAGCCCCATATCCGGGCCACCTACCTGCTGCGCCCCGACCTGGCGCTGGAGCAGGCCCGCGCTTCCGAGGCCCGCTGGAAACGCGGCGAGCCCATGGGCCTGCTCGACGGCGTGCCCTCCACCATCAAGGAAAACATCGCCACCCGCGGTGACCCGCTGCCGGCCGGCACGGCGGCCGTGGACCTGGTGCCCGCCGCGGCCGATGCACCGCCGGCCGCCCGCATGCGCGAGGCAGGCGCCGTCGTGGTGGCCAAGACCACCATGCCCGACTACGGCATGCTGTCCTCGGGGCTGTCGAGCTTTCACCCGCTGGCGCGCAACCCCTGGGACACGAGCAAGGGACCCGGCGGCTCCAGCGCTGGCGGTGGCGCCGCCACTGCCGCGGGCTACGGGCCGTTGCACATCGGCACCGACATCGGCGGCTCGCTGCGCCTGCCGGCCAGCTGGTGCGGCATCTTCAGCCTGAAGCCCAGCCTGGGCCGCATCCCGATCGACCCACCCTACACCGGCCGCGCCGCCGGCCCCATGACACGCACGGTGGCCGACGCCGCGCTGATGATGCAAGTGCTCAGCCGCCCCGACGCCCGAGACAGCATGGGCCTGCCCGCGCAGGACATCGCCTGGGGTGAGTTCGACCGCGGTGCCGAACACCTGCGCGGCCTGCGCATCGGCCTGCTGCTGGAGGCCGGTTGCGGCCTGCCGGTGGACCCCGAGGTGCGCGCCGCCGTGGAGAACGCCGCGCGCCTGATGGAGGCCGCGGGTGCCACCGTCGTGCCCATGCAGCCCTTCATGACGCAGGCCATGCTCGACGGCATGGACCACTTCTGGCGCATGCGCTCCTTCACCGACATGCAGGCCCTGCCCCCACAAAAGCGCGAGAAGGTGCTGCCCTACATCCGCGCCTGGGCCGACAGCGCCGAGGGCATGTCGGGCACCGCGGTGTTCACCGCCAGCCAGCAGTTCCACCTCACGCGCGTAGCGGCCGTCAAAGCGTGCAGCGCGTTCGATTACGTGATCTCGCCGGTGGCGCCCATGGTCGCCTTCCAGGCCGAGCTGCCTTCACCCACCAACGACCCACTGCGCCCGCTGGAGCACATCGGCTTCACGGTGCCGTTCAACATGTCCGAACAGCCGGCCGCGTCGGTCAATTGCGGCTACACCCAGGCGGGCCTGCCCATCGGCCTGCAGATCGCGGGCGTGCGCTTCGACGACCTCGGGGTGCTGCAAGTCTCGCGCGCGTTCGAGCTGATCCGCGGGTCTCAGCGCCCCTGGCCCCAGCCGCCCAAGGTCTGAGCCGCCATGGATGTCCTGATCCTGTCGATCCTCATCGCCAGCGGCGTCTACATGCTCAATGCCAAGGAGCAGCGCAAGCGCATTGCGCTGCTGGGCAGCCACCTGGGCCAGTACCAGATCGAAAAGCTCATGGAGGCGCTGACCGAAGGCTACCTGCGCGCCCTGGGCGAGAGCACCGATGAGCGGCGTGGCCAGATCTGGTCGCTGCTGGAAACCACCGAATCCCAGCTGGCCGAGCAGTTCGCGCGTTTCACCGCCGATTTCTCCAAGGTGGACGAAGCCCAGGCCCGCGTGAGCCGCCTGGCGCTGGCCATCCCGTTCGCGCAGGTCATCCTGCCTTCAGCCACCTTCGACATGCGCCGTGCCCTGGCCATCCACGCGCGCGGCATCGCCAGCGTGGCCGAGAACGGTGCCCACCTGCCGCCCAAGGACAAGGCCTTCGTGATGACGGCAGAACTGCTGCTCATGCAGCACACCTGCCACTGGTTCTGCAAGTCCCGGACGATTGCCACCGCGCGCATGCTGGCGCGCCACAAGACGCCGCACGAACAGCTCGTGGCCTCGGTATCGGCGCCCACCCGCACCGCCTACCTGGCGCTCATCAACGGAAAATGAGTGGCGCGCAACGCCATGGATGACTGAGATGCACACCGCCACCGACCGCCTGGGCAATCGCGTCACCCTGCACGACCCGGCCAGCCTTGCCGCCCTGGACGATTTCGTCGAGGGCTTCATCGCCTGCGAAGCCCGCGCCGTGAACGTGCTCGCGGCCGAGCGCGACGAAAGCGCCATCGTGCAGGCGTATTGCGCCGCGCTGCACATGTTCGCCGAGTCGGGCGACGCAGCGCGCAACGCCCGGCCCTACCTGGCCCGGGCACAGGCCGGTGCCGCGCAGGCCAGCGAACGCGAGCAGCGCTTCGTGGCCGCCGTGGCCGCCTGGGTGGAGGGCGACCTGCCGCGCGCCATCGCGCTGCACGAAGAGCAGGCCCGCCTGCACCCGCGCGACCTGGCTTCGCTCAAGCTTGGGCAGTACCACCTGTTCAACCGCGGCGACTCGCCGGGCATGCTGCGCATCGCGCTGGCGGCACTGCCGGCCGCGGGCGAAGTGCCCTATCTGCATGGCATGCTGGCCTTTAGCTGGGAGCAGTGCCACCTGCTGGACCGTGCCGAGGCCTCGGCCCGCCACGCCGTGGCCCTGTGCCGCAAGGAGCCCTGGGCCCACCATGCGCTGGCGCACGTGATGCTGACCCAGGGCCGCATCGCCGAGGGCACCGATTTCATGGCCAGCGTGAGCGACACCTGGACGGGGCTGAACTCCTTCATGGTCACCCACAACTGGTGGCACCAGGCGCTGTTCCTGCTGGAGCGGGACCGCCATGCCGAGGTGCTGGCACTCTACGACCAGCAGGTGTGGGGCGTGGTCAAGGAATACTCGCAAGACCAGATCAACGCCGTCTCGCTGCTGGCCCGGCTGGAGCTGGCCGGCGTGGACGTGGGCGCCGCGCGCTGGGCCGACCTGGCCGGGCACCTGGCGCTGCGCCTGTCCGACCAGGTAATGCCCTTCCTCGACCTGCAGTACCTCTACGGTCTGGCGCGCGCCGGGCGCGTGGACGAGGCGCGCACCCTGCTGCGCCACATCGAGGCCCATGCCGCCAGCCGCACCGAGGCGCACGAGCGCCGGGTGTGGCAGCAGGTCTGCGTACCCGCCGCCCACGGCCTGCTCGCGCATGCGACCGGGGACTGGGCCGCGGCCGCACCGCAGTTGGGCCTCGCCCTGCCCCAGCTGGTGGCTGTGGGCGGCAGCCATGCACAGCGCGACCTGTTCCACCAGATCTACCTCGACGCCCTGGCCCGCAGCGGCCAGTGGGCCACGCTGCAGAACCTGCTGCAGCCCCAGGCCAACGCCCAGCCCGAGTCCCTGCGCCTGGCGCGCCAGCTGCGGAAGGTATATGCCGCTCTGGCCCTCGACCACGCCCTGGGAGCCACGTAGGACAAGACCGCATGGTGTCGTAGCCGCACGGCCTGCCAGCACGGCAGGACGCCACGGACCGGTGCAAACCCCTGCCGGCGCGGGGCCTGCGAAGGGCAATCCGGTTCTAGAATGGGTGCGCACAGTGCCGTGGGGTGCAGTGCCCCCCTACCCCTCCACAGGTCACCCGCACCTTGCCGCACACCGCCCTCGTCACCACGCCACCCCAGCCCGCCGCGGCGGTCGATGCACTGCAAGCGCTGCGGCACGCCACGGCCGCGCGGCATGCGCAGCTCGACTCCGGCCTGCCCATCGCCCGCGCCGACGCCAGCCTGGCCGACTACGTGGAACACGTCCACGCTCTGTCTGCCTGGATGCAGGCACTATGGCCTGCGCTGCAGGACCTGCAGGCGCACGTTACCGGCTTTGGCTTTGCGCCCGCAGGAAGGCTGTCTGCGCTGCGCGAGGACCTGGCGCACGCCGGGCAGGCCAGCCGCCCCTGGCCCCGGCCCAGTGAAGCCACCGCACTGTGCCTGGCGCAGACCCTGGCGCGCCACCCCGGCC
Organism: Pseudomonadota bacterium; assembly: GCA_040387235.1. Classification (GTDB taxonomy): domain Bacteria; phylum Pseudomonadota; class Gammaproteobacteria; order Burkholderiales; family Burkholderiaceae_C; genus Acidovorax. The sequence goes on from JAZKEE010000072.1 coordinate 12,448, forward strand.
AGGCCGACGCCGTGCGCTGGGGCCTGGCGTATGTGGTCGAAGGCTCGCAGCTCGGCGGGCAGGTGCTGCACCGCGGCCTCGCGCCCCGGCTGGCGCCGCACCCGTTGCGCTACCTGCAGGGCGATGGCGCCGGCACCGGTGCGCGCTGGAAGGCATTCATGGCACTGCTGCGTACGCACGTGGCGTCCCCGCCGGACATCGCGGCCGCGTGCGACGGCGCACTGGCCGCCTTCCAGGGTCTGCAGGCGCACTTCGATGCCCAGCAAGGAGCGCCCGCATGAGCTCCGGCACGGCCCCCGTGCAGCCCACCACGCTGCAAAACTGCGACCGCGAGCCCATCCACATCCCGGGATCCATCCAGTCCCACGGCGTGCTCGTGGCAGTGGATGCGACCGGCCTGGTGCGCCATGCCAGCGGCAATGCCCAGGCGCTGCTCGGCCATGCCCTGCAACCGGGCGAGCTGCTGCGCGGCAGCACGCTGGTGGCGCAGCACCCGGTGCTCCGTGAACTGCTCGAGGAAGGACTGGCCGCCCTGGGCGCCGCGGCCGACCTGCCCATGCCGACCGAGCTTGTGGCCGCAGGCCGCAGCTTCGACGTGGTACTGCACCAATCGCACGAGCTGCTGGTGATCGAGTTCGAGGCACGCCAGGCATCCCCTGACGAACTCACGGGCTTTGCCGTGCAGGCCCATCGCGCGATGGAGAAACTGCGCCGCCCGCGCACCTCCATCGACGACCTGTTGCAGCTGGCCACCCAGGAGCTGCAGGCGCTTACCGGATTCGACCGGGTGATGGCCTACCGTTTTCGGCCCGACAGCAGCGGCGACGTGGTGGCCGAGAGCCGCCGCGACTTCCTGGACCCCTACCTGGGCCGGCGCTACCCGGCCAGCGACATCCCGGCGCAGGCGCGCGCGCTCTACGTGGCCCACACCCTGCGCCTGATCGCCGACGTGCGGGCCGTGCCCGTGCCCCTGGTGCAGCAGCCCGGCGACGCGCCACTGGACCTGGGCGGCGCCATCCTGCGCAGCGTCTCGCCGATCCACATCGAGTACCTGAACAACATGGGCGTGGGTGCGTCCATGAGCATCTCCATCGTCATCAACAACCGGCTGTGGGGCCTGCTGGCCTGCCACCACATGGGGCCGCGCCAGGTGCCCTACAGCGTGCGCATGGCCTGCGACGTGATGGCGCAGATACTGGGCGCCAACATCCAGGCAGCCCTGGCGCGCAAACAGGCCGAGCGCCAGCAGCAGGTGGCCGAACTGCGCACGCGCGTGATGGAGAGCGTGCTGCACTCCGACGACGAGTTCGCCGCGCTGTGCGCCCATGCGGCCGCCTTGGCCACGTCGATGCACGCCGGGGCCATCATCGTGTCCGAAAGCGGCAAGCTGTGCATCGAAGGCGAGATCAGCGACACGGCCGCCCGGGCCCTGCTGCACTGGCTAGATGCCACACACGCCGGCGGCACCCTCTATGCGACCCATGCCCTGCCGCTGGAGGCGCCCGAAGTCGGCGTGCAGTTGTCACCCTGGTGCGGCGTGCTGGCCCTGCCGCTGGACATGCACCGCGGCAGTTGGCTGGTGTTCCTGCGCAAGGAGCAGATCGAGACCATCCACTGGGGCGGCAAGCCCGAGAAAGAGGTGCGCCCCGGACCGCTGGGCCCGCGCCTGACGCCGCGCGGCTCGTTCGACCTGTGGAAGGAGATCGTGCGCTCCACCGCCGAACAATGGGCCGGTGACGACCTGGACATAGCCCGCCAGTTGCTCGCCGAGCTGGTGCGCGCGCAGAGCGCCCGCCATGCCGAGCTGAACAACGCCCGCGCGCACCTGATGGCTGTGCTCGGCCATGACCTGCGTGACCCCCTGCATTCCATCAGCATGGCGGCGCGGGTACTCGAGAAGAACAATGGCACCGACGGCAACACCGGCAGGCTGGGCCAGCGCATCCAGTCCAGCAGCACCCGCATGCAGCGCCTGGTCAGCCAGGTGATGGACATGTCGCGCCTGCAAAGCCGCCTGGGCCTGGACCTGAAGCCCACCGCCATCGACCTGGTGCAGTTGCTGGCCGATTTGATGGACGAGGCGGGCACGGCCCACCCTGGCATGCAGTTGGTGGGGCATCTGCCGGACAGCCTGCGCGCCGAGGTCGACCCCGACCGCATCGCCCAGGTGTTCGCCAACCTCATCAGCAACGCACGCCACCATGGCGATGCGGGCCACCCGGTGCAGGTGCATGCGCACGGCACACCGGCCGGACCCGTGATCGAGGTGCGCAATGTGGCGCCGCCCATCGCGCCCGAGGTGGCGGCCGACCTGTTCACCCCGTTCAAGTCCTCGTCCGTGGGCAAGGCACGCAACCGCTCCGGCCTGGGCCTGGGCCTGTACATCGCACACCAGATCGTGCAGGGCCACGGCGGTCGCATCGCCTACGCGCACGAAGCGCCGCACGTGGTCTTTACCGTGCACCTGCCCCTGCGCCCGCCCGGCGCCGCCGACCACCTTTCCGCCTGACCACCATGCCGCTAGAGATCCTCGTCATCGACGACAACCAGGACGCCACCGAACTCCTGGAAGAACTGCTGTCCATGGAGGGCCATGCCGTGCGCACGGCCCCCACCGCGGCGCGCGCCCTGGCACTGGCCAAGGAGAGACCGGTGCAGATCTTCCTGGTGGACCAGAACCTGCCAGACATGAGCGGCTCGGACCTGGTGCCCCTGCTGCGCGAGAGCGTGGCCGCCCACGGCGCTGGCCCCTGCTTTGCGATCGCCATCACCGGCATGGCCTCGGGCAACGCCCGCACGGCCGCCGGGCAGATGGCCGTTTTCGACTACATCCTGGGCAAGCCGCTCGACTTCGACGCCTTCGATGCGCTGCTGGCACGTTGCGCCGCCGCGCTGCAGGCCCCTCCCGCTCCCTGAGCACCACCACACCCGCCCCTGCACCATGCCCGCCCAGAAATCCGCGCCCCCACTGTCCGACCACGAACGGGAGCTGACGGACGCCGGTCTGCAGCATGCCGTGCTGATGCGTGCCATGCCGGTGCTGCGGCACGACGTGGCCAGCCCGCTGTCGGTGATGCGCATGGGCACCATGCTGCTCAAGCGCCGCCTGGGCCAGGGCGACATGGCGCCCGAGCAGGCAGTGGAGCGCGTGGAGCAGATCGAGGAGCAGCTCAATGAGATCTCACGCCACATCCGTCGCCTGCGGCTGTGGGACCTGCAGATCAACGACCGCCACACCGTGCTGGAACTGGCGCGTGAAGCGGTGGAACTGGCGCGCCCGATGCTGATGGTGCGCGGCACCGAGATGGAGCCCCTGGCCGAGGACGCCGCCGGCTGGGAGGGCGATGCCAAGGTGCCGCACACGCTGTTGTACCTGGTGCTGGCCGCCATCTACCACCTGGCCGAACAGCCCGGCCCGGCGCCCGCCCAGGTCACGGTGGAGCCCGTCGGCGCGCTCGGCGTGAGGGTGCGCTCGCACGGCACATCGACCGCATCGCAGGATTTCCTGCCACCGCCCGAAGCCGGAGGCCCCGCGCGGCCACCGGCGTTGGACCTGGCAGCCTTGCTGCAACTGGCGCAGCCTCTCAAGGTCCAGATCCAGGCCAGCGAGCGGCAGATCGACATCGGCCTGCCGGCCGTCTGAAGCCGCTCTAGGGCCTGTTGACACCAATTTCGGGGTCGCGAAGGCCCTTGCCGGCGTGCCAATCTAGGCGCGCGACGCCCGTGTGCCCTTGCACACGCCAGGAGCGCAACGACGAGTGGCGCGCCGGCAGGGGCCTTCCCTTCGGGTTGCTCGGCCTGGGGGCCGTCTGCGGCGTTGCTCGCGCTTGCAAGCTGCACACCTTGCTGCGCGCGAGCGCCTAACATCCAGCCCCCAGGCCGGGCAACGCGATCCCCGAAATTAGTATGGACAGGCCCTAGTCGGCGTCGCTCTCCACCAGCAATTTTTTTTGGTCGTAGACCGGCTGGGGCGGCAGGTCCGCCAGGTGGCGCACGTCGGCCCAGTGCAGCAACTCGATGACATCGCCATCGAGGCGCACACGGTTGAAGCCGGCATTCGGGATGTCGCTCTGGCGCGGGCCGTGCAGGCCCACGCCGCGGGCCGTGCGCCAGACCATGTCGAGCACACCGCCGTGGGTCACCACCATCAGGGTCTTGCCCGCATGCTCCTGCGCCAGGCGGCGCACCGCATCCATCACCCGGGTGTGGAACTGGCGCGTGGTCTCGCCGCCGGGCATGCCGCCATCGGCGTCGAAGCGCAGCCAGTTCTCCCAGGCCTCGGCGTGCTGCAGCTTGATGTCGTCCACGCGCATGCCGTCGACCAGGCCGAAGCTCTGCTCACGCAGGCTCGCATCCACGACGTTGTCGATGTGCAGTTGCGGCAGCAAGGTGCCCAGCACCGGCTGCGCCGTCTGGCGGGTGCGAACCAGGTCGCTGCAGACCAGGTGGTCCACCGCCAGGCGCTCGGCTCCCAGGCGCTCGGCCAGGCGGCGCGCCTGCTCGTGGCCCGTGGCGTTCAGGGGCACATCCACCTGGCCCTGGAAGCGCAGTTCACGGTTCCAGTCGGTCTCGCCGTGGCGTATCAAGATCAGTTCGGTCATCCTGTCCATTATCGAATGCATGCACAGCATTGCAAGCAAGTCCCCTGCCAGTGCTTTCCCTAGCGGCTGCGGGGGCACTGCTTCCGATAACGGTGAACCGCTGCCTGCGCCTGTCAGAACCGGATCGGGGCGCCATGCGCCAGTGCCGGATCGAGGACCGGCGCAACACCCTGCGCCCCCGTGAGCACCAGTGCATACGGCCCCTCGCCGCGCGCGGCCAGGTGCCGGGCCAGGGGGCCATCACTGCTGCGCGGCGCCGTCAGCACCAGGGTGGCAGCCCCGGCGCGCACCAGCGCCACCTGCACGTCGCTGTGCGGCAGGTCCACCGCCGCGCTGGCATGGCTGGCGGGCGCCCCCTGCGGCGGCTCGCCCAGCAGGGCGCGGTAGCGCGCCAGGCTGGCGGGCAGGTCGTGCACGGCGATGGACAGGCTGGCCACGCCCAGCGCACCGTTGGGATGCACGCGCGCATCGCCCTCGGGCACGCGCAGCGCGCGCGGCGTGAGGTCGCCGCACAGAAAGGGCAGGTCGTGCGACGGCGGACGCGCCGTCTGCCAGCGCAGTTGCTCGCCATCGGGCCGCACACGGCCACCATCGAGGGGGCCGGTCAGCGCCAGGCCGCGCGTCCGGGCAGCGGCCACGGTGGTGGCGGTGCCCGGTGGCAGCAAGGCAAAGTCGATGATGCCCTCGCCATGCTGCTGCAGCAGTTGCCACCAGCGGTCGGCGGGCGCCGGCTCGCGCCACGCGATCAGCTCGAAGTAACTGCCGTCGGCAAACACCACCAGCGCGTTGTGCGTGGGCCGGCCGGGGTGGTCGCCACCGCGCAGCACGTTGAAGCCCAGTGCCTGGTAGTCGGCGATGGTGGCTTCGAGGTCGTTGACGGCGATGACCACATGGTCCAGCGGCAGGGCCAGGGCCTGGGCGGGTGTCCCCGCGCTCATGCCGCCACCTCCAGCTCTGCACTGGCGGCGGCCGTGGCTGGCGAGGCTTTGGAGTTGGTGAGCCTGACCTCGGCGCGGATGGCCTGCGGGTTGCGCAGCAGGTTCAGGATGGGGCAGTTGCGCTCCACGGCCTCGAACAGCGCGTCGATGTCGGCGCGGCTGGCGGGCGAGTCGATGTGCACCGTGTAGGCAATCTCGTGGGGCCAGATGGGAGTGCTCTCGTGGCCTGGCTTGCCGCCGCGCGGGTCGATGATGCCGGTGACCTCGACCTCCAGGCTTTCGAGCGGCACCTGGCGCTCGGCCGCATGGATCAGGAAGATGTGCGTCACGCAGGTGCCCAGCACGCCGAGCTGCAACTCGGGGGAGCTCGGTCCCAGGTTGTAGCCGGCGAAGTCGGGCGGGCTGTCGCTGATGATCTGGTGGTCGCGGATGCGCAGGCGGCGCACGCCGCTGCGGCCCTCGGCGCTCACGCGCGCCTTCAGGGCTGCAGGCTGGGCGGTGCCCGCGTCGATGGCGGCCTGGCGCGCCAGCACGGCGGCGCGCTTCTCGGCCAGGTAGTCGTTCAGATGGGTCATGGCTCGCGGTTCTCCAATGCGTGCGCGCCGCCGCAGACATCGGGCGGATCACGGACGTTCGGGCCATTGTTCAGGCCACGGCACCCGCTTGGGAAGCCAGAAAACCGAGCGCACTTATGCGCATTCCAGATATGCCGCAGGAGCGGCGCCAACCCTCGTTTTTCAGATAACGATGCTACTTTATATACCGATGCGTTTATGTAGCGTCGGTACCATGAAATGCGTGGACCGGGTCTGCGCCGAGGGGCGGGCAACGGTCGTTCCAAGCCATTTTTGACTGCCGTTTCGGCGACGAGGTATGAACGTGTTTCCCCTGAAAAAATCGATGGGCTGGGCTGCCGTGGGCATCCCGGTGTTGGCACTCGGCGTGCTGCTGGCCGGCTGCTCCAGGAAGGAAGTGGAGTCCACTGCGGCGGCGGGGGGCGGTCCCGTGCAGGGCGGCACCCTCGTGTACCTGGAGCAGCAGGCGCACACCAACCTGTACCCGCCTGCCGGGGGCTTCTACCCCAATGGCGGCGTGCTCAACCAGATCACCGACAAGCTCACCTACCAGGACCCGAAGACGCTGGAGATCCAGCCCTGGATCGCCGAATCGTGGACGGTGAACCCCACCGCCACCGAGTACACCTTCAAGCTGCGCAAGGGCGTCACCTTCTCGGACGGCACGCCGCTCGACGCCGCCGCCGTGGCGAAGAATTTCGACACCTACGGTCTGGGCAACAAGGAGCTCAAGCAGCCCGTCTCGGAAGTGATCAACAACTACGACAAGAGCGAGGTGGTGGACCCGCTCACGGTGAAGTTCTATTTCAGGAAGCCTTCGCCGGGCTTCCTGCAGGGCACCTCGGTGATCGGCTCGGGCCTGGTGTCGCTGGCCACCCTGGCGCGGCCCTTCGAGGAACTGGGCGACGCCACCAAGGTCATCGGCTCCGGCCCCTTCGTGGTGGCCAGTGAAGTCCTGGGCAAGGAGCTCACGCTCACGGCGCGCAAGGAATACGCCTGGGGTCCGGCCAGGCTGGCCCACCAGGGCCGCGCGCGGCTCGACGAGATCAAGCTCATCGTCACGCCCGAGGACAGCGTGCGCATCGGCGCCCTCCTGTCCGGCCAGGCCGGCTTCATCCGCCAGGTGCAGGCCTATGACGAGAAGCGCGTGACCGACGGGAAGTTCGAGATCTACGCCCCGTCCACCCGTGGCGTGAACAACGGCGTGTACTTCCGGCCCGACAACGAACTGGTGGCCGACCTGCGCGTGCGCCAGGCCCTGCTGCATGCCACCGACACGCAGGCCATCGTCGACACCCTGTTCTCCAAGCACTACCCCAAGGCCACGTCCGTCATTGCGGCCAACGCCCAGGGCTACGTCAACCTGTCGGCCAAGCTCAACCACGACGAGGCCAAGGCCAAACAGTTGTTGGACGAGGCCGGCTGGAAGGCCGGCGCCGACGGCATCCGCGCCAAGGACGGCAAGCCGCTGGTGCTGGCCGCGCACGAAGCACTGCCCCAGCCGCAGAACAAGGAAACGCTGCAGCTGATCGCGCAGCAGTGGGCCAGGATCGGGGTGAAGTTCAACGTACTGTCGGGCGATGCGGGCACCAAGATCACCGAGAACCTCGACCCCGAGAAAACGGCCCTGCTGGCCACCATGGTCGGCCGCGCCGACCCGGACGTCATCAAAAGCCAGTTCTATCCCACCAACCGCAACGTGCTGCTGCAAAAGGGCGGGGTGAGCCAGAAGGTCAAGGCCTTCAGCGATGCCAAGCTCAACGACCTGCTCGAGGGCATCGCCGCCGAGACCGATCCGGCCAAGCGCCTGGCCCTGGCCGGCGAGGTGCAGAACTACCTGGTCGACCAGGCCTATGTGATCCCGATCTTCGAGGAGCCCCAGGCCTTTGCCGGCGCTCCCTGGGTGCGTGAGGCGGGCTTCGAGGCCGTGGGCCGCCCGAGCTTCTACGCCACCTGGCTCGCCAAGCACTGACCGCGGTGGGCAAGGGCATGCAACGGCTACCTGAAACCCCGCGTGGCAGGCTGGCCCTGGCCGCTGTACTGTTGGCCCTGGCGGTCGCCGGTTGCTCCAGGAAAGCACAAGACACCGCTGTCACAGGCGCCGCCCAGGCCCCCGCGGCAGGTGGCACCCTGGTCTACCTGGAGCAGCAGGCGCACAACGCCCTGTACCCGCCGGCCGGGGGCTTCTACCCCAACGGCGGCCTGCTCAACCAGTTGACCGACCGGCTGACCTACCAGAACCCCGAGACCCTGGAGATCGAGCCCTGGATTGCGCAGGCGTGGACGGTGAACGCCGACGCCACGCAGTACACCTTCGAGCTGCGCGAGGGCGTCACCTTCTCGGACGGCTCCCCGCTCGACGCCGCCGCCGTGGCGCAGAACTACGACACTTTCGGCCGGGGCAACAAGGCCCTCAAGCACTCGGTCTCGGAGGTCATCAACAACTACGACAAGAGCGAAGTGCTCGGGCCGCGCAGCGTGCGCTTTCAGTTCAGCAAGCCCTCGCCGGGCTTCCTGCAGGCCACCTCGACCATCAACTCCGGCCTGGTCTCCCCGGCCACGCTGGCGCGCCCGCTCGACGAGCTGGGCGACGCCACCAAGCTCATCGGCTCGGGCCCCTTCGTCGTGGCCTCCGAGACGCTGGGCAAGGAAGTGAACCTGGCGGTGCGCAAGGACTACCGCTGGGGGCCTGCCAGGCTGGCCCACCAGGGCCGCGCGCACCTCGACGCCGTCAAGATCATCGTCGCGCCCGAAGATGGCGTGCGCATCGGCGCGCTGCTTGCGGGGCAGGCCGGCTTCATCCGGCAGATCCAGGCCTACGACGAAAAGCGCGTTCAGGCGCAGCAGTTCCCGGTCTACGCATCGTCCACGCGTGGCGTGAACGGCAGCCTGGCGCTGCGCCCCGACAACCCGCTGCTGGCCGACCTGCGCGTGCGCCGCGCACTGCTGCACGCTACCAACGCGCAGGAGATCGTGCAGACCCTGTTCACGGCCCACTACCCGCAGGCCACCGGCGTCATCGTCGCCAGCGCCGCTGGCCATGTGGACCTGTCGGCCAAGCTGGTGCACGACAAGGCCCTGGCCGCCCGCCTGCTTGACGAAGCCGGCTGGAAGCCCGGCGCCAGCGGCCTGCGTGAGAAGGACGGCCAGGCCCTGGTGCTCAGCACTTACGAGTCGCTCAACTACGCGCAGAACAAGGACGTGCTGCAGCTCGTGGCCCAGCAGTGGGCGCAGGTGGGCGTGAAGCTCAACGTGCTGGCCGGCGACCTGGGCAGCCGCACGCTGGACAGCCTGGACCCGATCAAGACCCCGGTGCTGCCCGCCATGGTGGGCCGCGCCGACCCCGACGTGATCAAGAGCAACTACTACCCGACCAACCGCAACCTGCTGCTGCAAAAGGGCGGCACGAGCCAGAAGGTCAAGGCCTTCGAGGACCGCGAGCTCAACCGCCTGCTCGATGCCATCGCCCAGGAGCCAGTGCGCGATAAGCGCCTGGGCCTTACCCGCCAGGTGCAGCACTACCTGGTGGACCAGGCCTATGTGGTGCCGCTGTTCGAGGAGCCGCAGGTGTTCGCGGGTGCCCCCTGGGTCAAGGGCATTGCCTTCGAAGCTGTGGGCCGCCCCAGCTTCTACGCCACCTGGCTGGCCCCCCACTGAGCCCGCAAAGGAGCACATTCCCATGAATTCACGCTACCTCGCACGCCGCATCGGCCAGGCCCTGCTGGTGCTGTGGGCGGCCTTCACAGCCTCCTTCATCCTGCTGCAGGCGCTGCCGGGCGATGCCATCCTGATCAAGTTCCTGAACCCCGAGCTGGGCCTGGGCCCGCAGGAGATCGCGGACATCCGCGCCTCCTATGGGGCAGACACGCCGGTGTGGAACCAGTACCTGCACAGCCTCGGCGGCTTTCTCACGGGCAACTTCGGCTATTCGGTGCAGGCCGGGGTGCCGGTCAGCCAGGGCCTGGCCACCAACCTGCCGCCCACGCTGCGGCTGGCCACGTTCGGCTTTGCCACGGCGCTGTTGCTGGCCGTGGCGCTGGCCTTCGCCGCGCAACTGGCGCCGCTGCGCTGGCTGCGCTCTGCCCTGCAGTCGCTGCCCTCGCTCTTCGTCTCGGTGCCGGTGTTCTGGCTGGGCATCATGCTGATCCAGATCGTCTCGTTCCGCCTGGGCTGGATCCCGGTGATCAACCCCGGCCGCTGGGAGGGCCTGGTGCTGCCCACGCTGACCCTGGCCGTCCCGATCTCGGCGCCGCTGGCGCAGATCCTGTTGCGCAACATCGACGAGGTGCTCACCCAGCCCTTCGTGTCCGTGGCGCGCGCCAAGGGCGCAACGCGCAACTGGGTTCTGTGGAAACACGTGGCACGCAATGCGCTGCTGCCCACGCTGACCATCGCCGGCGTGTTGTTCGGCGAGCTGCTGGCGGGCGCCGTGGTGACCGAAGCGGTCTTTGGCCTGAACGGCCTGGGCAGCCTGACCCAGCAGGCCGTGGGCAACCAGGACACTGCCGTGCTGCAGGCCGTCGTGGTGTTCTCGGCCACCGCCTTCGTGCTCATCAACCTGGCCGTGGACCTGCTCTACCCGGTGCTCGACCCACGGCTGCGCCACGCTCCCGGATCCTGATCATGACCATCCATACGCACACCGCAGACGAGGGCCTGCTGACCGCCCCCGCTCTTTCGCCATCAACCGCACCGTCCGCGCGCCTGGCCCGCACCCTGGGCGCCACGCCGCCCACGCTGCTGCTGGCCTGGGCAGTGATCGCCCTGGTGGCGCTGTGGGCGCTGGTGCCCGGCCTGTTCAGCGGCTACAGCCCCATCCAGGGCACGGCCGGCCAGCAGCTGCAGGGGCCGAGCGCTGCGCACTGGCTGGGCACCGATGCGCTGGGCCGCGACGTCTATGCCCGCGTGGTGCATGGCGCCGTGCACTCGCTCTCGGGCGCCTTCGTGGCCGTGGGCGTGGGCCTGCTGCTGGGCACATTGCTGGGCCTGGTGGCGGGCTCGGTAGGCCGCTGGGTGGACGACGCCATCATGCGCACGGTGGACGTGCTGCTGTCCGTGCCCTCGCTGCTGCTGTCGCTGTCCATCATCATCATCCTGGGCTTCGGCACCATCAACGCGGCCATCGCCGTGGGCGTTGCCTCGGTGGCGGCGTTCGCTCGGCTGGTGCGCTCGGAGGTGGTGCGCGTGCGCCGGGCCGAGTACGTGGAGGCCGCATTCGGCAGCGGCGGGCGCTTCAGCGCCGTGCTGTGGCGCCATGTCCTGCCCAATTCACTGACCTCGGTGATCGCCATGGCGGCGCTGCAGTTCGGCTCGGCCATCCTGTCCATCTCCACGCTGGGCTTTCTGGGCTACGGCGCACCGCCGCCCACGCCCGAGTGGGGCCTGCTGATCGCCGAGGGGCGCAACTACCTGGCCACCGCCTGGTGGCTGACCACCGTGCCGGGCGTGATCGTGGTGGCCGTGGTGCTCTCGGCCAACCGCATCAGCGCCGCCATCGCGAAAGGCCGCCCATGAGCAGCAACCCCCTCCCCACGCCGGTCCTCGAGGTCGAGGACCTGGCCATTGCCTACCGCGACGGGCAGCAGCACGAGCAGCGCGTGGTGCACGGCGTCTCGTTCTCCATCGCACCCGGTGAGGTGGTGGCTCTGGTGGGCGAATCGGGCTCGGGCAAGACCACCACCGCGCAGGCCGTGATCGGCCTGCTGGCCGACAACGGCCGGCTCGAGCACGGTGCCATCCGCCTGAACGGTACCGATATCGCTGGCTGGCCGCAAAAGCGCCTGGACGGCATCCGCGGCAGCGTGGTGAGCCTGATCCCGCAGGACCCGACCAGCTCGCTCAACCCCGTGCGCACGGTGGGCGAACAGGTGGGTGAAATCCTCCAGATCCACCGCCATGGCGACCGCCGCGCCATTGCCGCACGCGTGCTGGAGCTACTCGAGCGCGTGGGCCTGTCGCAGCCCGCGCTGCGCGCGCGCCAGTACCCGCACGAGCTTTCCGGAGGCATGAAGCAGCGCGTGCTGATCGCCATCGCCATCGCGCTGCGCCCGGCCCTCATCATTGCCGACGAGCCCACCAGCGCACTGGACGTGACGGTGCAGCGGCGCATCCTCGACCTGATCGACGACCTGCGCCGCGAGGACGGCACGGCCGTGCTGCTGGTCACGCACGACCTGGGCGTGGCGGCCGACCGGGCCGACCGCCTGGTGGTGATGCAGGGCGGCCGCATAAAGGAGCAGGGCCCCACCCAGGCGCTGCTGCGCGCGCCGCAGAGCGCCTACACACGCCAGTTGCTGGCCGATGCGCCCTCGCTCTCGGTGGGTGCCTTCCGCCCGGCCCCCCGAGGCGCCGCCGCCGATGGCGAGGACTTCGCCATCGTCGTCGACCAGCTCATCCACGACTTTCCCGTGGCAGGGCAGAAACACCCTTTCCGCGCGGTGGACCAGGTCTCCTTCCAGGTGCGCCGCGGCACCACGCATGCACTGGTGGGCGAGTCGGGCTCGGGCAAGACCACCACCATCCGCGACGTGGTGGGCTTTGCGCGCCCCACGGCGGGCCGCATCCTCGTCGAGGGGGTGGACCTGGCCACGCTGCGCGGCGAGGCGCTGCGCCAGGTGCGCCGGCGCATCCAGCTGGTGCACCAGAACCCCTTCAGTTCGCTGGACCCGCGCCAGACGGTCTACCAGATCATCGAGGAGCCGCTGCTCAACTTCGAGCCGGTGGCCCGCGCCGAGCGCGAGCGCCGCGTGCACGACATCCTGGCGCGCGTGGGCCTGCCACCGGCCGTGCTGCAGCGCCCGCCGCGCGCGCTCTCGGGCGGGCAGCGCCAGCGCGTGGCGATTGCTCGCGCCCTGGTGCTGGGCCCGCAGGTGCTGGTGCTCGACGAAGCCGTCTCGGCCCTGGACGTGACGGTGCAGGCGCAGATCCTGGCGCTGCTCGAACAATTGCAGCGAGATCTGCAACTGACCTACCTCTTCATCTCGCACGACCTGGCCGTGGTGCGGCAGATCGCGGACACCGTCTCGGTGCTGCAGGCCGGCCGCCAGGTGGATGCCGGGCGCGTGCAGGACGTGTTCCTGTCCCCCGGCAGCGACTACACGCGCGAACTCATCAACGCCATCCCCGGCCATGCCGCAGCAAGGACCAACAACCGTGCCTTCCATCCCACCAACGACGCCCACCACCACGCCCAGCCCGAAACGCCTGGGCTTCTTCAGCAGGCTGCTTGACGACGCTCCGGCGGGCGAGCGCTACCGCCTGGTGACCGAGCAGATCGCCCACGCCGAGGCCCTGGGCTTCGACTCGGCCTGGGTGGCGCAGCACCACTTCCACGAGCACGAGGGCGGCCTGCCCTCGCCGCTGGTCTTCCTGGCGCATGTGGCGGCACGCACCCACCGCATCCGCCTGGGCACCGGCATCATCACCCTGCCGCTGGAGAACGCCGTGCGCGTGGCCGAGGATGCCATCGTGCTCGACCTGCTCTCGGGCGGCCGGCTCGACGTGGGCGTGGGCACGGGCGGCACGCCCGAGTCGTTTGCCGCCTTCGGCCTCGACAGCGAGGACCGCAGTGCGATCTTCGCGCGCCAGCTGGCCGTGCTGCGCGGCGCCTGGGCCGGCCAGCCCCTGGCGGGTGGTGACACGCTCTACCCCGCCGCGGCGCAACTGCTGGGCCGCATCTGGCAGGCCACCTTCTCGGTGGCGGGCGGCACGCGCGCCGGGCAGGCGGGCGACGGGCTCATGCTCTCGCGCACCCAGCCGCGCACCGACGAGGCACCAGAGGCCTCGCTGGCCGAGATCCAGAACCCCATCATCGATGCCTACCTGGCCGCGCTGCCCACGGGCAGCACGCCGCGCATCGTGGGCTCGCGCAGCCTGTTCGTGGCCGACAGCAGGCAGGAGGCGCTGCGCCTGGCCGATGCCGGGCTGCGCCGCTTCGCCGCGCGGTTCGCCGCGCAGGCCGCCAGGTCTGGTGCAATTCCCCGCGTGGGGCCCGATGCGCCGCTTGCGCAACTGATCGCCACCTACGACGCGCACGTGGGCTCGCCCGAGGACGTGATCGCCTCGCTGCGCGCCGACGCCACGCTCGAACGCGTGACCGACCTGGTGTTCCAGGTGCACTCCATCGACCCGCCGCACGCAGCCATCCTGCGCTCCATCGAACTCACCGCCACCGCGGTGGCGCCCGCCCTGGGCTGGGTGCCACGGCACCCGCCCACGGCCGCGCCCCGCGCCTTCATCCCCCAAGCCACCACGGAGCCTGCATGACCCAGCCCCACGACACCACGCCCGATGTGATCGACCTGCTCACCGGCATCCAGCCGGGCGACCGGCTCGATGCCATCCGCCGCCACCGCCTGCAGGCGCGCACCCATGCGCAGCAAAGCCACCTGGCCCTGTTCGAGCCGGCCCACGTGCTGCCGGGCAGCCGCTTCACCCTGGCCGACCGCCAGGCCGTGGCGGCCTTCGTGGCCGGCCTGCACCAGCAGCCCGATGCCACGGCCTTCTACAACGCTGTGCTGGCGTCCGAAGGCGCGCGCCAGGCACGCCCCGGCGTGCCCCAGGCCATTGCGGCCGAGGTGGTGCGCGGCGCAGCCAGCGGCCCCTATGGCAACTACCCGCCAGGTCCGCTGAGCGAAGAGGACCAGGCCGGCCCGGCCTACGCCGTGGGCGAGGCCCATGGCGCCGTGCTGGGCAAGCCGCTGTCGGCTGCGCTTGAACACGCGCACCTGCTCACCTTGCATCCGCGCGATGCCAGCCCGGCCGCGCTGCAAAAGCTGCTCGACGCGGGCTGGGGCACGACCGACATCGTGACCCTGTCGCAGCTGGTCGCCTTCCTGGCGTTCCAGATCCGCGTGGTGGCCGGGCTGCGCGCCCTGGCTGCTGCCCCCGCGCCACGTGGGCAAGCCACCCTGTCCAATGAGGAGACCCAGGCATGAGCGACACCATCCTTTCGCACCCCGGCAACAATGAGCCGGTGGCCTTCACGCAGGCGCAACTCAACTGGCTGCCCTGGCTCACCCCCCTGCCCGAGGCAGAGCTGAGCGACCGCCACCTGGCCGGCCTGGTGGACGCAGCGCGCGCCAAATCGCCCTACTTCATGCTGCTGGCGCGCGACCCCGACATCCTGGGCGCGCGCACCCGCACCGACAAGGACATCTTCTACAACCCCGATGCGGGCCTGCCGCGCGCCGAGCGCGAACTGTCGGCAACGGCCACCTCGCGCCACAACGGCTGCATCTACTGCGCCTCGGTGCATGCCCGCTTCGCCTCGCACTTCTCGGGCCGCACGGACGACGTGCAGCGCCTGCTCGACGAAGGCACGGGCACCGACCTGGGGCCCCGCTGGAACGCCATCGCACAGGCCTCGGTGGCGCTCACGGACACGCCGCTCGACTTCGGCACCGGGCACATCACGGCGCTGCGCGAACAGGGGCTGGACGATTTTGCGATCTCGGACGCGCTGCACGGCGCCGCATTCTTCAACTGGGCCAACCGGCTGATGCTGTCGCTGGGCGAACCACAGGAGGCCGCAGTGAAGGTCTGATCAACGCATGGGGACGATGAGTACCTTGCGGCGCGGGGCGCAGCCGGGTCCGTCGTAAGGCGGGCTGTCCTTCTCCCAGCCGGTGCCTGGGGAAGCCTGGGCACAGACGCGCTGGCCATCGACCTTGCTGCGCCAGTAGAACCAGGGGGCTGGCGCGGCGAATGCCGCCGTGGCGGCGAGCGTGCAGGCCAGCACACCGGCCCACAGCCGGTAAGCCTGCAGGGAAGCGGCAGCACCTGTCATGGCGCCATTGTGGCCGCCCCTGCGGTCGCGGTGACGATCCAGCCCTCCAGCGGGTCCATGCCAGGCGGCAGGCCGTAGAGGGCATCGCCCTCGGCATGGCGCTGCTCGGCCCAGCCGGCCTGCAGCATGCAAAGCACGGCGTCCAGGCTGTCGCCACTGGCGTCTGCCACCAGGGCGTCGCGCTGGGCGTGGCTGAGCTTCAGGCGCAGGCCCAGGCGCGTCTGCCCCAGCTCCAGCGCGGTCAGCAGGTCCTTGCGCGCGATGAGGCGGTCAGGGGTCTGTTTCGCCACGTCGTCGCTCTTGTAGCTGCGCCGCTGCAGCACCTCGCGCGCGAGCAGGCCGGGGTAGGCCTCCAGCGCCACGCGCGTGGGGTCGCCTGCATGCATGCCGGGCAGGTGCGCGCCGGCATCCAGCAACAGCGGTACGCCCGCATGCAGCATGTAGGCAACCGGCGGGTTGACCCATTTCATCGACGGGCTGGAGCCCGCAGGCCCGTCGGTCGCGCGGTGCGCGAACTTGCCGCCCACGGGGCGCGCATCGCAGAAGGCGGCAAAGGCATCGCGGATCTGCGCACGCGTGAGCGTGCGGTAGTGCTGCATGCTGGCATGCCACTGCAGCGGCCAGCCCAGGGTCTGCAGCAACTCGCGCGGCAGGCCGAAGGGCAGATCGAAGCCGCCCACCCAGTGGCGCGGCTCGGCCAGCCAGGCACCCACCGCGGCCAGGGTTTCCAGGCGCACCAGTTCCGCCAGCTGCACGCGCGCGCCATCGCGCCGACCCAGGGCCAGCACCACGGGCTTGCGGCGCGTGGGGCTGCTCGAAAAGTCGCACCCGAGCAGCATGGCTACCCCAGCGCCAGCGCAGTGACGCCGGCTGCGATGAGCACGGCCCCGCAGATGCGCGCCACGCGGTCGCCCTCGCCCAGCAGGTGCCCGCCGATCAGCGCGGCAAACAGCATGGAGACCTCGCGCGCAGGCGCCACGTGGGACATGGGCGCCTCCTTCATTGCATACAGCACCAGCACATAGGCCACGGGGCTGACCATGGCCACCAGCAACGCGAAGCGCCACTGCGCGCGCCACAGCTGCCCGGCGGTGGGCAGGTCGCGCAGCACCACGGGCGCCAGCAGCGCCACACGCACGAAGTTGCCCATGTAGTCGATGAGGATGGGCGACATCAGCAGGAACTTGACGGCATAGCCGTCGACCACCGTGTAGCTGGCGATGAAGGCGCCCGTGAGCAGACCGTAGAACATGCCCTTGTGCACGCGTTCGCGCGCGGCCGGATCGTGCGCAGCGCGCAGCAGGCCGGGGCCGCCTGCGATCAGGAACACCCCGCCCACCACGCCCGCGATGCCGGCCACGCCCAGCGCCGAGATGCGCTCGCCCAGCAGCGTGATGGCCACCAGCGACGACATCAGCGGCCCCGAGCCGCGCGCCAGCGGGTACACCACGGTGAGGTCGGCCTTGCGGTAGCCGCGCAGCAGGATGACGAAGTAGCCCACGTGCAGCAGCCCGCTGGCCACCACGAAGCCCCACTCCATGGGCCCCCAAAGCGGAACCGCATCGCGCCCCAGGTACCAGCCCAGGGGCGCCCAGACCAGCATCATCAGCACCGAGGTGAAGAACGCGAAGCGCGAGTCGCCGCCCGCCTTCTTGGCCACGATGTTCCAGCAGGCATGGATCAGGCCCGCCAGGATGATGAGGCCGAAGGCATTGAGGGTCACGGTGGGACGGCGGAAAAAAGAATGCAAAAAGCCGCAGCGCGTCGGCAACTGCGGCCCAGGTCAGGGTGTCTGGAATGAAGGGCAGGCTGGCGGGCCCGGCCCTTTTACGCTCTACCGATGATCGAGGCCGTGGCCATGAGTTCTTCGAGCAGAGCGAACGAGACCCTGCCGGACACCGCATACGGATCGAGCTCGGGCTTCTCGGAGTACTTGAGCAGGATCGAATGGTTGATCTTGGACAGGTTCACCTGGCCCATGGTCCAGCCGCCGAAACGGCGCTCGGTGATTTCCTCGTAGTGCAGCAACTCCACGTTCTGGTGGCGTGCATCGCGCTGGATGTGGCCGTACAGGTCGCTCACGGCCGAGCGGCCGCCTTCGATGGCCTGCAGGAAGATACCGCCGCCATAGCACAGCACGCCGGTGATGCCGCTGCCCGGGTTGTGCTGGCGCGACTGCGTGAGGATGGCTTCGATGGCGGCGGGCGAGGTGTCCACCGCGCGGCTGGCATAGAGCAGGCGTACGAGCATGGTCAGTTCTTTCCGGGGATGAGGGACAGGAATTCACGGCGCAGCGACGGGTCCTTGAGGAACACGCCGCGCATCACGGAGTTGATCATCTTGCTGTCCATCTCGCGCACACCGCGCCAGGACATGCAGAAGTGGCTGGCCTCCATCACGATGGCCAGGCCGTCGGGCTGGGTCTTTTCCATGATCAGGTCGGCCAGCTGCACCACGGCCTCTTCCTGGATCTGCGGGCGGCCCATCACCCATTCGGCCAGGCGCGCGTACTTGGACAGGCCGATCACGTTGGTGTGCTCGTTGGGCATCACGCCGATCCAGATCTTGCCGATCACCGGGCAGAAATGGTGGCTGCAGGCGCTGCGCACGGTGATGGGCCCGACGATCATGAGCTCATTCAAGTGCTCGGCATTGGGGAACTCGGTGATCGGCGGCTGTGCCACGTAGCGGCCCTTGAACACCTCGTTGAGGTACATCTTGGCCACACGGCGCGCCGTGTTGTGCGTATTGTGGTCGCCCGCTGTGTTGATGACCATGCTGTCGAGCACGCCCTGCATCTTCACTTCGACCTCGTCCAGCAGCTTTTCCAGCTCGCCCGGCTCGATGAACGCGGCGATGTTGTCGTTGGCGTTGAAGCGCTTGCGCGCGGCGGCAAGGCGCTCTCGGATCTTGACGGAGACGGGCGTGCCTTCTTCGTCCGGCGGGGTGGTCGTCATATCGGCTGCGGTGGGACTGGACATGTCCGGCATCGTAACAGTGATCGCAGTGGGCCGTCCGGGCAGGGTTTTACGCACATACCGCCCACCCAGCATCGGAATGAAGCTCCTATTTGCATAGCAAAAATCACCCCGGGCCGCCCAATACGCACGAAACATGCGTGGCCCGGGCCTTCAGTAGCTTTTGCCGGTGACCCACAAGGCCAGCCGCATCAGGGCATAGGCCGCCTGGTCAAGCAGGCGCTGGCCCAGGGGCCGGCCCGCATAGCGTGCCGGGTCCATGCGCCGCCCGGCATGCTGCATGGCATGCACCAGGCGCTGGCGCAGTTCGGCGGCGAAGGCCGCGTCCTCCACCACCACGTTGGCCTCCCGGGCCAGCAGCAGGCTCAGCGGGTCGAGGTTGGACGAGCCCACCGTGGCCCAGGGCCGCTCGCCCAGCGCATCCACCACGGCCACCTTGGCATGCAGGAAGCTGGGCGCGTACTCGTGGATCTCCACCCCGGCCGCAAGCAGCGCGCCATACACCGGCCGCGCCGCGTGGTACTGCATGAAGTACTCGTAGCGCCCCTGCAGCAACAGGCGCACGCGCACGCCGCGGCGCGCGGCCATCAGCAGGGCCCGGCGCAGCTTGCCGCCGGGCATGAAGTAGGCGTTGGCGATGATCACCTCGTGCCGTGCGGAGCCGATGGCGCGGCGATAGGCCTTCTCGATGCGGCTGCGGTTGCGCACGTTGTCGCGCAGCAGCAGCGCGGCGCGCATGCGCAGGGCCGAGCCCTCCTGCGCTGCCTGGGCGGCGTGCTGGGCGGCGCTGGCCGCGCGCAACGCCTCAAGCGCCTCGGGCAGGCGGCGCTCGCGCATGTCGCGCACGGCCTGCATGCGCCACCACAGCTGGTCCATGGTGTCGCTGGCCACCGCCACCAGGCTGCCCGTGGCCTGCACGGCGAAATCGAAGCGCGGGGCCTCCAGCGCACCGTAGTGGGGGTCGTGCAGGTCGTCGAGCACGTTGATCCCGCCGCAGAACAGCATGCAGCCGTCTACCACGCACAGCTTGCGGTGCAGTCGCCGCCAGCGGTGCGGCAGCAGCAGTCCCAGCGGCCCGAGCGGCGAGTACACGCGAAAGTGCACGCCAGCGGCCAGGAAGCGCTGCGTCCACTCCACCGGAAAGGCGCCCGTCCCCACCCCGTCCACCACCAGTTGGGTGCGCACACCGCGCTGCGCGGCACGCATCAGCGCCTCGGCCACGCTGGCGCCGCTGCCGGTGAAGTCGAAGATATAGGTCTCGAACTGGATGTCCGACAGCGCCGCGTCCATGGCCTCGACCAGCGCAGGAAACAGCTCCTGCGCGCCCTGCAGCAGGCGCACCCGGTGGTCGGCTGCCAGGGCCGGGTTCAAGGCCATGGCAAGTGGCCTGTGCCGCAAACAAATGCCCATGAGACCGCGTCTTTCAGGCCAGGGCCGCGTTGCAAATCCTCGCGACAGCACCGGCTGTCGCCGCGGCTTGCGCCTTGCCCTGGCGCGAAATCCATCGGTTTTATTTTCGCCATCAGTTTGCGGGACAGAACACTAGAGACGAAATTCGGCGATCAGAGGCAGGTGGTCGGACATGCGCCACCAGATGCGCCCGCGCGGCACCTGCAGCGACAGCGGCGTGAGGCCGCGCACATAGACATGGTCCAGCTGCACCAGGGGCAGGCGCGCAGGGTAGGTGAAGGCCCGGGGGTCCTCGAACTCATGCAGCCCGAAGCCTGCCAGCATGCGCTTGACCTGCAGGCCCCAGTCGTTGAAGTCGCCCGCCACCACCAGCGGCGTGCCGCCGGGCACCTCGCGGTCGATGAAGCGCTGCAGCCGCTCGATCTGGCGGATGCGGCTGCCCGGGATCAGCCCCAGGTGGACGACGATCACGTGGATCTTGCGGCCATGGGCGTCCACTTCCACATGCAGCAGCCCGCGCTGCTCGAAGCGGTGGTCGGAAATGTCCTCGTGCTGGTGGCCGATCACGGGCCAGCGCGACAGGAGCGCGTTGCCATGCTCGCCGTGGCGCGTGAAGGCGTTGGTGCGGTACACCGCCTCGTAGCCCTCGGGCGCCAGGTACTCGGCCTGGGGCAGCTCGGGCCAACGCTGGAAGTACTTCGCCTCCGCCCGGTGGAGCTTCCTCACTTCCTGCAGGCAGACGATGTCGGCGTCGAGCTGCTCGACCGCGTGCCCCAGGTTGTGGATCTCCAGCCGGCGCGCCGGGCCGATGCCCTGCACGCCTTTGTGGATGTTGTAGGTCGCCACCCGCAGGATGTCTGAGTTGTCCATGGCCCGATTGTGTCGCAAGCAACCGACAGATGGCAGCCGGGCGGGCTTACCCGCATCGCCTGTCCGGCAGACCGGGCATACACTGTGCTTGCAGCAGAAGGTTACTTTTATTTACATCACCCCGAGCCGCAGATGGCCACAGGCAAAGAACCGGACCCACCAGAGAGCCTGGCGCTGATCATCGACAGCAATGCCACCTCGCGCAGCATTCTGGTGGGGCAGCTGCGTGAGTACGGGGTCACCAAGATAGTGCAATGCAGCCGCGTGCGAGACGCCCGCGCCCGGCTGGAACACACGGTGTTCGACTATGTGCTGTGCGACCAGTTCTTCAGCGAATCTGGCGACTCCGGGCAGACCTTGCTGGACGACCTGCGCCGTGCGCAACTCCTGCCGTTCTCCACCGTGTTCTTCATGGTCACCGCCGAGGCCTCGTACGCCGCCGTGGCCGAGGCGGCCGAGTCGGCGCTCGACGGTTACTTGCTCAAGCCCTTCACACCGAGTGCCCTGTTCGAGCGGCTGAGCCTGGCGCGCCTGCGCAAGATCCACCTGAAGCCGATCTTCGACGCCATCGAGCAGGAGGACTTCGAGCTCGCCTCGCGCCTGTGCGTGGAACGCTTCGAGGCGCGCAAGCCCTACTGGCTGTATGCCGCGCGCATCGGCACCGAACTGCTGCTGCGCCTGGGCCGCCATGACGAGGCGCGCACCCTGTTCGAGGCCGTGATCGCCGCGCGCGCCCTGCCCTGGGCCAAGCTCGGGGTGGCGCGCGCGCAGATCGAATCGGGCCAGGCCAACCGGGCCATCACCACCCTGCAGGGCCTGATCGGCGAGGACGCCTCGTTTGCCGACGCCTACGACGTGCTGGGCCGCGCCCAGGTGGAGCTCGGTAACTTTTCCGATGCCATCGAGACCTACCGCACGGCCAGTGCGCTCACGCCCGACTCGGTGGTGCGGCTGCAGAAGCTGGGGATGATGTCGTACTACATGGGCGACCGCAAGACGGCGGCGAGCGTGCTCTCGCGCGCCGCCATGCTGGGCATCGACTCCAAGCTGTTCGACTTCCAGGCCCTGGTGCTGCTGGCCTTTTCCTACTTTTCCGACAAGGACCGCAAGGGCATCGAGCGCTGCGTGGCGGACTTTGCCCGCATCATGGAGCGCCACCAGGACAGTCCGCGCATCCAGCGCTTCGCCAGCATTGCCCAGACCCTGCAACTCATCCAGCAGCGGCAGTTCTCGGCCGCCGTGGCGGCGGTGCGCGACATGGCGCGCGAGATCGACGAGGCCAGCTTCGACTTCGAGGCCGCCTGCAACCTGGCCAGCCTGCTGGCCGTGCTGGCCGCCACCTCCATCGACCTGTCGGACGGCGAGAACTGGGTGCGCGCCCTGGGCATGCGCTACGCCAACACCCGCGGCCTCACCGAGCTGATGGCCAATGCCTGCAACGTGTACCCCGCGTACGCCGACATCGTGCGCGACTGCCTGCCCCAGATCAACCAGGCCGCCGAGAAGGCCATGGCCCAGAGCCTGGCCGGCGATGCCGAAGGGGCCGTTCGCAAGCTGCTGCAACTGGCCGAGAGCTCCCTGAACTCCAAGCTGGCGGACATGGCCCAGCAGGTGCTGCTGCGCCAGCGCGATCGCATTCCCGATGCCGAGGCGTTGCAGGACAGCGTGCAGGCCGTGCGGGGGCGCTGCGGCAATGCCCCGACCCGCGCGGTGCTGGGCCAGGACGGCGATCGCAGGCCCGGGGGTGTGGTGATACGCGCGCGCACACCGCCGCCGCCCCAAGCGGCGGCATCGGCCGCGTTGACTGCCATCGCCGCCCGGGTCGAGCTGTCGGCAGACCAGATCCTCGACATGCCCGACGAGCCTTCCATCGACGAGATTCTGGGCGTGCCCACGCCCGAGCCCCCGGACCCGGCGGAAAAGCTCAGGCTGCGGCCGCTCTAGCTGCGATGGGAGGCCCCGCAGGCCGCAGGCGGAATCCCTCAGACAAAGCGGAAGGCGATGTTGCCCAGCGGCCCGTAGTCCGCATGGAAGGTATCGCCCGCAGCGGCGGCCACGGGCCGCGTGAACGAACCTCCCAGCACCACCTCGCCGGCCGCAAGCCCTTCTCCGTACGGAGCGAGCTTGTTGGCCAGCCAGGCCACGCCCGTGGCCGGGTGGTTGAGCACGGCGGCGGCCAGCCCGGACTCTTCGATCACGCCGTTCTTGTAGAGCAGCGCGCCGCACCAGCGCAGGTCCACCGCGTCGGGGCGCACGGGGCGCCCGCCGGTGACGATGCCAGCATTGGCCGCATTGTCCGAAATGGTGTCGAACACCTTGCGCATCACGCCCGTGTGGCGGTCGTGCTGCTCGATGCGCGCATCGATGATCTCGATGGCGGGCACCACGTACTCGGTGGCGGCCAGCACGTCGAAGATGCTCACGGGCGGGCGCCCGGGCTCGCCGCGCAGCGGCCTGTTGAGCACGAAGGCCAGCTCCACCTCCACCCGCGGGAGGATGAAGCGCTGCATGGGGATATCGCCACCCTCGGCAAAGAACATGTCGTCCAGCAGGGTGCCGAAGTCGGGTTCGGTGATCTGGCTGGCGACCTGCATGGCGCGCGAGGTCAGGCCGATCTTGTGGCCGCGCACCGAACGGCCCTCGGCGATCTTCATCGCCACCCAGGCGCGCGAGATGGCGTAGCCATCCTGCACCGTCATGCCCGGATAGCGTTTGGAGAAATGCTCCACCTGCACCCGGGTCTTCTCGGCCTGGTGCAACTCGTGGGCCAGTTGCTGGATCAGCGCATCATGGAACATCGTCAATCCCTCCGCTTGCTTGTTGCGGCCTGCCGGTAGTTGGCCTTCAGGTGCTCGGGCACGCGCTCGTCGAAGCCGCAGGCCACTCGCCGCACCTCCGGGCTGTCGGTGGGCTGGTGGCCGACGCCCAGGGCCGAGGCGCGCGGCGCGTCGATGGCGACCACGGTGCCCGCCAGGCGCCCCAGGCCGGTGATCTCGCACTCCACCAGGTCGCCCGGGTCCACCGAGCGCGAATGGCAGGGCGTGCCCATCAGGATCACGTCGCCCGGCACCAGGGTGATGTGGCGCGCAATGTCGGCCACCACGTAGTGCGGGCCCCAGATGGTCTCGTCGCCGATGTGCGCCTCCTGCACCACCAGGCCGTTGCGGTAGGTGCGCAGCGTCTGTTCGAACAGGTTCACGCCGCGCACGATGCCGGGGCCTATTGGCAGCAGGGTGTCGGCCCCCTTCACGCGCAGCATGCTGCCCTGGTCGGTGTCGCGGTAGTTCTGCAGGCCCATGTCGAGCGCCGGGCAAAAGCCTTCAATGCAGTCCCAGGCTTCATCGGGCAGCACGTTGCGGCAGGTCTTGCCGATGACCACGGCGTACTCGCCCTCGTAGTTCAGGTACAGGCTGTCGGCGGGCTTGTGGATCTCGCAGCCATGGCCGTTGACCGAGCTTGGCGGCTTGGTGAAGTAAGTGGGCGTCTCGGTCGGCCTGGGCTGGTTGCGGGTTTCCATGCTGCGCGAGCTGTACGAGATATGCACGGCGATGACCTTGCTGGGCGAGACCGGCGGCAGGTGCTGCACCGTGGCAGGGTCGAGCACGCGGCCATCGTCCAGGCGCAGCAGCCCTTGCTGCGCACCCTCTTCCACGATGGTGCCCCAGCAGGCGCTGCCGCCCGCCAGCACGCGGCGGCGCTCCACGCGCGGGCCGCGCATCACGGCGGGCAGTTCGGTGACCGGGAATTCGAAGTTCATGCCACCACCTCCGCTTGGACCGTCGCGGCGCCCTCGCCATCGAACCACATGTGCACGTTGCCGGTGCCGCGCGCGTTCTCGTAGGCCGACAGGGCCACGCCCCGCGCGCGGCAATCCGCGCCGCCCATCGCGCCCAGCATCTGCAGGTAGTGCGCGCCGAAGGCCTCCCAGGGCATCTTGCGGTACTCGTCCTGCCAGCGTTCGAGCACCGTGTCGTGCCGGCCCTGTTCCATCAGCCCGATGGCGCCCTTGTCGCTCACGATGTTCTCGGGGCGCGAGACATTGCTCTCGTGGAAGATGCGCGGGTGGTTGGGCTTCCAGTCGATGGGGTTGAACCTGTGGCTGAGCGCACCCGATGCCAGCAGCAGCACGCGCAGGCCGCTGCGGCGCACCGCCTCGGCAATCGCCTCGCCCGATTTCAGGAAGTGGCGCCAGTCGCAGTTCTGGCACGAGCTCACGGTGACCACCGGCGTGTCGCTGCGCTCCAGGCGCAGGTGCTTGACCAGGTTGATGGTGGCGTACTGCTTGCCCAGGTCGGGGTGGTTGATGACCCGGTTGTAGCCCTTGTGCTCGCGCGAGACGGCTTCGATCTCGAGCGCCAGGTCCGGGTGGCCGCGGTAGTCGTAGGGCACGCCGTGCAGGTACCAGGGCATCTCGTCCGAGATGAATATGCCCTGGTAGCGCGGCGCACCGTCCACAAGGTGGTAGCCGGTGGTGAACCAGTGCGAGTCGAAAATGATGACCACGTCGGGCCGGGCCGCGGCGATCTTCTCGCGCAGGCGCGCGTAGCCGGGGATCAGGTCCGAGTCGGCCCCCGCGCCCTGCAGCACGCGAAACTCTTCGCACTGCATCAGGCCGGGGTGGTGCGAGACGATGGCGGCGCCAACGATGCTTCCCATGGTGTGTGTCTCCTGTGTAGAGGTAATGCTCAACGGTGGCTGAAGCTGGCGCGGAAAGGCTTTTTGGGAACGACGACATCCTTGACGTCGCAGAAGAACTCGAAGCTCCAGTCCCCGCCCTCGCGGCCCACGCCGCTGCGCTTGATGCCGCCGAAGGGCGCGGCCAGGTCGCGGATGCCGAAGCTGTTGACCCAGATGAAGCCGGTGCGCACCTGCTGCGCCACGGCGCTGGCATGCGCCACCTCGCCGTAGCAGACGCCGCCCAGGCCGTAGTCCGTGCCGTTGGCCAGGGCGATGGCCTCCTCGTCGCTGTCGAAGGACTGCAAGGTGAGCACCGGACCGAAGACCTCGTTCTGCACGATCTCGCTGTCCTGGCGCACGTGGGTGAGCAGGGTGGGCTGGTAGTACTGTGCGCCGAATCCATGGTGCGCGCCGCCCCACAGCAGCGTGGCGCCATCGGCCACGGCACGCTGCACGAAGCCGTGCACGCGCTCGACCTGGCGCGGGTGGATGATGGGGCCGACCTCGGTGGCCTCGTCGCGCGGGTCGCCCACGGTGAGCTTTTCCACATGGCCGTGCAAGGCCGCCACGAAGGCGTCCTGCACCTTGCTGTGCACCAGGAATCGCGTGCCCGCCAGGCACACCTGGCCGGCGTTGCGGTACATCAGCGCGCCGGTGGCGGCGGCGTTGTCGATGTCGGCATCTTCCAGCACGATGAAGGCCGACTTGCCACCGAGCTCCAGGCTGCAGGGCACGAGGTTGGCGCCCGCAGCCTGGGCGATCGCCTTGGCCGTGGGCACCGAGCCGGTGAACGAGATGCGTGACAGGCGCGGGTCACTGACCAGGCGCGCACCGGTGCTGGCGCCTGTGCCCTGCACGATGTTGAACACCCCGGGCGGAAGGCCGGCGGCGTGCGCGCAGTCGGCCAGCAGGCTGCTGGTCAGCGGCGCCCATTCCGGCGGCTTGACGATGACGCAGTTGCCGGCCGCCAGGGCCGGGCCGAGCTTCCAGGTGGCCAGCATCAGCGGCGCGTTCCAGGGCGTGATGATGGCCACCACGCCGGCCGGGTCGTGGCGTACGAGGTGGGTGGCCTGTTCGGTTTCTATGGGCCGGTCCTGCAGGGTCAGCGCATGTTCTGCGAACCAGGTGATGTTGAGCATGGCGCGCGGCACCACGCCGTGCTTCATGCGCGAGAGCAGCACCCCCGCGTCGTTGGATTCGAGTGTGCAGAAGGCGTCGGAGCGCTTTCCGATCTCGGCCGCAAAGCGGTCGAGGAAGGGCTTGCGCTCGGCGGCCGTGAGCGCGCTCCACGCCGGGAAGGCACGCGCCGCCGCGGTGACGGCTGCATCCACGTGCACCGGCGAGCCTTCGCTGATGCGGCCCAGCAGCGCCTGGTCGATGGGCGAGTGCAGATCGAAGCGCAGCTCGGACGCCACGCGCTGGCCGTCGATGTAGTGGTGGGGCGATACGGCGATGCCGGCGACGTTCAGCGTGTCGTTGCTCAAGGGGTTTCTCCATCGGGGGACCGCGGCATCCGCGTTGGTCGCGAAGTATCGGGAGAAGGGACGTTGACCACAATCAACGCTTTCTTACGGATTGTGAAGATGGTCTAATGAATAGCCATGTCCCTGCCCCATTTCACGCCACGCCAGCTCGAAGCCTTCGTCACCGTGTCCGAGATGCGCAGCTTCACGGCCACAGCGGACCGGCTGGCGCTCACGCCTTCGGCCGTGAGCCAGCTGGTGAGCGA
Organism: Pseudomonadota bacterium; assembly: GCA_040387235.1. Lineage (GTDB taxonomy): Bacteria > Pseudomonadota > Gammaproteobacteria > Burkholderiales > Burkholderiaceae_C > Acidovorax. Next base: position 40,013 of record JAZKEE010000072.1, read on the forward strand.
GCTGGAGGATGCGCTGGGCTTCAAGCTCTTCGAGCGCAGCACGCGCCGCGTGTCCATCACCAGCGCGGGGCGCGAGTTCCTGGCCTCGGCCGAGTCTGTGCTCAAGCACCTGCGCATGGCGCAATCGGCCGCCAGCGACGTGCGCAACCGCGCGGCCGGCATCGTGCGCATCGCCGCGCCGCTGGTCGTTGCCAGCGTGATCCTGCCCCAGGCCATCAAGGCCTATCTGCAGGAGCGCCCCAAGGTGCGCATCCACATCCGCGACGTGCCGGTGGAAAAGCTGGTGGATGCAGTGGCCAGCGGCGACGCCGACCTGGCCCTGGGCCCGGACCGCGCCTGTGGCGACGATGTGGCGCGCACCCAGCTGTTTGAGAGCCCCTGGGTGCTGTGGTGCGCCCCCACACACCCGCTGGCGCGCCGGCGCAGCGTGACCTGGCAGCAGTTGCACGCCCACCCGCTGGTGGCCGCAGGGCGTGACCACGAGCGCAGCGTGGCGCAGATGCACACCGGACTGCCCAGCGAACAGCGCGTGACGCCGGTGGAGATCGTGGACAACATCTCCACCGCGCTGGGCCTGGCCGCCGCCGACGTGGCCGCCACGCTGGCGCCCGACTACGTGGGCGCGCTGGCCAAGCCGCTCGGGCTGGTGCGCCGGCGTATCCTGGCGCCCGAGGCCATGCGCTACGTGTGCCTGTACAGCCCCACGCAGCGCGCCACGTCCCCTGCGGCCGAGGGCTTTGCGGAGCACCTGGTCAAGGTACTTCCCCTCACCCGCTGAAGCGGGGGAGCAACAGGCAGGCCTCCGCATTGCTGGCGGAAAAGCAGCGATCCGCCGCATCGCGCCAGGGCAGCCACTGGTACGCCACGTGCTCGCGCGGGCTCAGCACCACGGGCGTACCTGCGGGCACGCACAGGCCGAAGACGCGCTCGCGGTTGAACACCACGCCCGGCGCATAGCGGTGGCGCCACTGGGGCCAGATCTCGTAGACGTTCTCCAGCAGCCAGTCGCTCAGCGCACAGCCGGGGGCATCCACGTCGATGCCGGTTTCCTCCAGCACCTCGCGCGCGGCGGTGGTTTCCCAGGGTTCGTCCTCATGGTCCTTGCTGCCGGTGACGGACTGCCAATGCTCGCCGCCATCGGCCCGGTGGATGAGCAGCACGTCGAGCGCCGGGGTATGGACCACCACCAGCACCGACATCGGTATCTTGAAAGGCCGGGCCGCCGTGCCGGGGTCCGTCATGCCGCGGCCACGAGCGCGCCCACGTCCTGGGCAGGCGCATCGGCCAGCAAAGCCCCGAGGGCGCACTGCAGCAGCCATTGCGAGGAGATGCGGCACAGCATGCCCTGCCCCGGCCGGGCGCCGCCCACCGCAGGGACGGGCACGACTGCATCGATCAGCGCCGGGCCTGACGGCCCGCCTGCCACGCCCACCGGCCGGAGTTCGCGCCGGTCCAGATCCAGCACGGCGCCCAGGGCGTCGACGCGCAGGATGAACTCGCGCGTGCCCCCGGTGTCGAGCGCCACCCGCACCAGCACCATCTGGCGGTTGGGGTCGGCGGCGCCCGATATGGCGGAACCCTCGGGCGTGCCGGCCACCACGCTGCGCAGGTCCACCACCGAGTAGACCCGTTCGCCCACCTGCGCCAGCCCCAGGAAGGGCGCGCGTGAGCCACCGCCCTTGAGCACCGTCACATCGGGCGCGGCGGCCACCACCTGGGCGGTGTCGATGCCGAGCCAGTGCGCGCCGAGCAGGAAGGTCGCCATCTGCACACGGTGCTCCGTGCCGATGCGCGCGCCGCCCGGCTGTGCCGCCAGCACCGGGACTGGCGGTGCAGAGGCCTTGCGCTCGCACAGGTGGCGCAGCACCAGGCAGCTCAGGCCATGGTCATAGCCGTCGCCAGCGCGGAATTCGCGGTAGCCCTGGCCGCGCGCCAGGCCCACGCCATACAGGTGGCCACCCAGGGCCGCGGTGCGCCCGCTCTGCCGGCTGGTGGCAATGGCCTGCGGCGCGCCGATGGCTGCGGCGTCGCCGCTGGCGCGCACCAGCCGGTCCTGTGGGTCGACAAAGGCCAGGGCGTCGCGCGCGCCCGCGCCCACGGCGCAATCGTCAAGGATGGATTGCAGCTGGTTGGCCGCATCCCACACGATGGCGATGCCGCCGAGCACCTGTCCGGCGGCGCTGCCGCCCATGCCATCGCCCACGCCGGCCCGCACCGCGGCCGCATAGACGAAGGTGGGGCCCTGGTCGTAGAAGCGGCTGGCCTCGTAGCGGCTCGCGGTGTAGGCCTGGCTGCCTTGCAGCCGAAGGCAGCGCTGCACCCAGTCTTCCTCAAGCACCGCGCCCACGTGGCGGGTCTGGCCCGGTTGCGAGACGGCCATGACCCGGCCCCCGGTGTCAAACAGCACCAGGCTGGCATACACGGTGTACAGGCCATTGATCTCACCGAGCACCGCCGTGGCCTTGGCGCAGCCCACGGTGCCTGCCGCCAGGGTGCGGGCGAACTGGGGCGTGAGCGCCCACCAGCGACAGTCGTTGGCACGCTCGTAGAGGTTGCGGTCCAGGATCTGCATGGCCAGTGCGGCGCGGCCCTGGGCGTCGCGCAGCAGCGAGCGCATCACCACGCTGTAGAGGTCCTGCAGCGCGCTGGCAAAGGCCTGTGCAGTCTTGCGCGCGGTGGCGCCGATCTCGGACAGCAGGGTCTTGGCAAACTGCAGCTCGCGCGGTGCCGCATCCCGGCCGTCGCTGCCGACAGCGGCCTCGCCGATCTGGTTGAGTTCGAGCAGGCCGTTCCAGACCGAGCGCTCCAGCGCCGACTGGATGGCCGCCGAGCGCCGGGGGATCTCACGCAGCTCGTGCGAGAGCAGGTCCGCCTGGCCGGACAGTTCGTGGGCCAGTGCGCTGCGCTCGTCCTGCGTGGACTCGTCGAAGGCCAGGTCCAGCGGCAGCAGGGCCACACCGCGCCAGCCCGGCCCCTGGTAGCCCTGGAAACCCTGGGTGTCGCGCACGGCCATCAGGTAGCGCCGGCTGGCGTGGCGCACCGGCTGCACACCGGCTGCGCCGGCCTGCGGCAGGCGCCAGCCCACGGGCAATTGCAGCGGGTCGCCCGACTCCAGCACCCGCCCCCCCGCGTCGACCAGCGCCAGCACCACGTCGGACCCCTGCACATCGCCCTGCTGCACCGAATCGAAGATGGCCGGCATCTCGTCGGCCAGCTTGAACTGCAGGCACAGCAAACCCACGATGCGCCCGCCGGAGTGCACGCGCTGGGCATACACCAGGGTCTCGGCGTCGGTACCGCAAAAGCCGTGCACGGCGTGGTGCTCGACGTAGGGCGCTTCGCTGAGCAGCACCGAACGCAGGAAGGCCGCATCCGCATCCAGCCGATCGAGCCCTCCCACGGGGGTCACCATGCGCAGGCTGGCGCGCAGTTGCACGTCGGTGTCGAAGAGGAAGATGTTGCCGTACACCGTGTACTTGCTGGCGTATTCGGCCAGGCGTGCCTCGATCAGCACGCGCAGTGCCGGGTCGGGGTCGGCGAGGTACTCGGCCACCCCCACGTCGGTGGCGAAGAAGCCGATGTCGGCCGTGCGCTCGAACAGGTTGCGCACCAGTACGTCGATGCACACCTGGGCGCGCGCCACCAGGTCATCGGTACGGTTCTTCAGGGCCTCGCTGGCCAGGCCCCGCATGAGGTCGGCGGACAGGGCCGCAAAATCCCGGCGCGCCTGGGCCAGGTCGCCTCCCGACGAGGCCTTGGAGGACAGGAGCGACAGCGACGACAGCAGGGACAGCTGGTCCCATGCGCTTTCGACCAGGCGCAGTTCCTGGCGTTGGTGCTGCGCCGCGGGCATGTACCGCAGCCATTGCTCGGGGGAATTCAGGGAGTGGGACACGAGGAGAATCCTTTGTGCAACTGGGCCCGGAGGTGCGCGAAGCGCCATTGTGCGGCCGGCCCGGGCATTCGCAAACAAGCATATTGCATGCCTTTTGCAAATATATTGCGCGCCTTTGCGCAAGGCGGACGGATGTCTCCCGGACCCATCAGCCTGCACGCATTGCCTCACTCCACCGCCGCGCCCCAGGCGCGCGGCGTCCGACTCAGGGCTTGCGTGTCGCCACGGGCGGCGGCAGCTCCTTGGCCTGCAGCAGCTGCACCTGGGTCACGAGCTTGTTGTGCGAATCAAGGAAGGCGGCGGCGATCACCTTGCCTTCGTTGGTGTTGCTCCAGCCGGCGCCGCCGGCCCCCCCCATGCGCCCCCAGAGCAGGCCGGCCGCACCCAGGTCGGTGGTGCGCGCAGCGCCGGTGGCGGCGGCCACCTGCTCGGTGGTCTCGTTGTCGGTGAGCAAGAGCGCGGTCTGCGCCTCCTTGAACTTGACCTGCTCGGCCAAGCCCACCAGGCCGGCGATGTCGCGCAGCACCGGGATCATGGCGATCACGCCGGCAATGCTGCGGCCCGCGTCCTGCTCGCTGAAGGTCAGGCTCGGGGTCAGCGTGTACTGCGCTTCGTAGCCCTTGCCCTTGGCCACGGTGGAGTTCTTGCGCAGGATGCCGGCGTCCTTGAGCTCCTGCTCCTGCACGGTGCCGCGCAGGCCGGCGGCGCGGTCGACGATGCGAAAGCAGCCGCTTTGCTGCGCGATCAGGCGGATCAGCGGCACCGGCGACGCCGGCAGCTGGTAGCTGCTGGAGACGGTGTAGCCGTTCGGGTTCTCGGCCAGGGCCAGCGTGGCCACAGGCTGGCTGCACTGGGTGAGTTCCTTGGCAGCATCCTTGGCGCCCGCCGGCCCGGCAGAGCCGGACACCACCGAGCCGCCCTGGCCCAGTTCGGTCTTCTTTTCGCCGCAGCCGGCCAGCAGCAGGGCCACGAGCACCAGGGCCAGGGGGGCTTTCACGGAAGAACGCATGGAGAACCTCGATTCGATTCGACAAGGGGGAACACACGGTGGGCATGGCCCATGAAAAAAGCGGCACCGGCCAATGGCCGCTACCGCTTCTTGTCAGGGATCCCCAGTCATGGGAGTGACGGGGCGGACCCGGCTCAGGCCGCCTTGACAGCGTCCACGTTGCGCAGGCGGATGTGCAGTTCGCGCAGCTGCTTTTCGTCCACCGGCGACGGGGCCTGCGTGAGCAGGCACTGGGCGCGCTGGGTCTTGGGGAAGGCGATCACGTCGCGGATCGACTCGGCACCGGTCATCAGCGTCACGATGCGGTCCAGGCCGAAGGCCAGGCCGCCGTGCGGAGGCGCGCCGTACTGCAGCGCGTCCAGCAGGAAGCCGAACTTCTCCTGCGCTTCCTCGGGGCTGATCTTGAGGGCGTCGAACACCTTCTGCTGCACGTCGGCGCGGTGGATACGGACCGAACCGCCACCCATTTCCCAGCCGTTGAGCACCATGTCGTAGCCCTTGGAGATGCACTTCTCGGGCGCCGAGACCATCCAGTCCTCATGGCCATCCTTGGGGCTGGTGAAGGGGTGGTGCACCGAGTTCCAGCGCTGGTTGTCCTCGTCGAACTCGAACATCGGGAAGTCCACCACCCACAGGGGGGCCCAGCGGTCCTCGAACAGGCCGTTCTTCTTGCCGAACTCGCTGTGGCCGACCTTGATGCGCAGGGCGCCGATGGCGTCGTTGACGATCTTTTCCTTGTCGGCACCGAAGAAGACCAGGTCGCCGTCCTGCGCGCCCGTGCGCTTGATGACCTCTGCGATCGCAGCATCGTGGATGTTCTTGACGATGGGGCTCTGCAGGCCATCACGGCCCTTGGACAGGTCGTTGACCTTGACCCAGGCCAGGCCCTTGGCACCGTAGATCTTGACGAACTCGGTGTAGGCGTCGATCTCGCCGCGCGACAGGCCCGTGCCTTCCTTGGCACCGCCGGGCACGCGCAGGGCGACCACGCGGCCGCCCTTCATGTTGGCCGCGCCGGAGAAGACCTTGAAGTCCACGTCCTTCATGGCGTCGGTCAGGTCGGTGAATTCGAGCTTCACGCGCAGGTCGGGCTTGTCCGAACCGAAGCGGTAGGCCGCGTCCTGGTAGGTCATGACCGGGAACTCGCCCAGGTCCACGCCCAGCGTGTTCTGGAACACCGTCTTGATCATGCCCTGGAACATGTCGCGGATGTCTTCCTCGGTCAGGAACGAGGTCTCGATATCGATCTGCGTGAACTCGGGCTGGCGGTCGGCGCGCAGGTCTTCGTCGCGGAAGCACTTGGTGATCTGGT
>JAZKEE010000073.1:0-12285 GCA_040387235.1 Pseudomonadota bacterium
GTCGAGCTGGCGCCCGATCAGCTCGGCAAAGCTCTGGAACATGGACACCGTCTTGGGGTTCGACAACTGGTTCGGGCTGGGGTCGATGGCGCACAGGTTGCCGAAGTAATCCCCGTTGGGCCGCACGATGGGCACGGAGATGTAGCTTTCGATGTTGTACAGCCGCGGCGTGTGGTGCGTGGCGTAGGTCGGATCGGTGCTGGCGTGGTCGAACACCACGGGCTGGCGCGCAGCGCGCGACTCCTTGCACAGGGTGGTGTGCACGTCGAGCTGGCCGCCGGGCAGCAGGCCGAAGTTGATCTGGTCTTCCACGGCGCAGGCCGTCCAGGTGCCGTCGGTCACCCGCGCCACGGCGGCAAAGCGCATGCCGGTGTTGTCACAGACGATGCGCAGCAGCGACGGCACGGCGCTGATGCGGGAGACGGCGGCAATGTCGCGGGCAATGGAGGCAGGGCTGTCATCCACAGAGGGCCTGGAAGAAAACGGTGAACACCACGCATTAAAGCATTTGCGCAAAAGCCCCGCTGTGTCTTGAGACGTATCTACAGACCCCAACCCAGGGGGGGGAGTGCCGCGGCCTCAATGCACCGCCCCGTTGGCCAGCATGTCGATCATGCGCTGCGGCTGCACCACGCCGGCCCTGGAGACGATGGCGCCTTTGGACGTGCCCTCGGCAACCAGCCTGCCGTGGCGCACGAAGCGGTGCTGCATGTAGACGAACTTGTCGTCCCAGTGCGTGATGGACATCTCGAGCTCGAAGCGCTGAAAGGCCTTGAGCGACTTCTTGTAGACCATGGTGTGCTCGGAGATCACCGGCATCCAGCCCTGCTTGAGCATGAGCCGCGCCAAGCCGGAGCGAATGAAGTAATCGACCCGGCTCAGGTCACACAGCGTGAGGTAGCGGCCGTTGTTGACGTGCAGGTTCACGTCCAGGTCGTTCGGAAAGGTCAGCATGTCCAGGCTGGTGGTGAGCCGGTCCGCAGGCAGCCGTTCGCGGAAAAACGAACGTGCGAGCACGTACAAGAGGCGCAGAAAGAGGTTCATGGCGGTATCCGGTGAAGGTCAATGGATTGAAGGGGTTCAGGCAGCGCTGTCGTCGGCCGGTGTCTGCGCTGTCGGAGGCGAAAATTTTTCGGGCAGCGCCTGCAGCCAGCGCGCCACCACATCCATCTCGGCCGGGCTGAAGCCTTCGCCAAAGCGCTCGTTCATCTGCGCCAGCACCACCCTGGCGCGCCTGGCACCCATGCGCCCTTGCTCGGTGAGGTAGACGCGCGTGGCCCGGGCATCGTTGCCATCGCGGCAGCGCTCGATGAAACCGTAGCGGGCCAGCCGGTCCGCCATGGTGGACATGGCCGGCGCCCCGACGCCCAGGGCCTGGGCCACGTCGCCGATGAGCGCGCCGTCGGTGCTGGACAGGAAGAACAGCACCCCTGCCTGCGGCGCGGTCAGCGACACCTGGGCATCGCCTTGCTCCTGCACCCACCGCTCGACGGCGCGCTGGCCGGCGTTCAGGAGGGCGACGTAACGGGGTCTGGAGGGCTTTTTCATGGGTGCAGCGGGTGTCCGATGCCACGGGAGGTACCCATGGCAGGCATTTAATTCGAATGCGAAGTATATGCTTCGTATGCGAAATAAAATCAGGCCGGCAGCTTGAGCGTTGCTATTGGATAACCTCTGGCGCCCCGTAGCACGGCGCCGAATTCGTGCGCTATGCGCCAGCCCTGCCTGCCGCCAAAGGCGATACCAGCGGCCAGGGCACGCGCCGGTCCATCAGGTGCTGCGGCCCCAGCCCGGCGCAGGAACACACGCCCAACATCGCCAGGTTGCGGTCCAGCTCGGCGCGCAGCAGGCCGATGGCGGCGCTGACGCCCGCCTCGCCATCCACGGCGGCGGCATAGTTGAACGGGCGGCCAACGAAAACGGCCTGCGCGCCCAGCGCCAGGGCCTTGGCCACGTCGGTGCCGCGGCGAATGCCCCCGTCGAGCATCACCACCATGGCACTGCCGGCCTGCTCGGCAATGGCGGGCAGCACACGCAGCGGGGCCACGGCACCATCGAGCTGGCGGCCGCCATGGTTGCTGACGATGATGCCGTCCACCCCGTGCTGGCGCGCCAGCGCTGCATCGGCCGGGCCAAGGATGCCCTTGACCACCAGGGCCCCGCGCCACTGGCGCCGTATCTGCGCGATGTGGCTCCAGTCGAAGTGGTCGCGCCCGGCAAAATCGCGCTGCACGCGCGAGGACAGGATGGGCGCACCACGCTCGGCAAACGAGTTCTCGAAATGCGGCATGCCATGGCGCGCCAGCGTGCGCAGCAAGGTGCCCGCCAGCCAGCGCGGGCGCACCAGTCCATCCCACGCCAGGCGCAGGCTGGGGCGCAGCGGGGTGGAAAAGCCCGCGCGCAGGTTGTTCTCGCGGTTGCCCGCCACCGGGATGTCCACCGTCACCACCAGGGTCTGCACGCCGGCTGCGGCCACGCGCTGCAGCAGCGCATCGATGCGCTCGGGCGTGCCCGGCAGGTAGGCCTGGAACCAGGTGCCCGGCGCGGCCTCCATCACCTCCTCCAGCCGGATCAGCGAGCTGCCGCTCTGCACTGCCGGAATGCCCGCCGCGGCCGCCGCCCGCGCCAGCACCACATCCCCCCGGTAGGCCGACAGCGCCGTGATGCCCATGGGCGCAATGCCGAAGGGGCTGGCATAGCGCGTACCGAAGAGAGTGACCCCCTGATCGCGCTGCGCCACGTTGCACAGCACGCGCGGCACCAGCGCCAGTTCGTCAAAGGCCTGCCGGTTGTCGGCCAGGGCGCGGTTGTCCTCGGTCGCGCCGGCGATGTAGCCAAAGATCGGGCGCGGCAGCACGCGGCGCGCGGCGGCCTCGAAATCGCCGAGCGACAGCAGATTGCGCGTGCGCCCGCTGCGGCGCTTGCCGTCGAAGGCTTGCCAGGGGTTGATGGCTGGAGCGGCGGAGGAAGAGGACATCGCAAAGTTCCATGGAGATGAAGACTGGGGACAGTGTGTTGGATTGGAATGCCGCAAGAAAGCGAATTTATTAAGATCCAATTGTTCTCCAAATAGAAACAACCAAGAACAACCAAGCCCATGACGCTCAAGCAACTCGAAGCCTTCTACTGGGCCGCCACCTGCAGCAGCTTTGCCATGGCGGCCGAGCGCGTGCACCTGTCGGTCTCGTCCCTGTCCAAGCGCATCGCCGAGCTGGAGGCATCGCTGGGCCAGGTGCTGTTCGACCGCGCCGGCCACCGCGCCGCGCTGACCGAGGCGGGCACCCGCCTCGTGCCCCTGGCCGGCGCCTTGCTGCAGCAGGCCGACCTGGTGCACCAGGAGATGGGCGCCACCACCGGCCTGCGCGGCCCATGCCGCCTGGGCGTGGGCGAACTCACGGCCCTGACCTGGCTGCCGCGCCTGGTGGCGGCCATCGCCAGCGCCCACCCCGACCTGGGAGTCAGCGTGCACGTGGACGTGGGCGCCGCCCTGGCCGCGCAGCTGGACCGGGGCGAGCTGGACGTGGCGGTGATCGCCGGGCCCGCGAGCCGCAGCGCCCTCACCTCCGTGCCCATCGCGCAGGCCGCCTTCACCTGGTGCGCCAGCCCTGGGGTGGCTGCGGGGCTGGCAGCCATGGACGCCGATGCCCTGCAGGCCCAGCCGCTGGTGAGCCTGCCCCAGGGCTCGGGCGTCACCCACCTCATCGACGACTGGCTGCGCCAGGCCGGCGCCAAGCCCGCACGCCGCCTGTTCTGCAACCACTGGGGTGCCATCGCCGGCCTGCTGGCGCACAGCGGCGGCATCGGGCTGCTGCCCCGGGGCTGGGCGCAGGCGCTGTGCGGGCGCGGCGTGCTGCAAGAGCTGCCCAGCCCCGTGCCCCTGGGGCTGCTGGACTACGCACTGCACCACCGGCGCGATGACCTGCGGCCCCTGGTGGGGACGCTGCGGGAGCTAGCGGTGCGCGAGGCAGACTTTGCGGTGGTGGGCAGTGTGTTCTGAGCACCCCCACGGCGCCGCGACTTCAGGCAGAATCCCCGGCCCTCCACGCACCAGGCCCGGCCCATGAAAGCTCCGTCCATCGACATCGCCCAGTCCACCCCCACCGGTGGCGCCATCGCCCGCATGGTGATGGCCCACTACGCCCTGGGCGACCTGGCCGATTGCGTGCTGATGCGGCGCGGGTTCAACCATGTGTACGAGTTGCGCTTTACCGATGGCCGGCGCGCCGTGGCGCGGCTGTGTGCCGAGCGCCCGCGCGGTGCGCCCAACACGGCCTATGAGACGGCCCTGCTCAGGCACCTGAAGGCGGCGGGCGCTGGCGTGGCGGCGCCCCTGGCCGCGCGCGACGGTGCCGCCTCCATCGCCATGCCACTGCCCGAAGGACCGCGCGACCTGGTGCTGTTCGAGTACCTGGAAGGCGAAGGGCCCGGCGAATCCGTGCCCGACACCGAGGCCACGGGCCGCGGCCTGGCCTTGCTGCACGAACTGGCGCAGGGCTATGCAGGGCCACCCAGCCGCTACCAACTCGACCTGCAGCACCTGCTGCATGCGCCGCTGGCCTTGCTGTGCGCGGCACCCACCATGGACGACGCCCTGCGCGCCGGCTACATGGCCCTTGCCGGGCGCCTGGCCGAGCGCATCGGTGCCCTGCTGCCCACGCTCAGCCGTGTGGCCTGCCATGGCGACTGCCACGGCGGCAACAACTTCGTGACCGACGGACCCGACGGCGTCCGCGTGGCCTCGTTCTTCGATTTCGACGACACCGGTCCCGGTCTGCTGGCCTATGAACTGTGCGTCTACCTGTGGAACACGCTGCCGCGCAAGGTGGGCGGCGTGCTCGACGAAGCCGGGCTCACACGCTGGCAGCGCTTTGTCGCGGGCTACCGCAGCGTGCGCCCGCTGGCGAAGGTGGACTTCGATGCAATCACCGCCTTCGTGCCTGTGCGGCAGATCTGGCTGATGGGCGAGTTCGCAGGCCGGATCCCTGTGCTGGGCACGCAGGCCATGCCGTCGGTGTACCTGCGCAAGCAGCTGGAGATCATGGCGTACTGGGAGTCGGTGAAGACGCCGGAATGACGGGTTGGCCCCGGGCACGGGCCGGTCTGGCAGGGCCGCCTGTCAGTCAGTCAATCTGCACGCCCGCATCCGTCACCGCCTGCCCCCACTTCTTCACCTCGCCCTGCAAGAAACGGCCGAAGTCGGCGGGGCTGGACACCGCCAGCTCGCCGCCCGTGGCGCGGATGGACTCCTGGATCTCGGGGGTGGCCGCCGCGCGGCGGATGGCGGCATGCAGGGCATCGACCACAGCCGGCGGCGTGCCAGCGGGGGCGAGAAAGCCCACCCAGGAGCTGATGTCGAAGCCCTTCTGGCCCTGCTCGTTCACCGTGCCCACGTTGGGCAGTTGCGTATTGCGCTGCAGGCCCGACACGGCCAGTGCCTTGAGCTTGCCCGACTTGACGTGCGGCAGCGTGGACGCCATGGCGTCGAACATGATGGGCACCTGGCCGCCCATCACGTCGTTGAGCGCTGCGGGCGAGCCCTTGTAGGGGATGTGGTTGAGCTGCAGGCCGGCCTGCTTTTCCAGCACCACCATGGCCAGGTGGGCGGTGATGCCGTTGCCGCCGGAGGCGAAGTCCACCTTGCCGGGGTGGGCCTTGGCGTAGGCGATCAGCTCGGGCAGGTTGTTGGGCGCGAAGGACGGCGTGGCCACCAGCAGCAGCGCCCCGGTGCTCACCTGGCTGATGGGCGCGAAGTCCTTGAGCGTGTCGTAGGGCAGCTTCTTGTACAGCGTGGGGTTCACCGCCATCTGGCCCAGGGTGCCCAGGAGGATGGTGGTTCCATCGGGCGCGCTCTTCTTGACCTCTTGCGCGCCCAGGCTGCCGTTGGCGCCGGGGCGGTTGTCCACGAAGACGGGCTGGCCGATCTCCTTGCCCAGCGCCACGGCGAAATTGCGCGCGACGATATCGACCGTCTGCCCCGCCGGGTAGCCGACGACGATGCGCAGCGGCTTGGCGGGCAGCGGGCTCTGGGCCTGGGCCGTCGAGAAGAAGGCCAGCGTGAGCGCGGCGCCAAGTGCGAATTTGAGGGTCATGGTGTCTTGTCTCCGTTATTTTCAGCGTGTTCGATGGGTGGGGGAGGCTCAACCGACAGGCACGTACACCGTGCCGGCCATGAGCCGCCGTGCCGTGCGCGTGAGGCCCAGGGCCTCGAAGCGGGTCTGCGCCGGGGTTTCGCCTGCCTGGGCCACGACCTTGACCTCCATCACCCCCAGCGGGTGGCCGATGCGCAGCGTGGCGGTGGATGCGGCAGGCCCGCCCACGGCCTGGTGCACCAGCGTGCCGGGGATGCGCGATGCGGCGGCCGTGCACATCGACCCCGTGCCGGCCATGCTGTCGTGGCACTGGCCCAAAAAGACGAGGCGCGCCCGCAGGTCGCAATCGGTGGCGGCCACCGCTGCGTGGTTCACATCCTCATAGTCCGCTGGCACCGCCACGATGACGGCCAGCGGCAGGCCGGGCAGGTGCACCTGGTCCCAGGCCTGGTACAGGCCGATCTGGGCGCCTGCCCTGCCCTGGATCTCGCCGATGGTCTCGATCAGCGCGCGGTTGGCCGAGATGCCGGGCGGCAACTCGCTGCCCGTGAGACCCAGCGAGGCGGCGCAGATGAACACGCAGGGCGTGGCCGCGTCGACCACCGAGACCGCGATGCGCCGGCCGTCCTGCAAGGTGAGCGTATCCACCACATTGCCGGTGGGCAGCAGCCTGCCGGTCTTGGCGCCAATGGTGTCGGTGTAGTCCATCAGGATCTCGGCGCCGGTGCCGGGCACGCCGGCAATGGCGCAGTCACCCAGCACGCGGGACTTGCCGCCCCGCACCTGCACCCGGGACACCAGCAGCGTGCCGGTGTTGGTGTTGTGGATGCGCACGGTGGTGACCGGCTCGGTGACCGTGACCAGCCCCTCGTCGATGGCGAACGGCGCCACGGCCGAGGAGATGTTGCCGCAGTTGGCGTCGTAGCCCACGAGGTCGCGGTCCACATCCACCTGGGCGAAGGTGTAGTCCACGTCGGCGTCGGCACGGTCGGAGCGGCGGATGATGGCCACCTTGGAGGTGACCAGGCGCGAGCCGCCCATGCCGTCGATCTGCAGCACGTCGGGCGTGCCCATGGCGCGCTTGAGCAGGCGGTCGCGCGCTTCGCCCGGGGGCGGCACGTCGGCCTCGTGGAAGAACAGCGCCTTGCTGGTGCCGCCGCGCATCAGCACGCAGCGCACTTCGGCCTGCTCGGCTGCGCCATCATGGGGATCGGTGGGAAAGGTATCGGTGGCCATGGTGTCGGTTCTCTTTCACTTCACTCCAGAGGGTAGCGCTTGACGAGCGCGCCCAGGCGCTCGCTCTCGCGCTGCACCTGCGCGGCGAACTCGGCGGGGCTGTTGACCACCGGCTCGGCCCCGGCGGCAGCGATGGTCTTTTGCACATCGGCGTCCTTCACCGCCTCGCGCAGCGCGGCGACGATGCCTTGCGTGGCGGCCGCGGGCGTGCCCTTGGGCGCGAACAGGCCGAACCAGGTGACCGACTGGAACTGCGGGAAGCCGGCCTCGGCCGTGGTCGGCACATCGGGCAGCACCGCCGCGCGCTTCGTGCCCTGCGTGGCCAGGATGCGCAGTGTGCCGGCCTTGTGGTGCGGCAGTGCGGCGGTGATGCCGGTGAACGAGAAGTTGACGTTGTTGGCGATCATGTCGGTCACGATGGCCCCGGTGCCACGGTAGTTCACCGTGATCAGGTTGGCAATGCCCGACTCGTCCGCCAGCTGCTTGCCGCTGATGCGCGCCAGGCTCTCGCCGCTGGCCAGCGAGCACGGGGTGGCCGCCGTCTTGCAGTACTGGAACAGCTCGGCCAGCGTCTTGGCCGGCAGTTTGGCACTGGCGACGATGGCCGCGGGCGACTGCGACACCGCCGTCACGGGTTCGAGCCGCGCCAGCGGGTCGATGCCCTTGAGCCCGGGCATGTACCTGGTGAGCACGATGGCCGGCACCTGCAGCAGCAGGGTGTGGCCGTCGGCCTTGGCCTCCATCACGCGGCGCGAGCCGATCAGCCCGTCGGCCCCCGGCATGTTCTCCACCACCACGGGCTGGCCCCAGATCACGCCCAATTGCCTGGCCACGGCACGCGCCGTGGCGTCGGTGCCACCGCCTGCGGCGTAGGGCACGACCAGGGTGACGGGGTGGGTGGGCTTCCATACCGCCTGGGCATGGGCGGCGGGTGCCAGCACTGCGCCGGCAGCGGCCAACGCCCAGGCCACGCGCGCGCTGCGCCAGGGCTTTCGGAATGTCGATGGTGTCATGGTGTCTTGTCTCGCTTTGTCGTTGTTGTGTGATCGTCTTGTGCTCAGGCGGGCTGCGCCGCGGGCCAGGCCCAGGGCCTGCGTTCGCGGTCGGTTGCCTGCCAGGCGCGTATCAGCGCGTCGTCCTTCAGGGTCAGGCCGATGTCATCCAGCCCGTGCAGCAGGCCCTCGCGCCGCAGCGGGTCGATGGCGAAGGTCGCCACGCTGCCATCGGGTGCCGCCAGGGTGCACTGCGTGAGGTCCACCGTGATCGGCGCACCGCCAGCGCACTGGCCCGCCAGGGCCTCGATGGCCTCGGGCGCCAGGCGGATGGGCAGCATGCCGTTCTGAAAGCAGTTGTTGAAGAAGATGTCGCCAAAGCTCGGTGCGATGACGCAGCGAACGCCCATGCCCTGCAGCGCCCACACCGCGCCCTCGCGCGAGGAGCCGCAGCCGAAGTTGTCGCCCGCCAGCAAGATGGGCGCGCCGCGAAACGCCGGTTGGTTCAAGACAAAGGCCGGGTCTTCGCTGCCGTCCTCGCGGTAGCGCAGGGCTTCCATGGCGTAGGGGCCCAGTTGGGTACGGTCGCCGATGGTGGTGAGCCGCTCGATGCGGATGATGACGTCGGTGTCCACATTGGCGCGCGGCAGCCAGGCGGCCGGGCCGGTCAGCACCGTGAAGGGTTGCATGCTGGCAATGCTCATGGTGCGGTCTCCGTCAGGAGGGTGGCAGGATCGGTGATGGCGCCGGCAATGGCTGCCGCTGCCGCCATGGCCGGGCTGGCCAGGTGGGTGCGTGCACCCGGCCCCTGGCGGCCCACGAAGTTGCGGTTGGAGGTGGAGACCGAGCGCTGCTGCGGCGGCACCTGCTCGCCATTGGCGGCCACGCACATGCTGCAGCCCGGCTCGCGCCACGAGAAACCCGCCGCCTCGAACAGCGTGTGCAGTCCTTCGGCCTCGGCCGCACGCTTGACGTTCTCCGACCCGGGCACCACCCAGGCGGTGACACCTGCGGCCACATGCCGGCCACGCACCACCTCGGCCGCGGAGCGCAGGTCCGACAGGCGCGAGTTGGCGCACGAGCCGATGAACACCCAATCCACCGGCGTGCCCGCGATGGGCTGCCCTGCGGCCAGGCCCATGTAGTCGAGCGCCGCAGCCAGCGTGTCGCGCTGGGCGGCATCGTCCAGATCCCAAGGATCGGGCACGAGGCCGTCGATGGCGATGGCGTGCTCGGGGCTGGTGCCCCAGGTGATCGTGGGGCGCACGGTGGCGGCGTCGATGAACACCTCGCAGTCGAACATGGCACCGGCATCGCTGGGCAGCGTGCGCCAATGGGCCACCGCAGCATCGAAGGCCGCGCCCTGCGGCGCAAAGGGCTTGCCGCGCAGGAAGTCGAAGGTCCGCTCATCGGGCGCCACCATGCCAAAGCGCGCGCCCAGCTCCACCGACAGGTTGCACAGCGTGAGACGGCCTTCCACGTCCATGGCCTCGATGGCCTCGCCCGCAAATTCCACCGCATGGCCCACGCCCGCCGCCGCGCCCAGCAGGCCTATGGTGTGCAGCGCCAGGTCCTTGGCGGTCACGCCGGCGCGCAGGCGCCCCTCGCAGCGGATGCGCATCTGCATGGGTTTTTGCAGGCGCAGGGTCTGCGTGGCCAGGGCGTGCGTGCTTTCGGACGAGCCCACGCCGAAGGCCATGGCTCCCAGGCCGCCGTTGGTGCAGGTGTGGCTGTCGCCGCAGATCACCGTGAGCCCGGGCAACACGATGCCGAGCTCAGGCCCCATCACGTGCACGATGCCCTGCCCCGGCTCGGCCAGGTCGAACATGCGCACGCCCATCCTAGCGCTGCCGGCCTTGAGCGCGCCGTGCAGGCGCCCGCCCAGCGGGAAGGTGGTGGCCACGCGGCCGGGCTGGCTCGACACGGCATGGTCAGGGGTGGAGAACACCAGTTCGCTGTCATGCAGCGGCAGGCCGCGCGCAGCCACCTCGGCCAGCGCGGGCGGGCCCGAGAGGTCGTGCAGCAGGTGCCGGTCGATGTGCAGCAGCGCCCAGCCTTCGCCGAGCTCGCGCACCACGTGGGCGTCCCACACCTTGTCGAACAATGTGCGTGCCATGTCAGCGTCCCATGGCCGCACCGGCGTTGAAGCGGGTGCGAAGGGCATCCCACTCATCGGCGCCAAAGCGCCGGAAGGTCTGCGCCACGCTGGCCGTCACCGCGGGCGGCATGTGCGTGGCCTTGAGTTCGGCCAGCGCCGCATCGCCCGCCTCGATGGCGGCCTTGAGCATCAGCCCCGGCAGGATGGCGAGCCTGTAGCCCATGGCCTCGGCCTCGCGCAGGTCGATGTTGGGGGTGCGCCCGCCGGGCACCACGTTGAGCAGGCAGGGCCCGGCCACGCGCCGGGGCACAGCGGCCATTTCCTCCAGGCTCTGCGTGGCCTCGACGAAGGCCATGTCGGCACCGGCCTGCAGCGCGGCGTTGGCGCGCCAGATGGCTTCGTCCAGGTCGTGCATGGCGCGCGCATCGGTGCGGGCGATGAGCACGAAGTCGGCCGAGCGGCGCGCCTGCACGGCGGCACGGATCTTGGAGACGAATTCCTCGCGCGAGACCACCACCTTGCCGTCGAGGTGGCCGCAGCGCTTGGGCGCCACCTGGTCCTCGATGTGAATGGCCGCCACGCCGCGAGCCTCGTACTCGCGCACGGTGCGCGTCACGTTCAGCTCGTTGCCGTAGCCGGTGTCGGCATCGGCGATCAGCGGCACGCCGATGGCGCGCGCCATCACGGCGGCGTTCTCGACCATCTCGCTCATGGTGAGCAGGCCGAAGTCGGGGTAGCCGCGCGCGGCCGAGGTGCCGGCGCCGGTCATGTAGACGGCGCTGAAGCCGGCCTGCTCGATCAGCCGCGCGCCGATGCCGTCGTAGGCGCCGGGAGCGATGACCATGCCGGGGGCGGCGAGCTGCTGGCGCAGGGAGGGGGCGGGGGTGCTGCTCATCGTGTGCTGTCTCCGTCGATGTTGTCTGTCGTGCGCGGCCGCTTCGGCATCGCAAGTTGTATTCAGTATAGTACAACATAACAACAAGTCAACCAGCTATGCTCAGGGCCATGAATTCCCCGACCCCCGCTGCTTTCGCCACCGCCAAGGGCACCTCGCTGCACCGCCAACTGTTCCTGGTGCTGCGCGACCAGATCTCGCAAGGCCTGTTTGCCGACGGCGCGTTGCCCGGCGAGGAGGCGCTGTGCGAGCGCTTCGGCGTGTCGCGCGTGACGGTGCGGCGCGCACTGGCCGACCTAGCCGCGCAGGGCCTGGTGGAGCGGCGCCACGGCAAGGGCACCTTTGTGGCCGGCAACCTGCCGCTGCCGCGCCGCGTGCCCAGCCTGAGCGTGCTGGACAGCCTGCGCAAGACCGCGCAGGAGACCGAGGTGCAGGTGCTGGAGGTGACACAGGCCGAGCCCCCGCGCGACGTGGCCTCGCTGCTGCTGCTGCCCCCCGGCACCGAGGCCACGCACGCCCTGCGCCTGCGCAGCCACATCGGCGGCGCGCCGGCCCTGCTGACCGATGCCTGGGTGCCGCTGGACATCGGCCAGCGCGCCACGGCGGCGGCCTTGAAGAAGAAGCCGCTCTACGAGATATTGATGGCCCAGGGCGTGCAGTTCGGCCGCGTGGTGCAGGAGATCAGCGCGGTGGTGGCAGACCCGGTGCGGGCGGGGCTGCTCAAGACCGAGGTGGGGGGGCCGATGCTGCGGCTGGTGCGGCTGCTGCACGACATGGATGAGCGGCCGGTGATGTACCTCACTGCCTATATGCCGGCGGAGCGGAGCCGGATCTTGATGGAGATACCGGGGGCTACGGTGAATACGTTGACGGCGGGGCAGATCGTGCATGACGTGCCTTGATCTTCATTGGATCAGGCACGCCGACATGACTTGGAATGGTTGCCGCATGCCTTGATTCAAGGCGGGAGCCGGG
>JAZKEE010000074.1:0-53983 GCA_040387235.1 Pseudomonadota bacterium
CCCGCAGGTGCTGTGTGGCGAAGGGGAGGGGGTGGCCGGTTTCCTGGCGCTGTACGAGGCGCTGGAATCGGCCTGGCCCATCCCGCACCCCGTGCGTGCCGCGCCGGTCATCACGCCCCACATGACCTTGTACTACAGCCCCCGTGACGTGGCGGAACACCCCGTGGAGCCGCTGTGCTGGACGGTGCGCGAGTTCCAGTTGCTCTACAACCGGCTGGGCTCTGGAGGGGCCTACCGGGTGCTGGGGCGCTGGTCGCTGGACCACCATCGATTTCACTAGGCCCCTGAACCCGTGGACCGGGCCCCGTCCACCCTCTGCAGCGAACACCAGGGGTGGGCTGCAGGGCTGGCGGCCCGCGTGTCAGAAGCTCTCCCAGTTGTCGTCACCACCCGCACCGACTGCCACCGCTGCGGGGGCCTTGCTGTCCCTGGGCAGTCGCTGCCCGGCGTCCGGGATGCGGGCCACGCCGGTATTGGCGGTGCGGTCGACCTTGCGACGCTCCGCGGGGATGCGCGGAGGCGTTGCCGGCCGCATGGCCGCGGGGCGCAGCGCGGCAGGGGTGCTGCGCTGCGTGGGTGCTGCCAGGGCCATGCCATCGCGCTCGGGCAGGCGGAACACGGCCACGGCCTGCACCAGTTGCTGGGCCTGCAGTTGCAGGCTCTGCGCGGCGGCGGCGCTTTCCTCGACCAGGGCGGCGTTCTGCTGCGTGACCTGGTCCATCTGGGCCACCGACTGGCCCAGCGAACCCACGCCCGTGCTCTGCTCGCGGCTGGCGGCGCTGATCTCGCCCATGATGTCCGTCACGCGGCGGATCGAGTCCACGATCTCCTGCATGGTGTGGCCGGCCTGGTCCACCAGGGCCGAGCCTTGCTCCACCTGGGAGACACTGTCGGTGATCAGGGTCTTGATCTCCTTGGCCGCCTGCGCGCTGCGCTGGGCCAGGCTGCGCACTTCGCTGGCCACCACGGCAAAGCCACGGCCCTGCTCGCCGGCGCGGGCGGCTTCCACCGCGGCATTGAGCGCCAGGATGTTGGTCTGGAAGGCAATGGAATCGATCACGCCGATGATGTCCACGATCTTGCGCGAACTGTCGTTGATGCCCTTCATGGTGCCCACGACCTGGTTCACGACCTCGCCGCCCTTCACGGCGACTTGCGATGCCCCCAGGGCCAACTGGTTGGCCTGGTTCGCGTTGTCGGCGTTGTGGCGCACGGTGGTGCCCAGTTCTTCCATGGTGGACGCCGTCTGCTGCAGTGCGCTGGCCTGCTCTTCGGTGCGCTGGCTCAGGTCGACGTTGCCGGTGGCGATCTGGGTGGAGCCCGTGGCAATCGAGTCCGATGCGCCGCGCACCTGGCCCACGATTTCGGCCAGGTTGGCCTGCATGGTGGCCAGCGATGCCAGCACGCTGGCACCGTGGGCGTTGGCGGCGCCAGGCACGGGGCTCAGGTCGCCACTGGCCACGCGCTGCGCGGCGTCGCCCAGCTCGGCCGGCTCGGCGCCCAGGGCGCGCGTCAGACTGCGGGTGATGAGCACGCCTGCCAGGGTGGCGGCAAGGAAGGCCGCGAGACACGCCACCAGCAGCAGGTTGCGCTGGCGGGCAAAGCGCGCAGCCGATTCGTCCATCATTTCCTGGGCGCGCTGGTCGGTGACCTTGGCGTACTCGCGGGTCTTGGCAATCAGCGCGGCCAGCAGCGGGCGGCATTCGGTGTTCATCTTGGCGATGGCCTCGTCGCGCTTGCCGCTCAGGGCCAGGTCCACGATGGCCAGGGCCACGGGGCCGTAGCGTGCCTCGATGGCATCGATCTCGGCCACCAGGCCGCGCGCCTTGTCACTGGCGTCGTCGGCCTCTGCAATCATCTTCTTGAGCTTGCCCAGGCGCTCCTTGACATCCTCATGGGCCTTGATCACCTCGGCCTTTTCCTGCGCGATTTCCTCGGGCTGGGTCACCAGCACCAGGTTGCGCGCCGCAATGGCGCGCCGGTCCACGGCGGTGCGTACCGTCTGCGCCATGTCGGCACGCGCGTTGATGCCCGTCACATAGTGGTCGAAGGCGGTGTTGGCGTCCGACAGGGCCTTCCACGACAGGCCTGCGACCAGCAGCACCAGGATGGCGAGGCCTCCGAAGGCGAAAGTCAGCCGTGCGCGCACGGTCATGTTGCCGAAGTTCATGGCAGTTCTCGTTTCGTTGTTACAGGGGGGTGACCGCGTCGCCCTGGACCTGCGCCAGGAGTCGGGAAAGGTCCAGCAGCAGCAGGGTGCGTTCCAGCCCCTCCTGCATGAGACAGGCCAGGCCGGTGATATGGTGGCTGCTGCCGCCCTCGCCCAGTGTGGGCATGGCGCGGAACTGGTCGGCCTGCAGTGCCACCACATCGGAGACGGAATCGACCACCAGGCCCACGGTCTGGCGGCCGTCCGGGTTGATCACCACCGTGACGGTGGCTGTGTCGAAGCCGGCCTCCAGCCCCAGGACCACGCGCAGGTCGATGACGGGAACGCTCACCCCCCGCAGGTCGAGCACGCCCCGCACGTGGGGAGGCGATCCCGCAATGCGCGTGGGGGGCTCGTAGAACCGGATCTCCTGGATGCCCAGGATGCTGACGCCATAGGACTCGGAGCCCAGGCGGAAGACCAGGAATTCGCCCGCCTGATGGGCGGGTGCGGCAGGTGCTGCAGCCCCGGCCGCCCCGGTGGGGGCGCTAGAGGCAGAAGGGGGTGGCATGACGTGCTCCTCAATTGAAGTGATCGAAATGATATTTATCGCATTTTAATGATAAATATCATTTGTGCAACTTCAAGGGGCTGATCAAGCGCAAGATGCCCTGGATTGGAGTGGTGCATCTAGATGCGCAAGGCTTGAGAGAAGGCGGAACGGGCAGGGAGGCGCACCCCCTGGCTGCGCAGAGGCGTTGGGCGAGCGGCCGCCTGCCCCTACAGTTCTGCCGTGACGGTCTCGCTGGAGCCGCGCGCCGGCAGCACCACATGGAACACCGAGCCGCGCCCGGGCGCGTTCTCGGCGTAGATCTGGCCGCCCATGGCTTCCACGATCTTCTGGCAGATGGCCAGCCCCAGGCCGGTGCCGCCCGATCCGTCCTTGGTCTTGCTGGACTGGCGAAAGGCCTCGAAGATGGTCTGGAGCTCGGCGGGCGGGATGCCCGGCCCGTAGTCGCGCACGGCCAGGCGGATCTGGCCGAGGCTGTCCACGCGGCCCAGCAGCTGGATGGGCGAGCCCTCTGGCGAGAACTTGATGGCGTTGGCCACGATGTTGCGGATCACCTGCTGGAAGCGCAGCGGATCCACCTTGGCGATCAGCGGTGCCTCGCCCAGGCGCACGTCCAGGTGCAGCCGGCCGGGGATCAGCAGGGGCTCGATCTCGCGCAGCACCGGGCGCACGATGCCGCGCAGGTCCACCCGCTCCAGGTGGAAGGTGCCCACGGTGCTCTCGATCTTGGCCACGTCCAGCAAGTCGTTGACCAGATCGAGCATGCGCTCGCCCGAGCGGTGGATGTCCTCGAACATGCCTGAAAGACGCGCGTCGGTCCGGGCGCGCAGCATGCCCAGTTCGGAAAAGCCGATGATGGACTGCAGCGGCGTGCGCAGTTCGTGGCTCATGTTGGCCACGAACTCCGACTTGGTGCGCGAGGCCTCCTCGGCGGCGTCGCGCGCTTCCTGCGTCACGCGCTCGGCCTCGCGAAAATCGGTCACGTCCATCAGCGTGCACAGGATGCCGGTGGCCTCGCCCTGGGCGTTGGACACCAGGGCCTTGGTCACGCGGGTGTCGCGCAGCGAGCAGTCGCCGTGCAGGATGCGCGTCTCGAACTGCACCTGGCCGCCCTGGCCCAGCAGCATGCGGTCCGCGCGGGCGTGCACCATGGCTTCGTCGATGGGCAGGAAATCCTCCAGCAGGAGGCCCACCACGTGCTTGCGCTGGCGGCCCTGGTATTCCTCCCAGGCGCGGTTGACCAGCACGACGCGGCTGTCCATGTCGGTCAGGGAGATGGGCAACGGGTTCATCTCCAGCATCAGGTCGCGGAACTCGAGCTGGTTCTGCAGGTTGCGCTGGGCGGCCCAGCGCTCGGTCACGTCCACCGCGCTGCCCGCGAAACCCAGCACCTTGCCGTCTTCCAGCAGCGGCACCACCGCCACGTCGAACAGCAGGCGGCGCCCGGCACCGAGCTGGATCAGGGCCTGGCAGGTGCGCACGCCGCCTTGCTCGCCCTGGCCGAACAGCTGCGCCACCTGGCTGCGGTCGCCGGGGTCCACCAGTTCCTGCAGCAGGCGGCTGATGGCGGCCGATTCGTTGCCGCCGCTCAGCGCGGCCCAGCGCGCGTTGACGAAGGTGATCACGCCGCTGGCATCGGTGCGAAAGATCAGCTCCTGCACGCTGCGCATCAGCACCGCCAGCTCACGCTCGCTGTGCGCGATGCGCGCCTGCGCCTGCGCCGCCAGCCGGTGGGCGGCTTCGCGCGCGCGCAGGCTGCGCCACACGGCCAGGGTCAGCAGCAAGAGCAGTGCGCAGGCGGCCGCGCCCACGCAGAGGAAGCCCAGCGAGTCCTCCAGCCAGCGGCTGGCCGAGGCCTCATGGCTCTCTTCCGCCATGACCACGAGCGGCTGGGTGCGCGAAGTGCGAAAGGCAACGATCTGCCGCTTGCCGCCCACGCCCGCACCGATGTAGCTGGCGTGCTCCACGCCCGGCAGGTAGTCGCGGAATGCCGGCAGTGCCGACAGGTCGCGCCCGGCCTGCGCGATGCCCGAGCTCACCAGCACCTCGCCATCGTACGAGGCGATCACGGCGCCGAAGCCCGTCTCGCCGACAGCCAGTTGCTGCTGGTTGGCCAGCGAATCGGGATTGAGCAGGCCCACCAGCCGCAACGGCCGGCCCGCATCGTCGGTGAAGCCCCGCACCAGGGGAATGAAGCCCAGCGCAGCGGGAGCGCTGCGGTCAGGCAGATTCTTGTCCAGGCTGGCCAGGCCGCGGCCGCGCAGGAAGGGGCCGATGGAACTCCTGCCCTGGGAAACTGCCGGCCCCAGGTGCGCCAGCTCGATGACCCGGCCGACCTCGCCCGCCACGCTGCTGGCGACGATGCGGCCCGTGGGATCCACCACGGCGATGGCGCGCAGGAACGGAGTGCCCGCCAGGGCCTGCCTGAGGGATGCCTCGGTCTGGGCGCCGTCGGCCCCCGGGTTGCGCATGGCGGCCACGTCGGCCAGTGCCCCGAGCGCGAACAGGCCGCCGTCGACGGTGCGCGTGGTCTGGTCTTCCAGCATGCGGGCCAGCAGCTCGGCCTTCTCCTGGTCCCAGCGGATGGCATTCGCCCGGTCGCTCAGCCCCACGAGTGCGGTGGCCACCGCCACGGCGGCCGTGAGCAGCAGGCCCGCCACCAGTGCCAGCGTGCTCACGCTGCGCCGCATCCGGCCCAGTGCTCGCAGCGCCTGCCGTGGTCGGGGCTGCGCCGCGCCTGCCATGCTCTCAGCGCACCACGATCGCGCTCAGGCCGTTTCTGCCGGCGGCGGCATCGAGCCGGCCGTCGCGCTTGATGCGCGCCACGAAGTCCTCCATGGCCTTGAGCCAGGCATCGTCCCCGGGCTTGACGGCATAGGCATAGGGCAGCACGCGCACAGGCTGCGGTGGTGCCACGAGCCGTGCCCAGTCGGCGTTGTCCAGCAGGCGCCGGCTGTAGGGGTAGTCGGTCATGAACACGTCCACGCGCCCGCCTTCCAGCTCGCGCTCACGCGTGGCCGGCGGGGTCACCGTGACCACCTTGGCGTGCTGCAGGATCTCGGTCATCACCGGTCCCATGAAGGTACCGGCCTGCACGGCCACCAGCACGCCGGGCTGGTCGATGTCGGCCCACTGCCGCACGACGGTGTTGCTCTTGGTGGTGATGCCGTAGATGCCGCTGGCCAGGTAGGGGCTGGTGAACTTCAGGTGTTCCATGCGCTCGCGCATCATGCCGATGGCGAACATGCCCACGTCACAGCGCTCGCTTTGCAGGTCGTGGACCAGCGTGGCAAACGACGATTCGACGTACTCCACCCTGGCGCGCAGGTCCTTGCCCAGTTCGGCGGACAGGTCGATGTCGATTCCACTCAACTGCCGGGTGCGCGGATTGCGGAAGGTGACGCCATAGTAGTCCGGCCAGATGCACACGCGCACGCTGTGCCGGGTGTTCACCCTGTCCAGCACGGGGCCGGCGTGTGCGTGGCCGGCCAGCACCAGGCCCAGCAGGGCGCTGCAGCACCGCAAGGCAAGGGGCGCCGGCGAGGCAGGGCGTTGGCGGGGCGTTGGGTGCATCGATGGTGGATCGGCGGTTTGGCGACCTGGTGGGGCCACCCGAGTATCGGCAATTCCCTGCGTTCAGGCGAGGGGCGTGTTGCCATCGGCGCAAAACGGCATGCCGGCGCGCGTCATGCGGCCGTTTCCAGCCGGTAGATGGAGGCCAGCACCTCGGCCGTGCGAAAGGGCTTGACCAGGTAGTCGTCCGCGCCCGCCTGCTGGCCGTGCAGGCGGTCCTGCGCCTGGCCGAGGGCGCTGAGCATGATCACCTTGGTGTGCTGCAGGCACGGATCGGCCTTGATCAGGCGGCAGACGTCCAGGCCCGACAGCGCGCCCGGCATCATCACGTCCATCAGAACGACGTCGGGCGCGAACTCGCGCGCCATGGCGAGGCCGCAGGCGCCATCGGGTGCCTCGTGGATCTCGAAATCGTCGAACTCCAGCGTCATCCGCAGCAGCTTGCGGATGTCGGCATGGTCTTCGACGATGAGTACCTTCTTCATGGACATGGGGCGGTGGCCGGGGCGTTGGTGACGCCCGGGATGCGTTGGATCAATGACGGATCATTGAAATCATTTTTATCAAATATGGCAGTGTACTCGAAACATTTGCAGCGTTAAACTGGCGCAGTCATGAAAAGTGAAACACCCTTGGACCCGGAATCCCCTGCGCAGGCTCATGTGAGCACCTTCGAGGCCGCACGCATGCTGGGCCTGGCAGTGCGATCGGTGCAGCTGATGGTGGACCGCAATGAGCTCAGGGCCTGGAAGACGCCCGGCGGCCACCGGCGCATCTCGCGCGAGTCGGTGGAGCACTGGCTGCGCAGCCGTGCCGGCGGGGGGGCGGAGCCCTCGGCCAGCGGGTGGGCGGCCCTGGCCACCGCACCCGCGCCGCTGCAGGCCGCCCCGCCGGTGCCGCCTGCCACCGCACCACGCGATGGTGCGCCGCAGGTGCTGCTGATCGAGGACTCCATCCATTTCCAGAACCTGGTGTCGCTGCTGGTGGGGCAGCACTTTCCGGGGCTGCGCCTGCACATTGCCAACGACGGCATCACGGGCCTGGCGATGTATGGGCAGATCCAGCCCGACATCCTGATCGTGGACATCCTGCTGCCCGGCATCGACGGCGGGGCACTCATCACCACGCTGCGCTCGCATCCCCAGTTCGCCAAAAGCCGCCTCATCGTCGTGACGTCGCTGGACGAATCGCAGCGCGCGCCCTATGCCTTTGCGCTGCAGGGCGTGAACGTGATCCACAAACCGCGCCTGGTGGCCGAGCTGCCGGCCCTGCTGGCCAGCAGCCTGGAGCCCAACGCGCCATGAACCGGCGGGTGCTGCTGGTCGAGGACGACGCCTCCATCACCCGCTTCATCGGCATGGCGCTGGAAGACCTGGGCGTGGACCTCGTGCTGTGCGCCGACGTGGAGTGCGCACTGGTGGCGCTGCAGGAGCAGCCTGCGCGGCTCATCATCACCGACCTGATGCTGCCCGGCCTCTCGGGCTTTGACCTGCTGCGGCGCCTGCAGGCCGACCCGGCGCTGCATGGCGCTGCCAAGGTCGCCATCTTCAGCGCCGGCATCAACGCAGCGGCACTGGCGCAACTGGAGCCACTGCCGGTATGGCGCATATTGCGCAAGCCGGCCTCCGTGGCGCAACTGCAGGGCTGTGTGCAGGATGCCCTGGCGGGGCCGGCCGGCCTGGCCCCGGCGGTCGCACAGGTGCCCGCTCCCGCAGGCGAAGCGGTGAACGATGCCGACGCCATCGCCACCTATTTCGCGGGCAACGCAGCCCTGTTCCATGCCTACCGGGCCAAGTGCCTGGTGCAGTTCGCACACGACCTGGTGGTGGGCGACGGCGCGCTCGGTGCGGGCGACCTGCCGGCGCTGCAGCGCCTGTCGCACAGCCTGGCCACGGTGTTTTGCACGCTGGGCTGGCAGGCCGACAGTGCCGTGGCCAAGGGTCTGGAGGCGTCGGCAGCGCAAGGGGATGCGCAGGCCTGTGCCGCTGCCTGGCACCAGGTGCGCGCGCGGCTGGCCCAAGGCTGATGTCCCGGCTGGTGCATGGGCCTCGCGCCCGCCCATCGCCCCCGGTATTGCGCGGCATAAACACGCCTCCATGACAAGGGAGGGAAAGATGATCGAAGTCAATGGCGGCATTGTGGGCGTGTCGGACCGCGCGGTGTTTTTCAGCACACAGAAGAACCTCGGACCGCAGGCGCTGGCCACGCTCGGAAAGAAGGAGAAGGCCCAACTGGGTGAGCACGGCGGCCGGCTGATCGAGAAGGACAAGGTGGCTTCGGTGCATGCCGCCAAGGACGCGCGCTTCACCACCGTGATCACCGCCAAGGGCCTGGGCGACGACATCGGCGTGCACGCCCTGTCGGAGGCCGCGCAGCAACGCATCGTGGATAGGGCGCTGGTGGGAAAAAGGCCGGCAAGGTTGAACAGGTGCAGCCGGGGCTCCTGCAGCGCTTGGGCAAATCCATTTTGCTGGCCATCGCCACGCTGGTGCTCACCGGCCTGTTCTACTTCACCGTTTCGTCGATGAACGGTGCCGCGGTCGACCCCTCGGGCAAGCATGCCGGCAAGGAGAAACTGCTGTACTCCATGGCCAGCACCCTGGGCCCCAGGGGCACGCTGGCGGTCGGTGGCCTGATCGCGGCGCAGTTCCTTTTCAGCGCCTACAAGAACAGCAAGAAGAGCGGGGTCACTGAGCGCTATTCGTTCTGAGCCTGGGCGTGCTGCGGCGGCGAAATTGCCTTGCCGCCCGCCTGCACGGCGCAACAACACCACTGTGACAAGTTGTTGACTCCGATTTTTTACGCGTCCATAATTCACCGCACTGGTCCGGCTTTTGCCGCGCCAGAACCTCAGCAACATTGCTGATCACATACCGGCTATGAAAGCCCCTGACATGCGCTCACCGCGCGGTCAGGGGCTTTTTGCTTTTTGGAGTTTGAATGTCGTTGTCGTCTGCTTTGGGGAACCTTCACGTGCCGGGCACTGCCGGGCACCTTGTCACCGTGGCGAGCATCCAGATGGAGCCGCGCATCGGCCACAAGGAGGACAACCTGGCGCGCTCCGTGGCCCTGGTCGAGCGTGCGGCCGCGGGCGGTGCCGCCCTGGTGGTGGTGCCCGAGCTGGCCAACACCGGCTATGTGTTCGAGAGCCGCGCCGAGGCCTTTGCGCTGGCCGAGCCCGTGCCCGCCGGCCCGAGCACGCAGGCATGGATCGAGGTGGCCCGGCGCTGCAACACGCTCATCGTGGCTGGCATTGCCGAGCGCGATGGCGAGTGCCTGTACAACGCGGCCGTGGTCGTCGGCCCCACGGGCTGGCTCGGCACCTACCGCAAGCTGCACCTGTGGGGCGACGAGCACCTGTTCTTCGAGGCGGGCGACAGGGGCCTGCCGTTGTTCCATACGCCGTGGGGGCGCCTGGGCGTGGTGATCTGCTACGACGGCTGGTTCCCCGAGGTCTACCGCCTGCTGGCCATGCAGGGCGCCGACGTCGTGGCCATGCCCACCAACTGGGTGCCCATGCCGGGCCAGCCCGCGGGCAGCCCTGCCATGGCCAACACGCTGGCCATGGCCAGCGCCCACAGCAATGCGTTGAACATCGTCTGCGCCAACCGCACGGGCACCGAACGCGGTCAGCCCTTCATCGGCCAGAGCCTGATCGTCGATGCCCAGGGCTGGCCTGTCGCGGGCCCGGCTGCCGAGGGCGGTGAAGACCTGGTGCTCATCGCGCAGTTGGACCTTCGGTCCACGCGCCAGGCGCGCCAGCTCAACGCCTTCAACCACGTGCTGCGCGACCGCCGCGACGACGTCTACGACCCCATGCTGGGCACCGGCTGGCCGCTGCCGCGGCACTGATGTCCACCTCCGAATGTTCCCGCCCCGTGTTTTCTTTTCCATTCACCCCAACCCAAGGAGCCTTCTGATGATGACCCCCTTCACCT
Source organism: Pseudomonadota bacterium (assembly GCA_040387235.1). Taxonomy (GTDB): domain Bacteria; phylum Pseudomonadota; class Gammaproteobacteria; order Burkholderiales; family Burkholderiaceae_C; genus Acidovorax. Next base: position 10,232 of record JAZKEE010000074.1, read on the forward strand.
CCCTCCTGCGCTACGGCGCAATCGCCCTGGCTGCCGCGCTGGCCCTGCAGGCCCAGGCCGCCGACCCCATCCGCATCGGCGTGGCCGTGGGCCTCTCGGGTGCCAACAGCGTGGTGGCACCGGCCGTGGTGCAGTCCTCGCAACTGGCGGTCGAAGAGATCAATGCCGCAGGCGGCATCCTCGGACGCAAGGTTGAGCTCGAGATCGTCGACGATGCCTCGGGCGCCGTGGGCGCGCAGAAGGCCTTCGACACCCTGGTGTTCCAGAAGAAGGTGGACGCCGTCATCGCCATGGAGACCAGCGCCGCGCGCAACGCGGCCCTGCCTATCGTCTCGCGCGGCAAGGTGCCCTACATCTACACCTCGTTCTACGAAGGCCGCTCGTGCAACCCCTGGATGTACGTCAACGCCTGGGTGCCCGAGCAGCAGGTGGCGCCCATCGTCAACTACTTCTGGTCCAACCTGAAGGCGCGCAACTTCTTCCTGGTGGGCAATGACTACGCCTTCGGCCGTGGCATGCTGGACTTCACCAAGAAATACATCGAGAAGAATGGCGGCAAGGTGGTGGGCGAGGAGTACCTGCCCATCGACGGCTCGGACTGGACCCCGGTGCTCAGCAAGATCCGTGCGGCCAAGGCCGATGCGCTGATCAGCGCCACCGCCGGCGGCGCGCCCAACGTCTCGCTGGCCAAGCAACTGCAGGGCTCGGGCCTGAACCTGCCCTACGGCAACCTGGCCATCGACGAAGCCACCGCGAAGAACATGGGCGACGTGGCGACGGGCATGTACATGTCCGCCTCGTACCTGACCACCATCGAGACGCCCGAGAACCAGAAGTTCATCGCTGCGATGGCGAAGAAGTTCGGCGCCGACCTGAAGACGCCCAATGAGCTGTCCGAGCCCCAGTACGAGGCCTTCTACCTGTACAAGGCCGCCGTCGAGAAGGTGGGCGCGGTGGACAAGGACAAGATCATCAAGGCACTGGGCGAGGTGTCCTACACCGGCCCGCGCGGCGAGGTCAGCATGAACAAGAGCCGCCACGCGCCACTGGCGATGCGCCTGGGCCAGATCCAGGCCGGCGGCGCCATCAAGATCCTGCAGACCTTCAAGGGCGTGGACCCTGGTGCACAGTGCCCTGACCTGAAGTAAGCCTGCAAATTGCAGGCACAGGCGGCCGGCACACCGGTCGCCGGCTCCACCCGACCGCAAGGGCCGGGTTTTCCTCCAGCTCTCCACCACGACCCGCTGCGCAAGGGGCGGCGCCACCAGCGCCGCCCTTGGGCGCAGCCATGCCCGATTCGAGGAGTTTTCCATGACCTTGCACCGATTCACCCACTCCATCGCCAGCCGGCTGGCGCTCGGCTTTGGCTGCCTGCTGGCGTTGATCATGACCGTGGCCGGCATGAATGCCTGGTCCTCGCACCAGGTGGGCAGCCAGGTGCGCCAGATCGTGGAGGTCAACAACCAGCGCGCCGCCTTCGCCCGCGAGCTGCTGGACAACATCAACCTGATGGCCTTGCAGGTGCGCTCCATCGTGCTGCTGTCTGATATGGCCGAGCTCAAGGCCGAAGGCGCCACCCTGGAGAAAGCGCGCGGCGAGTACGTGCGCGCCGAGAAGGCACTGGCCGCGGCCATGGCCGGTGCCCAGGCCGACGAGCGCCAGCTCGCGGCAGACATCGCGGCGCTGGGCGCGCGCGGCATGGCGCTGGTGCAGCAGGCGGCAAGGCATGGCCTGGCCGGCGCCAACATCGACGCCACCACCACGCTCACGCAGGAGTTGCGGCCGGTGGAGGCGCAGTGGCGCGCCAGGGTGAATGCACTCATTGCCCTGCAGACCCAGCGCAATGCCTTGCTGGCCACGGCGGTGGGCACGCAGATCCAGCGTTCCACGGCCATCGGCGCGCTGCTGGCGCTGGCTGCGGTGGCCCTCGGTGTGCTCGTGGCCTGGCGCATCGCGCGCGGCATCCAGCGGCCGGTGGAGCGGGCGGTGCGCATCGCCGAGCGCATTGCCGAGGGCGCGCTGGACAATGCCATCGAAGGCGCGGGGCAGGGCGAGGTAGGGCGCCTGCTCGACGCCATCGCCACCATGCAGCGGCGCCTGCGCGGCCTGGTGGCCGACATCCGCGACGCGGCCGTGAGCATCGATACCGCCAGCTCCGAGGTGGCGGCCGGCAACCTGGACCTGAGCCAGCGCACCGAGCAGGCCGCCACGCGCCTGCAGGAGACGGCCCATTCGCTGGACCAGCTTGCCGGCAACCTGCGCCACAGCGCCGAGGCGGCGGGCGAGGCCAACGGCCTGGCAGGCAATGCGGCGACCGTGGCCCAGCGCGGCGGCGCAGCCGTGGGCCAGGTGGTGAACACCATGGGCCAGATCACCCAGTCATCCCGGCACATCGCCGACATCATCGGTGTCATCGACGGCATCGCCTTCCAGACCAACATCCTGGCGCTCAATGCCGCGGTGGAGGCGGCACGCGCAGGCAACGCCGGGCGTGGCTTTGCCGTGGTGGCAGGCGAGGTGCGGGCGCTCGCCCAGCGCAGCGCCTCGGCGGCCAGGGAGATCAAGGGCCTCATCGACGACAGCCTCTCGCACGTGGCAGCGGGCGCACGCCTGGTGCAAGGCGCCGGCACCACCATGGCCGACATCGTGGCCAGCGTGGAGCGGGTCTCCGCCATCATCGGCGAGGTGGCCGGGGCATCGACCGCGCAAAGCGGGCGCATCCACGGCATCAACCACGCCATCGCCGCACTCGACCATGCCACGCAGCAGAACGCCGCGCTGGTGGAGGAGGGCGCCGCTGCGGCTGCGAGCCTGCAGGACCAGTCGCGCCGCCTGCTCGCGCTGGTGTCCACCTTCCACCTGGGGGCCGAGGGCGTCGACCCGGCAACATCCAGGGGCAGCGCCGGGGCCGCACACGCCGCGGCCTCCCACAGGGGCGCGCCGCTGTGGCAACTGCCCTTGGCCGCAGCGCGCTGAGTGCGGCGGGAGATGCTGCGATGAAGCTGCTTTTGAGCACCCTGCAGATGGCCGTGCTGGCCCTGTTCGCCACGGCGGTGTTGCTCGCCATGGCCACCACCGTCTCGGCGCAGCCGCGTGCGGCCGAGCCCATCCGCATCGGCGTGGCCGTGGGCCTCTCGGGCGCCAACAGCCTGGTGGCGCCCGCCGTGGTGCAGTCTTCGCAACTGGCGGTCGAGGAGATCAATGCCAACGGAGGCATCCTGGGGCGGCCGGTGCAACTGGAGATCATGGACGACGCATCCGGCGCCGAGGGCGCGCAGAAGGCCGTGCAGGCCCTGGTGTTCCAGAAAAAGGTGCACGCCCTCATCGCCATGCAGACCAGCGCAGCGCGCAATGCGGCGCTGCCCATCGTCGCACGCGGCCAGTTGCCCTACATCTACACCTCGTTCTACGAAGGTCGCTCGTGCAGCCCCTGGATGTACGTCAACGCCTGGGTGCCCGAGCAGCAGGTGGCGCCCGTGGTCGAGTATCTGGCGCGCAACCGGAACGCGCGCAGCTTCTTCCTGGTAGGCAGCGACTACGCCTTTGGCCGCGGCATGCTCGAGTTTGCGCGCCAGACCATCAGGAAGGGCGGTGGGCAGGTGGTTGGCGAGGAGTACCTGCCCGTGGATGGCAGCGACTGGACGGCGGTGATCGCCAGGATCCGCACGGCCAGGCCCGATGCCCTCATCAGTGCCACCGCGGGCGGTGCGCCCAACGTGTCGCTGGCCCGGCAGCTCAAGGCTGCCGATGTGCGCATACCACTCGGAAACCTCTCCATCGACGAAAGCACCGCGCGGGAGATGGGGAGCGCGGCCACGGGCATGCTCATGGCGGCGTCGTACTTCCCCTCCATCGACACGGCGCACAACCGCTCGTTTCGCATGCGCATGCTGGTGCGCTTCGGTGCCGAGCTCAAGGCGCCCAACGAACTCTCGGTGCCGCAGTACGAGGCCTTCTTCCAGTACAAGGCGGCCGTGGAGGCGGCGGGCGGCACCGATGCCGCCAAGGTCGTCAAGGCCCTGGGCGAGGTGACCATCACCGGGCCGCGCGGCACGCTGCGCATGGGCAAGGGCCGGCACACGCCGCTGTCCATGCGCCTGGGGCAGGTGCGCTCCGATGGCAGCATCCGCATCCTGGAGACCTTCGCCAGCGTGGACCCGGGTGCGCAGTGCCCGCAGATGGAGTGAGCACCGCCGCTTGAATGCGCTCACTGGAGGGCGCCTGCACGGAGGACAGAACGCGAGGAAAACGGCCTCGCTCTTTGTTGACGCTGGTGTGACCGGCTGTCATAATTGAAACGACCGCACTGGCCAAGCCACTGCGGTCCCTCAGCAGCATTGCTGACCACATACCGGCTATGAAAGCCCCTGAATGCGCACACCGCGCGGTCAGGGGCTTTTTGCTTTCTGGAGCTTGAAAAATGTTTTCTGTGGGACCCCTCCCGCTGTTCCTTTCACCGACCGATTCCGTGCGCCAGGCCCGCCTGGCAGGCATGGCCTGTGCATTGCCTGTGCAGGCACTTCTTGCATTGCTTGCACTACCCACAAGACCCAGGAGACACCCCATGACACTTACCGCCGCCGCCACCGCGCTTTCCCTGCGCGGCCCGATTCCTTCCCATCCCTAGGAGCACACCATGGTTCTGTTGCTGGATCTGCTCACCACGGCGGCGATGCTGTTCGTCGTCACGGCGGGGCTGATGATGGTCTTCGGGGTGATGAAGATCGTCAATTTCGCGCACGGCGCCCTGCTCACGCTCGGCGGCTATGCAAGCTATGTGGTCACGCGGCTGCAGATGGACCCGTGGCTGGCCTGGCCGCTGGCCATCGTGGTCGGCGTGGCCGTGGGCATGCTGGTGGAAGGGCTCATCGTGCGCCCGCTGTACAAGAGGCCGCTCGACGCCATCCTGGCCACCTGGGGGCTCGGGATCGTGATCGGCCAGCTGATCGTGATGGCCTTCGGCCGCGAGGTGCAGTTCGTCGGTGCGCCGCTGTCGGGTACCTGGCAGGTGGCAGGGGTCGACTATTCGGCCTACCGCCTGGTGCTGGTGCCCGTGGCCATCGTGCTGTGCCTGGCGCTCGCCGGCCTGCTCAATGGGACGCGCTTTGGCGTGCGCACCCGCGCCGTGATCATGAACGAGGACTTGGCCAGCAGCCTGGGCATCCACTCGGGCCGCGTGCGCTTCATCACCTTCAGCCTGGGTGCGGGCCTGGGCACGCTGGCCGGCGCCATGATCACGCCGCTGTCCAGCGTCGACCCCAACATGGGACTGCCCTGGCTGGTCAGCGCCTTCATGCTGGTCATGGTCTCGGGCCATTCCATGGCCAGCCTGCTGCTGACCTGCGCCGTGTTCGGCGCAGCCCAGGTGCTGGTCAGTACCTACGCCAGCCCCGTCCTCGGCGGGCTGACCATCGCCGTTCTTGCAGCCGTGACGCTGCGCATCCGTCCCAAGGGGTTTGCCCGTGGCTGATACCACCCTCCTGAACCATGCTCCTGCGCCGCAGTCCGCGGCAGCGGCGCCCTCTGGCGCCACCTACCGCTTCGCGGTGCTGGCCACCATCGGGGCGGTGCTGCTCGTCGCCGGCCCGTGGATGTTCGACACCTACCTGCTCAACATCCTTATCAAGGCCTTTTTCTTCGCCATCGCGGCGATCACGGTGGACATCCTCTGGGGCTACACCGGCTACCTGACCTTCGGCCAGTCGGCCTTCTTCGGCATCGGCGCCTATGCGGCGGGGCTGGTGTTCACGCACGGCGGGTTCAGCGCTTTCACCGTGCTGCTGGCGCTTGGCGCCACGGTGCTGGCCAGCGCAGCCGTCGCCGGCCTGGTGGGCTGGCTCTCGTTCTACCGCGGGGCCTCGCCGTTCTTCGCCACGGTGATCTCGCTGGTGCTGCCCATCGTGCTCACGCAGTTGCTGCTGTCGGGCGGCAGCTTCACGGGCTCGAGCTCGGGGCTGACCGGCTACCCCAGCTTCGACTGGTCCCTGGAGGCCTGGTACTGGGTGGCCGCAGGCATGCTGGCCGTGGCCGGCGCCATTGGCTGGGTGCTGGTGCGCAGCGATGCGGGCCGCATGCTGGCCGCCATCCGCGACAACGAGGTGCGCTGCACCTACCTGGGCATCGACACGTCGCTGGTGAAGATCGCGCTGCTGACCGCCATGGGCACCATGGCCGGCATCGCGGGTTTTGGCTACGGCGCGTTCAGCGGCGTGGTAGCACCGGAGCTCACAGGCTTTGCACTGGGCACCGAGCTCATCATCTGGGTGGCCCTGGGTGGGCGCGGCACGCTGTGGGGGCCGCTGGCCGGCGGCGTGCTGATCAACGTGGCAACGGCCTACCTGAGCAGCAGCATGCCTTTTGCGTGGCAGCTGATCCTGGGGGCGGCCTTCGTGGTCGTCATCGTGCTGTTTCCACAGGGGCTGATCCCGCTGCTGCTCAAGCCCTTCGGCCTGCTGCAGGGGGCGGCCCGCAGTCCGCAACTGCAGGAGCGCCAGACCCGCCCCGGGGCCGGCGAGGCCGGCTTGGCCGATGCAGTGGCCATCCGCATGCAGGGCGTGACCAAGAGCTTCGGCTTCCTCAAGGTGCTGCAGGGTATCGACCTGGAGGCACGCCCGGGCGAACTGGTGGGCCTGATCGGGCCCAACGGTGCCGGCAAGACCACGCTGATGCGCTGCATGAGCGACGGCGCCGAGCGCACCGGTGGTACCGTGGAGCTGTGCGGCCGCGACATCGGTCAGTTGCCGCCCGAAGCCTGCGTGCACCTGGGCCTGGGCCGCAAGTTCCAGAACGCCAACATCTTCGAGTCGCTGACCGTGGCCGAGTGCCTGCGCATCGCGGGCACGCGGCTGGAGCGCCCCTCTCTGCTGCGCCAGGACCCGGTGCTGCGCCTGCCGCCCTATGCACTGCACGTGGTGCGGGCCACGGCGCTGGAGGGCAAGCTGGCCACCGTGGCGCGCGACCTCTCGCACGGCGAGCAGCAGGCGCTGGAGCTGGCCATGGTGCTGGCGCTGGAGCCGCGCGTGGTGCTGCTCGACGAGCCCACGGCCGGTCTGACCAAGACCGAGCGTACGCAGATCGGCGAGGTGCTGTCGTCGCTGGCGCACCGCTATGGCCTGTGCTGCCTGCTGGTGGAGCACGATCTCGACTTCGTGGAGCTCATCTCCACCCGCATCGTGGTGCTGCACCAGGGGGCCATCGCCATGCAGGGCAGCTTCCAGGAGGTGGTCAATTCGCCCCTGGTCAAGACCATCTACTCGGGCAGCACGCATGCCGTGAAGGAGGGCGCATGAACGCCACTGCATCCCCATCGGCCCTGGTGCTCGACGGCATCACCAGCGGCTACCGCGCCTCCGTGGTGCTGCGCGGCCTGAGCCTGGACATCCGCAAGGGCGAGGCCGTGGCCCTGCTGGGCAAGAACGGCATGGGCAAGAGCACCCTGCTCAAGACGGTAATGGGCTACCTGGCCAAGAAGGCCGGCGCCATCCACCTGCATGGCGAGAACATCACCCGCCTGCCGCCGCACCGCATCGCACGCCAGGGTGTGGCCTATGCTTCGCAGGAGCAGCCGCTGTTCGCCGACCTGAGCATCCGCGACAACCTGCGCCTGGGCCTAGCGCAGGAGTCGCTGTTCGAGGAGCGCTTTGCCGCCGTGGAGCCGCTGTTCCCGGTGTTCGGCAGCCGCCTGGCGCAGTACGCTGGCACGCTCTCGGGCGGCGAGCAGAAGATGCTGCTGCTGGCGCGGGCGCTGATGGTGCGGCCCTCGGTGATCCTGCTCGACGAAATCACCGAAGGCCTGCAGCCCTCGGTGATCGACCGGCTGGCCAATGCCCTGCTGCAGGAGCGCGAGCAGCACGGCACAACGCTGCTGATCGTGGAGCAGAACGTGCCCTTCGCGCTCAAGGTGGCCGACCGCTACGTGATCCTCAAGCAGGGCGAGCTGGTCGACGAGGGCCTGGCCAAGGCCGAGGGGGCCGTGGAATCCGTCTTCAGCCACCTGAGGGTCTGAGATGCGCACCATGGACCATTCGCTGTCGGCACCGCCACCGGTGCCGTTGCCCCTGCCGCTGTGCCAGCTCATCGCCACCGGCGGCACCATCGCCATGAAGCTCGACCCCGAGCGGGGTGGGGCCGTGCCTGCGCTGTCGGGCGAGGACTTGCTGGCGGCCGTGCCCTCCATGTCGCGCGTGGCGCGGCTGGAGGTGCGCGAGCTGTTCAACATCCCGTCCGACCACATGGACCCGGGACGCTGGGTGCAGCTGTGGCATGCCGTGCACGAGGCGCTGGCGCGCCCGGAGATCACCGGCGTCATCATCTCCCACGGTACCGACACGCTGGAGGAGACGGCCTGGTTCCTGGACCTGACCCTGGCCAGCGACAAGCCCGTGGTGCTGGTGGGCGCGCAGCGCAATGCCTCGGTGCCCGATTTCGACGGGCCGCGCAACCTGCTCAACGCAGCGCGCATCTGCGTGGCCGGCCAGGCCCGACGCCAGGGCGTGCTGGTGGCGATGAACAACCAGATCAACGCCGCCCGCGAGGCCACCAAGACCCACACGGCCGACGTGGAGGCCTTCAAGTCCGGTGACTTCGGCCTGCTGGGCGTGGTGGACGATGACCGGGTGGTTTTCTCGCGCCAGTCCGCGCGCCGCCAGCACGTGCCGCTGCGCGCGGGCGCCCTGCCGCGGGTGGAGATCGTGCCCATGTTCGCGGGCGCCAGCGGCGACCTGTTGCGCGCTGCGGTGGCGCTGGGTGCGCGCGGCATCGTGGTGCAGGCGCTGGGCTTCGGCAACGTGAATGCCGGCATGTATGAGGCCATCCGCGAGGCCATCGCGCGCGGGGTGGCGGTGGTCATTTCCACCCGCGTGCCCAACGGGCGCGTGCAGCCGGCCTACGGGTTCGATGGCGGCGGTCACACGCTCAAGGCGGCTGGCGCCGTGTTCGCCGACAATCTGAGCCCGCACAAGGCGCGCATCCTGCTGATGCTGTTGCTGCAGGGCGCAAGAACGTCGCACCAGCTGCAAAGCGTGTTCGACCAATGAAGGAATGCCATGCCTGAAAACCTCTCAATGCCGCTGCAGTCCCAGGACGACGGCTGGCGCGTCGGCGTGCTGTTCTCCCGCTCGGGCGCCACGGGCGTCACCGAGTCGGAGCATTTTTTCGGCACCGCCCTGGCCATCGAAGAGATCAACCAGCTCGGCGGCGTGCTCGACCGGCCGCTGATCCCCGTGGTCTACGACCCCAAGGGCGACATCGCCGAGTACCGCAAGCTCGCCACGCGGCTGCTGCTGGAGGACGAGGTCAACGTGGTGTTCGGCTGCTCGCGGTCTTCGAGCCGCAAGGCGGTGCTGCCGGTGATCGAGCGCAACAATGCACTGCTGTGGTACTGCTCGTTCTACGAGGGCTTCGAGTACTCGCCCAACGTGATCTACACCGGGGCCGTTCCCAACCAGAACAGCGTGCAGCTGGCCGCCTACCTGATGCAGAACCGCGGCACGCGCTTCTTCCTCGTCGGAGCGGACTACATCTACCCGCGCGAGTCCAACCGCATCATGCGCGACATGGTCGAGCAGCATGGCGGCGAAATCCTCGAAGAGGTCTACCTGCCCATCGAGGCCGGGCCGGCGGAGCTCAAGGAAGTGCTCGCGGACATCAAGGCCCAGCAGCCCGACGTGGTGTTCTCCACGCTGGTGGGGCAGTCGGCGCGGCTGTTCTACCAGCTGTACCGGGACTTCGGCCTCGACCCCAGGACCATGCCGATTGCCAGCCTGTCGATGGCGGAGGAGGAGATCCGCCTTATCGGCCCGGCGCTGTGCGAGGGGCACATCACCTCGGCCACCTACTTCGGCTCGGTGCAGAACGAGAGCAACCAGCGCTTCGTGGCGCTGTGGCGCAAGCGCTTCGGCGAGCGGCCCACCAGCACCTGGTCCGAGATGGCCTACACCCAGGTGCACCTGTTCGCCCGCGCCCTGCAACGCGCGGGCAGCATGGACCGGCGCAAGCTGGTGGAGGCGGCGCGCGCGGTGTCCTTCGACTCGCCGGAGGGGCGCGTCACGGTGGATGCGGAGAACAACCACTGCGCGCTCACGCCGCGCATCGGCATCTGCCGCGCCGATGGGCAGTTCGATATCGCCTGGGAAGCGTCCGAGCCGGTGCGGCCCGATCCGTACCTGTCCACCTTCGGTTTTTCCGAGTTCTGGCTGAGGTGAGCAAACCATGAGTTCAAGCCTACGCCGTCTCTATGAAGACCTGCGCAGCATCAGCGTCACCGTGGTCTATCCGCCGGGGGAGGACCGTGACGTGGTGGTGCAGCAACTGCAGCGCATCGGCTGCCGCCTGAAGGTGGTCTGGCCGTTCCCGTCCGAGCCGCCCACGGGGGTGGACGTGATCTTCTTCCAGGTCTCGCAGGACCTGGAGGGCAGCAGTGCCTGGAACGCCAGCGCCGTGGACGCCGCCTTCGTGGCCCTGTCGGACTACGAAAGCCCCACCACGCTCAAGCTGCTGCTCGACACGAAGGCGCATGGCGTCATCACCAAGCCGTTTCGCTCCTCGGGCATCCTCAGCACCCTGGTGCTGGCGCGGGCCTCGCAGGGCTTCCAGCAGCGCCAGCAGGGGAAGATCGAGAAGCTCGAATCCACGATCAAGTCGCGCCGCCAGATCGAAAAGGCGATCCGTGTGCTGGTGGACCACCAGCGCATGACCGAGGCCCAGGCCTACGAGCACATGCGCGAGCGCGCCACCGGCCTGCGCGTGACGGTGGCCGAGGTATCGGCCATGCTGCTGGACACGCACGAGGCCATGGAAAAGCTGGGCTTTGCGGCGGCCAAGCCGGTGGGCAAGGGCCGGCAGGCCGGGTAGCGGTCAGCCGATCGTCATCAGGCTCGCATTGCCGCCCGCCGCCGCCGTGTTTACGCTCAGCGCACGCTCCATCACCAGGCGCTCCAGTGGCACATCGGTGCTGCCGGGGGGCAGTGCGGTCACCGCGACGATGGGACCCGGGCGGCGCGCGAGCTGCTCGCACACTGCGCGCAGGCCCTCGGCGCTGCCGTGGTGCAGCACGGCAGCCAGCTCCCCGCCGCCGTCGGCCAGGGCATTGCCGGTGGTCGTGATGCGCGCCTGCACCTCGGCAGGCAGGGTGGTGCGCAGGGCGGTGTGGGCATCGGGCCATACGGCCTTGCCGCCGCTGGCCAGCACCGCGGCCAGCTGCGTCAGCAGGTCATCCTCGGTGGCGGCGATGCACAGTACTGTGGCACGCGGCAGCAGGCTGTAGACGTTGCGCTCGCCCGTGGGGCCGGGCAAGGTGCGTGCGGTGCCGCTCTGGCTCTCCGCTGCAAAGCGGCGGCAGGTGGCGGCCAGGGTGGCATGGCCCTCCATCTGCGCCCAGCGCTCCAGCGCGCGCAGGGGCAGGAGCAGGTGGTCGCGCGCCACCATGTCGGCGGGCGCGGCGCGGTCGGCGGCGGCAAAGGTCTGGGCCAGCGCATTGGCCGGGCGTTCGGCCAGCAGGCGCAGCAGGTACAGCGGGCCGCCGGCCTTGGGGCCCGTGCCCGACAGGCCTTCGCCGCCAAAGGGCTGCACGCCGACCACGGCACCCACCATGTTGCGGTTGACGTAGACGTTGCCGGCGTGCGCGCGGTCCACCACGCGGGCGATGGTCTCGTCGATGCGCGTGTGCACGCCCTGGGTCAGGCCATAGCCGGTGGCGTTGATCTGGTCGAGCAACTGGTCCAGGTCCGTGCGTGCATAGCGCACCAGGTGCAGCACTGGGCCGAAGACTTCGCGCTGCAGCTCGCTGATGGCGTTGAGCTCGATCAGCGTGGGCGGCACGAAGGTGCCCTGCGCAGTCTCGGCACCGTCGCTGCGACAGTGCTGGAACACGGGGAGGCCCTTGGCCTTGAGAGCGCCGATGTGCCTGGTGATGCCCGCCTGGGCCTCGGCATCGATCACCGGGCCCACGTCCACCGCGAGCGCGGCGGGGTTGCCCATGCGCAGCTCGCCCATGGCGCCCTTGAGCATCTCCACCACGCGGTCGGCGGCATCCTCCTGCACGCACAGCACGCGCAGGGCCGAGCAGCGCTGGCCGGCGCTGTCGAAAGCCGAGGACACGGCATCGGCCACCACCTGCTCCACCAGGGCCGAGGAGTCCACGATCATCGCGTTCTGCCCGCCGGTCTCGGCGATCAGCGGAATGGGGCGGCCAGCGGCGTCGAGCCGGCCGGCGATGGTGCGCTGCAGGATGCGCGCCACCTCGGTGGAGCCGGTGAACATGACGCCCATCACGCGGGCATCGCTGATCAGGCGGGCGCCCACGGTTTCGCCCTGGCCGGGCAGCAATTGCACCGCGCCGCGCGGCACGCCTGCACGCCACAGCAGGCGCACGGCCTCGGCGGCGATGAGCGGCGTCTGTTCTGCCGGCTTGGCCAGCACCGGGTTGCCGGCGGCCAGCGCTGCGGCCACCTGGCCCATGAAGATCGCCAGCGGGAAGTTCCACGGGCTGATGCAGACCACGGGGCCCAGCGGGATGTGCGTGGCGTTGTCGAAAGTGCCCTCGACCTGCGCTGCGTAGTAGCGCAAAAAGTCCACGGCCTCGCGCACCTCGGAGATGGCGTTGCTGGCGCTCTTGCCGGCCTCGCGCATCAACAGGCCGATCAGGGGCTGCATGCGGTCCTCCAGCAGGTCGGCGGTGCGATGCAGGGCTGCGGCGCGTTCGGCGGGGGCGATGGCGGCCCAGGCGGGGGCGGCCTGTTGTGCGTTTTTCAGCGCCTGGTCCACGTCGCCGGCCGTGGCCTCCTGCACCTGGCCGACCACGTCGCGCAGGTCGGAGGGGTTGCGCACGGGCAGGGACTCACCGGCTGGCTCATCGGTGGCGAGCAGCGGGCCGGCCTTCCAGTCGTGCAGCGCGCTGGCCTGCAGCGTGGCGGCGAGCTGCGCCAGCGTGGCGTCGCTGGCGATGTCGAGCCCCTGAGAGTTGGCGCGGCCGTTGCCGTACAGCGCCCCCGGCAGCGGGATGCGCGGGTGGGGCAGGGCGGCTGTGCCTTCGCGGGCGGCGGCTTCATCCACCACCTGCACGGGGCTGCGCACCAGCTCGGCCAGGGCGATGGTCTCATCGGCGATGCGGTTCACGAAAGAGGTGTTGGCGCCGTTCTCGAGCAGACGGCGCACCAGGTAGGCCAGCAGCGTCTCGTGCGTGCCCACCGGGGCGTAGATGCGGCAAGGGCGGCCCAGCTTGCCGGCCGTGATGGCGCCCACCACCTGCTCGTACAGCGGCTCACCCATGCCGTGCAGGCACTGGAACTCGTACTGCCCCGCGTAGTAGTTGCTGCCCGCCAGGTGGTAGATGGTGGCCAGGGTCTCGGCGTTGTGCGTGGCGAACTGCGGGTACACGGCCTCGGGTGCGGCCAGCAGCTTGCGCGCGCAGGCCACGTAGGAGATGTCGGTGTGCACCTTGCGGGTGTAGACCGGGTAGTCGGCCAGGCCGTCGATCTGGGCGCGCTTGATCTCGCTGTCCCAGTAGGCGCCCTTGACCAGGCGCACCATCAGGCGGCGGCGCGTGCGGCGGGCCAGGTCGATCACGAAGTCGATCACGTGGGGGCAGCGCTTCTGGTAGGCCTGGATCACGAATCCTATGCCGTTCCAGCCCGCCAGACTGGGCTCATGGCACAGGCGTTCGAGCAGGTCGAGCGAGATCTCCAGCCGGTCGGCCTCCTCGGCGTCGATGTTGATGCCGATGTCGTAGCTCTTGGCCAGCTCGGTCAGGCGCAGCACCAGGGGGTAGAGCTCGTCCATCACGCGGGCGAACTGCGCGCGGCTGTAGCGCGGGTGCAGGGCCGACAGCTTGATGGAGATGCCCGGGCCTTCGTAGATGCCGCGCCCGGCCGATGCCTTGCCGATGGCGTGGATGGCCTGCTCGTACGAGGCGTAGTAGCGCTCGGCGTCGGCCGTGGTCAGGGCCGCCTCGCCCAGCATGTCGTAGGAGTAGCGAAAGCCTTCGGCCTCCATGCGGCGGGCGTTGGCCAGCGCCTCGGCAATGGTTTCGCCGGTGACGAACTGCTCGCCCATCATGCGCATGGCCATGTCCACGCCCTTGCGGATCAGCGGCTCGCCGCCCCGGCCGATGAGCCGGCCCAGCGAGGCGCCCAGACTGCCCTCGCTGTGCGTGGCGACCAGCTTGCCGGTGATGAGCAGGCCCCAGGTGGCGGCGTTGACGAAGAGCGAGGGGCTCTTGCCCAGGTGCGGCTCCCACTGGCCGTTGCTGATCTTGTCGCGGATCAGCGCATCGCGCGTGGCCTTGTCGGGAATGCGCAGCAGCGCCTCGGCCAGGCACATCAGCGCCACGCCTTCCTGGGACGACAGGGAGAATTCCTGCAGCAGCCCCTGCACGATGCCCGCGCGGCCACTGGCGGCCTTGCGCTGGCGCAGCGCGCCGGCGATGCGCAGCGCCAGTTGCTGCGACGCCGCAGCGACGTCCTGCGGCACCCGGGCCTGGGCCAGCAGCGGGGCCAATGCCTCGGGCTCGGGCCGGCGGCAGGCGGCGGTGATGGCCGAACGCAATGGGCTGTCCAGCGGCGTGCGCGGGGCGAAGGCAGCGAAATCAACGGCGGGGGGCAGGGCGGCGGCGGTCGTTGTCATGGCGGGTTCTCGCAGAGAAATGTTCGGGCCCGACGGCTGTCCGGCCCACTGAAACGGATCATCTCTGGACTTGCGATGAATAAATGTTCGAAAATTGGCTTATCGAACGAATGAATCACTAGAGCCGATGACCAACGATGCCGATCTGGACCGTATCGACCGCAGAATTTTGTCAATCCTGCAGGAAGACGGCCGCATTGCCAACCTCAAGCTGGCCGAGGCCGTGGCCCTGTCGCCCACGGCGGTGCTGGCGCGCGTGCAGCGGCTTACGCGCGACGGCTTCATCCTGGGCTACGAGGCGCGGCTGAACCCGCTCAAGCTGGGCGCGGGCATGCTGGTCTTCGTGGAGGTACTGCTGGACCGCACCACGCCCAATGTGTTCGACCAGTTCAAGGCCGCGGTGCAGGTGCACCCCGAGATCATGGAATGCCACATGGTGGCTGGCGGCTTCGACTACCTGCTCAAGACCCGCTCGGCCGACATGAACGCCTACCGTGTGTTCGCCGGCGACGTGCTCTGGCAGCTGCCGGGCGTGCGCGAGACGCGTACCTATGCCGTCATGGAAGAGGTCAAGCACACCAACCACCTCGTGTTGCGGTAGGCACGCGCGCAACGCCTGCATTGGCGAGTGCCCTGCAAGCCCGCATAATGGGCGCAATACCCGAAAGTCGCAGGAGGAGTTCTCATGTCCGCATTCAAATACGCCGCAGCAGCCCTGGTAGCCATCGGCTTCAGCCAGACCGCCTCCGCCGCCTGCTACGTGGTCTACAGCCCGGCCAAGGAAATCATCTACCGCGCGCCCGAGCCACCGGTGGACATGTCCTTCCAGATCCATGAAGTGCTGCCCCGCGTGGCGCCCGGCAGCACGCTGGTGTTCACGCTGGACAACTACGGCTGCGACCTTCGCATCAACGAGCTGCCCCGCTTTGCACCAGCCCGCATGACGGGCCCGGGCGGGCGCCGCGCACCGCGCGCCGACCGCGGCTGATTCCAGGTCGCCCGGCGAGCCCGGGGGACGGGTGTGCCGGGTGGTTCGCGGCCTCTGAGACAATCGGAGGATGAGCGAACCCAAAGAATTGTCCCCCTCGTATGAACCCGCCCAGCAGGAAGCGGGAGAACTGCCGGAAGGCTGGCTGTCCGTGCAGTCCCTGGACCTCGAAGCCCAGGGCGTGGCCCGCAGGCCCAATGGCAAGGTGGTCTTCATCGACGGCGCCCTGCCGTTCGAGTACGTCACCGCCAACACCCACCGCAAGAAGAACAACTGGGAGCAGGCCAGCCTGACGGCGATCCACCGCGAATCGTCCCAGCGCGTGCGCCCCGGCTGCCCGCACTTCGGCCTGCATGCCGGCGCCTGCGGCGGCTGCAAGATGCAGCACCTGCACGTGGGTGGCCAGGTCGCCGTCAAGCAGCGCGTGCTGGAGGACAACCTCTGGCACCTGGGCAAGGTGCGGGCCGAGATGGTGCTGCGCCCCATCGAAGGGCCGGCCTGGGGCTACCGCTACCGCGCGCGCCTGTCGGTGCGCCATGTGATCAAGAAGGGCACGGTGCTGGTGGGCTTTCACGAGCGCAAGAGCCGCTACGTGGCCGACATGCAGACCTGCCCGGTGCTGCCCCCGCATGTGGACGCCATGCTGATGCCGCTGCGCGCGCTGATCGCGTCCATGGACGCACGCGACACCTGCCCGCAGATCGAGCTGGCCTGCGGCGACAGCGTGACCGCGCTGGTGCTGCGCCACCTGGAGCCGCTGAGCGCGGACGACATGGGCCGGCTGCGCGATTTCGCTGCCGCCCACCAGGTGCAATGGTGGCTGCAGCCCAAGGGCCCCGAGACGGTGAAGCTGATGGACGAGGGCGGCGAGCAGCTGTCCTATGACCTGCCGGACTTCGGCATCACCATGCCCTTCAAGCCCACCGATTTCACGCAGGTGAACCCGCACATCAACCGCGTGCTGGTCACGCGTGCACTGCGCCTCCTGGATGTGCAAAAGCACGAGCGCGTGATCGACTGGTTCTGCGGTCTGGGCAATTTCACGCTGCCCCTGGCCACGCAGGGCCGCGAGGTGCTGGGCATCGAGGGCAGCGAGACGCTGGTGGCCCGTTCGCGCGAGAACTACCGCCTCAACCAGGGCCTGGTGGCCGAAGGCGGCAAGGCCCTGGCGCCCACCGATTTCGTGGCCCGCAACCTGTTCGACATGACGCCCGAGATGCTGATCGCCGATGGCTCGGCCGACAAGTGGCTGGTGGATCCTCCGCGCGAAGGCGCCTTCGCGCTGGCCAGGGCGCTGGCCGACATCGAGCAATCGCGCATCGGCGCCGAGGGTGCTGCTCCGCTGCCCCCGGGGGCCGAAAACTGGACGCCCCCGAAGCGCATCGTCTACGTGAGCTGCAACCCCGCCACGCTGGCGCGCGATGCGGGCCTGCTGGTGCACCTGGGCGGCTACCGCTGCACGGCGGCCGGCATGGTCAACATGTTCCCGCACACCGCCCACGTGGAGAGCATGGCCGTGTTCGAGCGGAGCTGATGCCCGCTGCCGGGAGGCCGGGTACAAAAAAGGGGCCTGAGGGCCTCTTTCACTTTTGCGCTCAGTTCTCCCTGGGCGCCCTCGATGCGGCGCGCGCGGGCGCCTCCGGTGGCGTTGCCTTGGTGATCACCGAGGGGCTGCCATCGATCTTGTTCTCGCGCATGTACTGGTCCATCTCCTTCCACCCATCAAAAACCGCCGCCTTGGCAGCCTTGGGGTTGAGGGTATAGCAGTCTTCCACCCCGCGCAGCGCGTGCCTGCAGGCGCCGCCGATGGCCTTGGCCTCGGCTTCCTTCTGGATGGCGCCCATGTCCGGTCCCAGGCCCGGGATCTTGTCGCACCCCGCCAGCAGCAGCAGGGCTGCGGACACGGCCATGAGGCGCAGGACGGGCAGGGGGGAGAAGGGGGCGGTAGGGCGCATGTACATTCATTATCGGCAGCACGCCGCCGGTATTGAGGGGTGAGCCCTGCGCGGGGTCAACAAAAAAGGCTCCCGAAGGAGCCTTTTGGTGGACAGAGCGAAGGAAGCTCAGTCCTTCTCGCCGCCCATGATGCCCAGCAGGGCCAGCAGGCTCTGGAACACGTTGAAGATGTCCAGGTACAGGGCCAGCGTGGCGCTGATGTAGTTGGTCTCGCCGCCGTCCAGGATCTGCTTGAGGTCGTACAGCATGTAGGCGCTGAAGATGCCGATGGCGGCCACCGAGATGGCCATCATGCCGACCGAGGAGCCGACGAACACGTTGATGATGGCGCCTGCCATCAGCACCAGCGCACCCACCATGAGCCACTTGCCCATGCCTGAGAGGTCGCGCTTGATCACGCTGGCCAGGGTGGCCATCACGAAGAACACGCCTGCCGTGCCGGCAAACGCGGTCATCACGAGGTCGGTGCCGTTCTTGAAGCCCAGCACCATGCCGATCATGCGCGAGAGCATGAGGCCCATGAAGAACGTGAAGGCCAGCAGCACGGGCACGCCGGCGGCAGAGTGCTTGGTCTTTTCGATCGCGTACATGAAGGCGAACGCGCCGCCCAGGAACACGATCAGGCCCACGCCGCCGCGCAGCGACTGGGTGATGCCCGTGGCGACGCCGATCCAGGCGCCCAGCACGGTGGGGACCATGCTCAGTGCGAGCAGCCAGTAGGTGTTGCGAAGCACCTTGTGGCGCTCTTCCTGCGAGATGCCATAGCCCGCAGAGCCCCCCAGGGTGGTGACTTGGTCATTCATCTTGTGTCTCTCCTTTGTGGCCTGCACGGCGCAGACTTGACAAATTCTAGGTGGTGGCGTTCCCGCAAATAGCAATACCCGCACCAACCAACGGGCTTGCCGAGCCCCTGCGGGCCGGGAAGGGCTTGTGGCAAGGGTTGTTCAGGCCGCGATCTGCAGGGGGGTGGCGGTTGCGCGGGCCATGAAGCCGGGGATGTCCGGGGCCTCCAGGGGCCGAGAAAGGTAAAAGCCCTGGATGGCATCGCACCCGGCCTGCACCACCAGGTCGAATACGGCCTGGGTCTCCACACCCTCGGCGAGCATGCGGTAGCCCAGGGAATGGCCCATGAGGACCAGGGATTTGACCAGTTCCCGTGCGCGCGGGTCGGTGTCCATGGGCTTGATGAGCGACTGGTCCAGTTTGAGCATTTCCACCGGCAGCGAACGCAGGCAGGCCAGGTTGGAATAGCCCATGCCGAAGTCGTCCAGCGATATCTGTGCGCCCATGGCCTGCAGAGCCATCAGCGCCTCGCGCGTGTCCTGGTTGGTCATCACTGCGGTCTCGGTGCATTCCACATGCAGCTTGTGCGGTGGCACGCCCTGGGCAGCGCAGATCTGGCCCACTGTGTCCACGAAGCCAGGCTGGTCCAGGTTGCGCGAGGACACGTTCAGCGCCATGGTCAGATCGATGCCCTGTGCGCGCCAGTCTGCCAACTGGCCGAGCGCGGTGTTCAGCACCCAGCGGGTGAAGGCATGGATCAGCGGTGAGTTCTCGATGAGGGGCATGAATTCGCCCGGCGATATGTCGCCATGCACCGGGTGGCGCCAGCGCGCCAATGCTTCCACGCCGGTGTATGCCTGCCGTGTGAGGTTCAGCTTGGGCTGGAACACCAAGCGGAACTCGCCACGCGCCAGCCCCGGTGCAACGTCCTGCAGCAGCCGGAAGGCGCGCCGGTGCGATGCGTCGAAGTCATCGTCGTGCCACAGAAAGCGTCGCCCGCGCAGCGAGGACTCCTGCAGCGCAGAAGCCGCCTTGCGCAGTGCGTCGTTGGCGCTGTGCTTGTCCAGCTCGAACTCGACCATGCCCACCTCCAGCTCCAGCTCGATGGACACGCTGCCGCATTCGAAAGGTGTCTCCAGGTGTTCGACCACACGCCGTGCGAACTGTTCGTGCTCCTCGCGCGTATCGCCCTGCATGCGGATGCAAAAGCGCGTCTCCGATACGTGGTACACCGGCCAGCCGGCTCCCACCACGCCCTGCAAACGCTCGGCGATCAAGCGCAGAATGCCCTCCAGTGGCGCAATGCCCACGGCCCGTACGGCAGCCTGCAGGCGCTGGTGCTGCATCACGTCGATGAGCAGCATGCCGCGCCGCTCGCCGGGCTTGGCCATGCGCGCGGCCTCCAGGTTTGCCGCCAGCTGGGCCCGATTGGGCAGGCGCGTGACTTCGTTGATCCGGCCTGCGCGCTGGTGCAATTCAATCTGGCTCACGACCAGGGCCGCCAAAGTGGCGAGCTGCTCGCGCTGCTCCTGGCTGAACGAGCGCGGCTCGTGGTCGATGACGCACAGGGTGCCCAGCGCATGGCCGGAGTCGAGCACCAGCGGAGCGCCGGCGTAAAAGCGGATGTGCGGCTCACCCAGAACCAGTGGATTGTGTGAAAAGCGCAGGTCCTGCAGGGCGTCTTCAACCACCATGACCTCGCGCTGCTCGATGGCATGGGTGCAGAGGGACGATTGGCGATCGGTCTGGGGAATGTCCAGCCCCACGCGGGACTTGAACCACTGGCGGTCGGCATCGAGCAGCGTCATCAGGGATACCGGTGCGCGAAAGAGCTGGCTGGCCAGCCGGGTGATCTGGTCGAATGCCTCGGTGGGCTCGGTGTCCAGCAGCCGGGTACGGCGAAGAAGGCGCAGGCGTTCCTGCTCGCGGGAGGCAGTGTCGGTTGGCAGGTTCGTCATGGGGCACTCGGACTCCGGGTCCGATCGATCGTATGTACGCTAATGAATTGATCTTATCATATTTATCATATTGCTCAATTTTACCAATGTGTCGCCACCCCATGGCGGCGCATTGAACCGTGTGGGTCACTATTCTTTCGCTCCAGGCAGTGCTTTTGCGCCGTCAGGGAGCCGCTATGCTTGCCGGTTTCCATCCGGGGCTGCCCCGTGCGCCCTCTCAACCCTGGCATTGCATCCATGAAAACCAAGCACGAACTCGAACTGGCCGACGTCAAGGCGATTGCCGCCGCCGCCGAAGCCGAAGCGCTCAAGAACAACTGGGCCGTGACCATTGCCATCGTCGACGATGGCGGCCACCTGCTGTGGCTGCAGCGCCTGGACGGTGCCGCCGCCGTGTCCTCGCACATCGCCCCCTCCAAGGCCCGCACGGCCGCCCTGGGCCGCCGCGACAGCAAGGTCTACGAGGACATCGTCAATGGCGGGCGTACGGCTTTCCTGAGCGCCCCCACCATCGACGGCCTGCTCGAAGGTGGCGTGGCCATCCTCAAGGACGGCCAGTGCCTTGGCGCCGTGGGCGTGAGCGGCGTGAAGTCGACCGAAGACGCACAGGTGGCGCGCGCCGGCATCGCCGCCATCGGCCTCTGAACTGCGCCATGCGGCCATGAAAAAACCGGCCTCGGCCGGTTTTTTCTTTGGGGGAGGGCCTTCTCAGAGGCTGGGAGACCTCGGCCTCTCAGGCCAGCGCGTCCGGTACGGGGTGGCCTGTGCCGCTGGCGCCGGGCGCTGGTGTGGGCGAGGCGATGGGTGCCTGGCTGGGGGCTGCGGGGCGGCGCACCGGGTTGCGCAGTGCCACCAGGCCCTTTTGCTCCAGGTCGATGCGCGGGGCGCTGGGCTGGCCCTTGAAGTCGAGCCACTGGTGGTTCTCGTAGTCGTAGAGCTTGCAGGTGCGCATGGTCTTGAGCAGGGTGCGTACCGAGGCCTTCTCGATCACCAGCTTGTGGCCCACCAGCTCGTTCATGCGCTTTTGCGCGGCCAGCAGGTGGTAGGAGGGGATGCCGGCGTGCGCGTGGTGCGCGGCGTGGTTGTAGACGTTGTTGACCACCTTGGAGATCCAGTCGGGCAGCACCCAGACCACAGAGCACACCTCGGGGCTGTGGCGGTTGTGGCGCAGGTCGTCGCTCTTGAACCATGGGATGTTGGGGTGGGTGTGCATGATGTACAGCGAGGTGCTGCTCAGGAACATCAGCGTGAACAGCGGCAGCACCCAGCCCAGCAACACGGCCTGCAGTGCGGTGACGGGCGCGAAGGCGGGCGACCACAGCAGCAAGGCCATATAGCTGCCGTGGTAGGCCAGCAGCAGGGCGGAGTACCTGCGCGACTCGGGCACCTGGTCCTTGGGCGTGCGCACGTTGGGGTACACACGGGTCGGGAACCAGTGGATCGCGAAGTACAGCCACAGGCCGATACCGAGGGGCGCGCGGTAGATGTGCTCCAGCACCTTCCCGTGCCAGGGCAGCGCGTCGTAGCCGGCCTTGGAATAGGGCGTGTAGTAGTCGAAGTGGTCGCCGTTGGTGTAGGGGTGGTGCACCTTGTTGTGGTCTTGCGACCACATGCGGTAGTTGTGCGTGGCGGGCACGCCGGCCAGCAGGGCCAGCACCCAGTTCAGGCGCTTGGAACGCGCCAGCGTGCCGTGGGCGGCGTCGTGCGCCAGGGTGTAGAACGAGGACAGGCGCACGCCCGCCATCAGCGCGGCCACGAGCTTGATCCACACCGGCTCGGCCAGCAGCACGGTGGCGATGAAGGCCCAGTACAGCACATGGTCGCGCAGCACCAGGGCCACGCCCTTGCGGTCACTGGGATTGGCGAAGGCCGAGAGCTCCTGGAGCAACTGGGCTTTGGAAATCTCGGGCCGGGCGGCGGTGGGCTGGGTCATGGGCTGTGCAAAGTTTGGCGGATGGCCCCTTTTGTGCGGCGCCGATGGCGTGTGGCTGGCCACCAGATGGGGTCTGGATGGCGGTGCCCGCAAAGGGGAGAAACGTCAAGAAGTGTTTCACACAGGCACCCCGATCCTGCGTGGGAACAGCAGGGTGAAATCCGTCCATTTCCGGCGTTCGCCTGCAAGGTGACGCGCAGGGTCTGGCGTGCGCCAAGGAAAACGGCCCCGAAGGGGCCGTTGGAAAGGCAAGGGGCGTGCCGCAGTGTCTGTGGGCGCTGCCCGAAGAGGCTGCCGTGGAAAAAAGGCCTGGCTACGCGGGTCAATCAAGCCCGTTGGCTAGCAAAAACGACCCTTGCGGACTGGAAGCCCGGGAGTCGCCCCACGATGAAACCTGTTGAAGAAAACTACCCCTTATTTGGTCAGGATCAGCTTTCCGAGCTTGGTGGCCTGCAGGCGGTACACCGAGCCGTTGTGGCTGATGGCCACGGCCTTCTGGCCCTGCAGCAGATCGTTGCTGTCCACGGCGGCCGTTGCGTCCCCTGCGGCGGCGCTGCGCAATGCGCCGGCGCGCTGCGGCTGCAGCGAGTCTGCAGAGGCGGGGCGCTGGAGCGTGGCGGCGGTGAGGGTGGCTTGCATGGAAGGGTTCCTGGTACGTTGAATATTGTACGGTTTGCTAATGATAGTGATTCGCAATTACTGGTCAAGCGATTTCGCACATTGAACCGCATGAATCTCGGTAGGGACCCGGATCGGGTGAACCACTGCGGCTTGTGCGCGACAGGCCCCAAGCAAAACAGGCCCGAAGGCCTGTTGTTGCGGGGCAGCGGGCTGCGCCTTGCTGCGCAGGGGCGTCACTGTGGATCGGTCACGAAGCCGATCTTGCGCACGCCGGCGCGCTGGGCGCTGGCCATGGCCTGGGCCACGCGCTCGTAGCGCACTTCCTTGTCGCCGCGGATGTGCAGGTCCGGCTGGGGCTGCTTGGCCGCCTCGGCCTGCAGGCGCGGGAAGAGTTCCTCGTCCGTCACCTGGGACTCGTTCCAGTAGTACTTGCCGTCGGCCGACACGGACAGGCGCACGGTTTCGGGCTTGACGTCCTCGGGCTGGTTGGTGGCGCGCGGCAGGTCCACGTTCACCGAGTGCTTCATGACGGGCACGGTGATGATGAAGATGATGAGCAGCACCAGCATGACGTCCACCAGGGGCGTCATGTTGATCTCGTTCATCACGTCATCGGCTTCGTCTTGCGTTCCGAAGGCCATGGCTCAGCTGCCTTTCTTGAGGGGCAGCACCTTGGCCTGTTCGCCGCCGGCAGACACGCGGGCACCGGTGACGAAGTAGGCATGCAGGTCGTGCGCAAAGCTGTTGAGGCCGCCCAGGATGGACTTGTTGCCACGCACCAGCGCGTTGTAGCCCAGCACCGCGGGGATGGCCACGGCCAGGCCCAGGGCGGTCATGATCAGCGCTTCGCCGATGGGGCCGGCCACCTTGTCGATGGTGGACTGGCCCGAGGTGCCGATGGCCAGCAGCGCGTGGTAGATGCCCCAGACGGTGCCGAACAGGCCGATGAAGGGGGCGGTGGAGCCGACCGAGGCCAGGATGGCCAGGCCCGATTGCAGGCGCGCGGTGAACTCGTCGATGCAGTTGCGCAGGCAGCGCGTGACCCAGTCGCTCACGTCCAGGCTGTCGTGCAGGTGGGCCTTGGTGTTGCGGTGGTGGGCCGTGGCTTCGCGGCCTTCCAGTGCCAGGTGGCGGAAGGGGTTGGTGTTGTCACTGCCCAGCTTGGACAGGCCGGCGGCAAAGTCCTCGCTGTGCCAGAAGTCCTGGGCGGCACGGGTGTGCTTCTTGAACTTGATGATGTCCAGGGCCTTGATGATGATGACGATCCACGAGGCCAGGGACATGGCCAGCAGGATGATGGCCACTGCGCGGGTGACAAAGTCGCCCTGGATCCATACGTTGGCGATGCCGAATTGCGATTCCATGAGAACTCCTGATGATTATTCGAGAACAAAATTGACGGGCTGCATGTACCACATGGCCTCGGGCACGCCATTGCGTTTGCCCGGAACGAAGCGCCAGCGCATGACGGCTTCCTGGGCCTGGCGGTCCAGTCGGTCAAAGCCGCTGGATTTGTTGATTTCGACCTTCTGCGGCGCGCCGTCGGTGCCGATGAGCACGCGCAGGATGACCTTGCCCTGCTCGCCCATGCGCTTGCTGATCGCCGGGTAGCTGGGGGATGGGTTGTTGAGATGGGCTGCGTCGCTCGATGGCAGCTCGATCTTGGGTGGGGCCGGAGGGGCAGGCGGGGCCGGTGGCGGTGCCTGCACGGCCACGGGGGCATCGATGGGCGGTGCGGGTGGCTGCGGCGTGGTCACGCCTGTGGGGGCATTCGGCGCGGGCGTCGGATCGGCAATGGCCAAGGGCATGGGAGCCGGGCGCGGGGCCTTCACCTGGGGAGTTGGCCGCGGTGGCGGCGGTGCTGGTGGCTTGGGCGCCGGTGGTTCGATCTTGGGTGCGGGTGGCGCGATGAATTCGCTGAGCAGCTCAGCCGGCACGATGACTTCCGCCGCACGGCGCAGCAGGCCCGACTGCAGCGCCCAGATCCCCGCCACGTGCAGCAGCACGACGGAACCTACGATCACGGTATTGCGACTGACGCCCCCGGGAGGGGCAAAACGATCAGGGTGAGACATAAGTGTGATGGCAGCTGCCACCGCTTGCATGGAAAGCGGCACAGGCCTCTGAGACCTTGATTATTTGCGGAAGATCCACCAGGCCGAGCCTGCGACGAGGATCAGGCTGCCGGCGAGCGTAGAGAGGAGTTCCATGCCTTGCTTTCCATGATGGAGTTGGCAAGCTGGATCGTCTGGGGCGCTGCCTCGTTGTGCAAGGCGGCGACCGGACTCGATGCGCTGCACTGGGCCACTACGTCGCGGGCGCAGCTTTCGCAGCATCCGCATTGGGTGGCGACGCCCAGTTCGAACTGGATTTCATCAAAGCTCATGCCTGCACGGGCGTGGCGGGCGATCTCGCGGTCAGAAATCCGGCGGCAAACACAGACGATCATGGCGGCAGGCAGTGGTGGCTGGCTGTTAGAAGATGGGTGATTATAAATGCGAATTTTTCGCATTTGCAACAAACCATTCCTTGCGAAAGGGGAAAACCCGATTGCCGGCCTCGGGCAGGTGTCAAAGATCGGCTTCCAGCAAGGCGGGCGAGGCATCTGCCAGCGTGGCGCAGCCGGTGAGCGCCATGGCGATTTCCAGCTCATCACGCAGCAGGCGCAGCACGTGGGCCACCCCGGCAGCGCCGGCGTTGGCCAGGCCCCAGACAACGGGGCGGCCCACCAGCACAGCCGATGCCCCGAGCGCCATGGCCTTGAGCACATCCGTGCCCCGGCGGATGCCGCCGTCCACCAGCACGGGCAGGGCGCCGTCCACCGCCTGCACGATGCGCGGCAGCGCGGTGGCCGTGGCGGGAGCGGTGTCGAGCGTGCGGCCGCCATGGTTGGAGACCACCAGGCCCGCCACCTGGAGGCTGGCGGCCTGCCGTGCATCCGCGGGGTGCAGCACGCCCTTGAGCACCACGGGCAGGTGGGTGATGGATTGCAGCCAGGCCACGTCGTCCCAGGTGGGGGCCTGGTGCAGCAGGCCGTCGAACAGGGCGCTTTGGCCTGGCTGCAGCTGCACAGGGGGCGGTGGGGGCAAGCGGGCCAGGTTCACGGCGGCGATGCCGGGCGGCAGGCGAAAGCCCGCGCGGCGCTCGCGATCGCGGACGCCGCTGGAGGGGGCATCCACCGTGAGCACCAGGGCCTCGTAGCCGGCGGCCTCGGCGCGCTGCACCAGTTCCCGGGTAAAGCCCCGGTCGTGCTGCATGTACAGCTGGAACCACAGGGGGCCGCGCCCGGCGTCGGTCAGCACCGCCTGGGCAATGGTCTCCAGTGGCAGCGTGGCCTGGGTGCTCAGCACCAGCCCGGCACCCAGCGCCGCGGCCGCATAGGCGGTGGCCAGCTCGCCATCGGCGTGGGCCATGCGCTGGAAGGCCACCGGGGCCAGCATCACGGGGTGGGCCAGCGTGCGGCCGAACAACTGCACGCGCGTGTGACCGCCTGCCAGGGGGCGCAGCACGCGCGGCCACAGGGGCAGGGCGTCCCAGGCGCTGCGGTTGCTCCTGAGGGTGATTTCGTCGGCTGCGCCACCCGCAAAATAGGTCCACGCGTTGTCGTCCAGGTGCAGCCTGGCCTGCTGCTCGTGATCTGCCAGGCTCGCGATGCCGGGGGGGAGCTGTTGGCGTGTGGGAACGGAGGTCATGAAGTGACAGGAGAGCCTGGCGTCAGGTCACACATCGGACCACATGCGCAGCAGGTTGTGGTACGTGCCCGACAGCGTGATCACTGCAGGGTCTGTTTCGCCCACGCTCTGTCTCAGCCGCAGCAACGCCATGTCCATGTCGAACAGCAGTTGCCGCTGCTCCGGGCTGCGCACCATGCTTTCCACCCAGAAGAAACTGCTGATGCGATGGCCGCGTGTGACGGGCGACACCTGATGCACCGTGCTGCCGGGGTACATGACCATGTCGCCAGCCGGCAGCTTGATGCGTTTTTCACCCCAGGCCTCGGTGGCCACGAGTTCACCGCCGTCGTACTCGTCCGGCGGGGTCAGGAACAGCGTGCACGACAGGTCGCTGCGCATCCAGCAGTTGTCGGCCCTGGAGTGCATGACTGCGCTGTCCACGTGGTCGCCATAGAAGTTGGCGCCGTCTCCGTAGTGGTTGAACAGAGGGTTGTAGATGCGCCGGGGCAGGGCGGCTGAAAAGAACAATGCGTTGCGGGCGAGCGCCGCTTTGACCAGCCCCTGCAGCTGGCCCGAGAGCTCGCTGCCCTGCGAAAGCTGCAGATTGTTCTTCTGGTGCATGGCCTGGCCACCCGCGCTGCGGGCTCCGTCCACCCACGGGGTGTCGGGTGCCCAGAGCTTTCGCCGAAAGAGCGCGATTTCTTCGGCCGTCAGTACATTCTTGATGTGAAGGAACATGGGGCCTGATTGTGACTGCGCCCCGGTGAAGGGGCGCAGTCATCTCGTTACAGCATCAGAAGCGCGTCTTCAGCGTCAACTGCACGGAGCGAGGCACGCCCGGCGTGTAGAAACCGCGGTACAGCCCGTCCGCATAGGTGCGGTCAAACAGGTTGTTCACGTTCAGTTTCAGCGAGGTCTTGTTGTCAAAGGCATATTCGGCCATGGCATCCATTACCGCAAAGCCGCTGGCGTACACCGCGCGCGAACCTTCTGGGTTCTGCTTGCCACGGTAGGTCAGGCCAGCACCCAGGCGCAGCTTGGAGGTGAGCGCATAGGTCGTCCACACGCTGCCGCTGTGCTTGGGCGTGAGGCCGGGGCGGTCGCCCTGCACCTGCGCGCCGCCACCATTGGATGCCAGCGCCACGTTGCTCTGGTCGATCTTGGCCGAAGGAATCCAGGTGTGGTTGGCGAACAGCTCCCACTGGGGCGCCAGGCGGCCTGCCAGGTTGAACTCCATGCCGGTGGCGTGGCGCTTGCCGGACAGCAGCTCCTGCTGGGCTGCGGTGTCCGGGTCGGTGTTGCGTTCGTTGTACTTCTGGCTGTAGAACGCGGCGATACCCAGCAGCGCACGGCGCTCGAACAGCTCGAACTTGCTGCCGATCTCGAAGTTGCGGCTCTTCTCTGGCGCGGTGTTTGCCGTGCGGGCGGTGGCGGTGCCGGGGTTGCCGAATTGGTAGGTGTCGCCCGAGGTGTTGTACGAGGTGCCGAACGAAGCGTAGTACGAGGCCAGCTCGTTGGGCTGGAACAGCAGGCCGACGCGGGGGCTGTACAGGCTGTCGGAGCGGGAGTTGCTCAGTGCGCCGGTCGCGTTGTTGTAGGACGCCTTGAAGTTGTCATAGCGCAGGCCGGCCACCAGCTTCAGCGTGTCGTTGAGCGAAACCGTGTCCTGGAAGTAAAGGCCCAGGTTGCGCGAGGCGAAGGTGTTCCACTGCAGCGGTGCACGGCCGTCGGCCACCCAGGCGCCATCATTGGGCGCACCCACGGTGGTGTTCGGGCGTGTCGTGGTGTTGGCGTAGTTCTGGTTGCGCTTGGCGTCGTCGTCGTAGTAGTCCACGCCCGCCAGTACCGCATGCTTGCGGCCACCCCAGTTGAAGGTGTTGTTGTAGTCGCTCTGCACCTGCAGCACGTCGCTTTCGCCCAGGCGGCCCTTGGAGCCACGGGTCAGCACGGTGTCGCCGTTGATCTGGTCCAGCGTGATGGCGCCGTTCTGGAAGCCGATGGTGCTGGCCAGCAGGTCGCGCTCGTACTTGCCGTAGCGCAGGCGCGTGGTCAGTTCGCCGTTGTCGTCAAAACGGTGGATGTGTCCCAGCGTGACGTACTGCGAAGAAGTGTTGTTGTGGTCGCTGGCCAGGCCGTAGTAGTTGCGCGCCTCCAGGGGCGTGTTGATCTTGCCGTCGACCAGGCGCCAGGGATGGTTGTACAGCGGGCGGCCTTTGGATTCGAAGTAGTACAGCCCGACCGAGAACTCGTCGCGTGTACCGATACCCCAGGCAAAAGTGGGCGCGATGCCACGCTTGTCCTGCTTGGCGCCGTAGTTGTCGTACTCCTGCACCATGGCGTTCAGGCGGAAGGCCGCGTTTTCGCCGGTCTTGAAGTTGAAGTCGCCCGTGGCGCGGTGGTACTGGCCGGTGCCGAAGGTGTATGCGGCCTCGTGCTGGTCGATCAGCAGTGGGTACTTGTTCACTTGGTTGACCACGCCGCCGGTCGAGCCCTTGCCGAACAGCATGGAGGCAGAGCCCTTGAGCACTTCGATGCGATCGTTGTTGAACGTGTCACGCTCGATCAGCGGGGCGTCCTTCATGCCGTCCACATAGATGTCGCCAGCCTGGCCCAGCGAGAAGCCGCGCAGGCGCACGTCTTCCTCGCCTGTTTCTCCGGACAGGAAGGTCACGCCCGCCGTGGTGCGCAGCACCTCGCGGAAGTCGTCCTGGTTGCGGTCGTTCATGAGCTTTTCAGTGAACACGGTCACGGACTGGGGGATGTCCTTGATGTCCTGGTTGCCCTTGCCAACCGTGGTCTTCTTGAGCAGCAGCGTGTCCTTGCCTTGCACTTCGGCCGCTTCCTTGACCGTCACCGTGCCCAGGCTCGCTTCGGGCGTGGCAGTCTGCGCCCAGCTGCTGACCGATGCGGCGAGCATGAGGGCGCCCAGCGGCAGCATGCCCCTGTCGGCGTTGAACATGGGGGTGGCAGTTGCGGGCGCGGCTGCGGTGCGCGCAGCGGTGTGTGCGCGGCGGTGGTGTTTCTTGGCCAAGGGGCTTCTCCAGCGATCGGTGAGAGGGCGCGATGCAAATCGCGACGACGGGGAACTCAAGCAATAGCGCGCACGCGTGGTGGAAACGCAGGTGCACGCAATGCGCGGTGCAGCGGGTAGGTGCGTGGCGCTGCTTCCGAGTGCTGGAATCTTAATATTGTTGCTTATCGTTCCTATTCACGTATGTTTCATTTTTGCGACAACTTTACTGTCGATTTACGTGCGGACGCAAAAAAGCCGGCATTGAGCCGGCTTGATTGCCAGAGCGCGGGCGCGCTCGGTGCGAAAGCGGGTGCTTCGCGGGCAGCTTACTTGACGTGCTTGCCGATCAGGCCAGCCAGTTCGAACATCGACACCTGGGGCTTGCCGAAGAGCTCCTTGAGCTTGGCGTCTGCATTGATGTTGCGCTTGTTGGCGGCATCCTGCAGGTTGTTGGCCTTGATGTAGACCCACAGCTTGCTGATGATCTCCGTGCGTGGCAGCGGTGCCGAGCCGACCACAGCCGCCAGAGCGGGGCTGGGGGTGAGGGCCTTCATGAACGCAGCGTTGGGCGTGCGCTTCTTGGCAGGAGCCGCGGCCTTGGTGGCGGGCGTCTTGGCTGCGGGTGCTGTTTTTGCCGGAGCCTTTTTTGCAGTTGCCATGTTGGATTTTCCTTGTTGGAAGTAGATTGTCTAGACCAGAGAAAGCATTGCCTTTCTGCTGGCAGGCCGATGCTACTGGGAAAAAAACGCGTTTCCAAGGGAGAAAGCGCTTTTTTTGCCTCGATTTGTTGCTTGGGCGCCCTGGGGAAGGTAAAGCTCCCCGGTTTGGTGCTTTCCCTAGGCAAAAAGAGGCTGCTGGCGGTCTATTCGGGTGCGCGAAGGCGCCGTCGCCGGGCAGTGAGACCGCTTTGCGCTGTCGCGGTGGTCGGCCTGTCCTGCGGGACAATGAAGTCCGCGGGCTGCGTTGCGCAGTGCCTGCGCTTGCCCCACTCGGCGTTTTTTTGAAAGGTCCCCGGAACATGACAGCACCATCCTCCCCGGCATTCAGCACCTGCGATTTCTGCGATGCGCACAAGGGCGACGACAGCGGAGCCTTTCGCGTGCTGCCCCCGGTGTTCCAGGACCTGGGCGGGGTGCCGGCCTTCAGCGGGCCGGTGAGCACGGTCAAATGCTTCGAGGACAACACCCTGGTCAAGGCTGCGGTGGATTCACCCGGCAATGGCCGCGTGCTGGTGGTGGACGGTGGCGGCTCGCTGCGCCGGGCCCTGGTGGGCGGCAACCTGGCCGCTGCGGCCGCGCGCAACGGCTGGGCCGGCGTGGTGGTGGATGGCTGCGTGCGCGACATCGCCGAACTGCGTGCGGCCGCCGTGGGCATCCGCGCGCTGGCCCTGATGCCTCTGCCTACCGAAAAGCGCAATGAAGGCCAACGCGACGTGGCCGTGCAGATCAAGGGCGTGTGGGTGCGCCCGGGCGACTGGCTGTATGCCGATGCCGACGGCATCGTGGTCGGTGCGACGCCGCTGTCAATCTGATTTTCTGCCCACGCGCCATGCCAGGCGCGAGGGCAGGGTGGCCAGCAGCACGCTGGCCAGCGCGATGCCGAAGGCCAGCAGTTGCAGCCCGCTGAGCGATTCGCCGAGCACCAGCACGCCCACCAGGGCCGCGCTGACGGGCAGCAGCACGGTGAACACGCCGCCCTGCGCGGCGGGCACCACGCGCAGGCCCGTCATCCACAGCCACACCGTCCAGATGCTGGCGGCCAGGGCATAGAACACCAGCAGCAGCCAGGTGCCCCAGCCCACGGCCGCAAAGTCGAAGTGCCACGCGGCGTACAGGCCCAGCGGTGCGGACAGGGTGAATCCCCACAGGTTGATGATGGAGGTGATGCGCTTGGGGCCCAGCGCACCGGTGAGCTTCTTGCCGATGACGGAGTACGCCGCTTCGCACACCACGGCGCCCAGCAGCAGCAACTGGCCGAGCCAGGCCAGGTGGGCCTTGCCTGCGGGCGCATCGGCACCTGTTGGGCTTGCATGGCCGGGGCTGGGGCCTGCCATGGCAAACAGGGCAATCCCGACCACGGCGCAGCCCACGGCCACCCAGGTGCGTGGCGCGACCTTCTCGCGCAGGAAGGCCCAGCTCATCACCGCCACCGCCGCCGGCATGCTGGCCATGGTGACGCCGGCCGAAACGGCATTCGTCAGGCTCACGCCGTAGATCATGCAGGCGGTGAACAGGAAGTTGCCGAGAAAGGATTCGAGGAACAGCAGGCGTTTCGTCTGCGCGGTCATTGGAGGTTCGTCGGTGGGCTTTTTCAGCCAGTGCAGCATGGCCAGGCCGCCGATGCCAAAGCGCATCCAGGCGAGCAGGAACACCGGCAGCACGGCAGCCAGCGGCTTGGACAGGGCAACATAGCTGCCCACCAGCGACATGCTGAGGGCCAGGCAAAGGTAGGCAAGGGTGCGGCTGGGGGCGGTCATCGGGGGATGCTGAGGGAGTCTTTCGCACCGAGTTCCGATTCGGTGCGCCGGGGTCGCGAACGGGATGGTGGTGTCGGCACAGCGACCCCGCGATGATTGCACAGGCGCTAAGCTCCTTCGGGTTGACGGCGCAGATCTGGCGCTTCTCTTTTTCACCCCTTGTTCCAAGGAGCATCCCATGCGCAGTGTCATTTTCGAATCCTTTGGCGAACCTTCCGCGGTACTGGCCCTGGCCGACCGCCCGCAACCCGAGCCCGCAGCCGGCCAGGTGCGTGTGCGCATGGCGATGTCGCCCATCCACAACCATGACCTGGCCATCATCCGCGGCAAGTACGGCTACAAGCCGCCGTTGCCAGCGGTGCCGGGCACGGAGGCGGTGGGCGTGGTCGACGCGCTGGGCGATGGCGTCACGCACCTGAAGGTGGGCCAGCGGGTGATGCTGGCCGGCGCCAGCGCCACCTGGGCCGAGTATTTCCTGGCCGCGGGCGCCAAGCTGATCCCCGTACCCGACGCGGTCCCCGATGGCCTGGCCTGCCAGTTGATCGCGATGCCGCTGTCGGCTGCCATGCTGCTGGAAGACCTGCAGCTGCAGCCGGGCCAGTGGATGGTGCAGAACACCGCCAACGGCGCCGTGGGCAAGACCGTGGCC
Organism: Pseudomonadota bacterium; assembly: GCA_040387235.1. Lineage (GTDB taxonomy): Bacteria > Pseudomonadota > Gammaproteobacteria > Burkholderiales > Burkholderiaceae_C > Acidovorax. The sequence goes on from JAZKEE010000074.1 coordinate 42,902, forward strand.
ATGCTGGCCCAGGCGCGTGGCGTGAAGGTGGTGAACCTGGTGCGCCGCGATGCGGGCGTGGCCGAGCTTGACGCCCTGGGCATTGCCCACGGCGTATCGACCGAGCAGGCCGGCTGGCAGGAGCGCGTGCAGGCCATCACGGGCGGCGAGCCCATCGTGCGGGCCGTGGATTCCATTGGCGGCGATGCCGCCAACCAGATCATGGACGTGGTGGCAACGGGGGCCACGCTGGTGTCGTTTGGCGCCATGTCGGGCCAGCCGCTGGTGCTGGGCGCCAACAACCTGATCTTCAAGCAGGCCACGGTCAAGGGCTTCTGGGGTGCCAAGCGCTCCGAGACCACGCCGCCGGCCGAGATGGCACGGCTGATCGGAGAGCTGATCCGCCTGGCCGCCAGTGGCGAACTGCGCCTGCCGGTGGAGGCCTCCTTCGACATTGCAGACGCCGGCAAGGCGGCTGCGGCCAGCGACGTGCCGGGCCGCGCCGGAAAGATCACGCTTACCGCCTGAATGGCATCCCCCCAAAAGGATCTGCACGATGCCTGACGCATCCCTTCTCGCTGGCGCGCTGCGCTGCGTGTTCGTGTATGGCACCTTGCGCAAGGGCGGCTCCAACGACATCACGCGCCTGCGGCCTGCGCCGCGATTCGTCGGCATGGCGCGCATTGCGGGCACGCTGCACCACCTGGGCGCCTATCCGGGCTTGGTGCTCGGCGGTGCAGCCGTCACGGTGGGCGAGGTCTACGCCATCGAGCCCGCGCTGGAGCAGCGCCTGGACGGGATCGAGGAGATCGCAGGATCCCCCGATGACGAGTACTTCAAGCGCGAGGTCACGCTCGAAGTGGGCGGGCGGCCCGTCGATTGCCTGGTGTACGAGATCAATCCCCAGCGCCTGGCCGGTGCGGCGCGCATCGACTGTGGCGACTGGATGGCCGAGATGGAGCGTTCCACCCCACGCTGAAGGCTGCGGCCTGCGCCCATGCGGCCAGGAGACGGGCTCAAAGGGGGCGCCGCCAGGGGCGCGTCCGGGGATTTTCAAACCCACATTCCCAGAATTTCACATTGCAAAAATTGCTTTTGCCGATATGGAATGCAAGAATGTTGCGGTGCGGCAATTTCTCTCAATACGAGAAAATGGTTTTCACATTGAGGAATTTGAAGCATAAGGTGTTGTTTTAAAAGAGAAAAATTTATCTCTTATATAAGACATAAGAGCTTGTGCAACTCTTATAGAAGACTTAAAGTTCTCTCCATGGGCAGCAGACGCCGCCCGGTGTTTTCAACCAACCTCAGGAGTAGACCCCATGCCCCAATCCTTCAATGAACAACTGAGCCGTGAACAGCAGATTGCCGCCCTGGAAAAAGACTGGGCGACCAACCCCCGCTGGAAGGGCATCAAGCGCGGCTACTCCGCTGCCGACGTGGTGCGTCTGCGCGGCTCCTTCCAGGTCGAACACACGCTGGCCCGCCGCGGTGCCGAGAAGCTGTGGGATCTGGTGAACAACGAGCCCTACGTGAACTGCCTGGGCGCGCTGACCGGTGGCCAGGCCATGCAGCAGGTGAAGGCCGGCATCAAGGCCATTTACCTGTCGGGCTGGCAAGTCGCTGCCGACAACAACGAGTACTCGGCCATGTACCCCGACCAGTCGCTGTACCCGGTGGACTCGGTGCCAAAGGTCGTGGAGCGCATCAACAACTCCTTCACCCGTGCGGACGAAATCCAGTGGTCCAAGGGCATCAACCCCGGTGACAAGGCCTATATCGACTACCACGCACCCATCGTGGCCGATGCCGAAGCCGGTTTCGGCGGCGTGCTCAACGCCTACGAACTGATGAAGGCCATGATCCGCGCCGGCGCCGGTGGCGTGCACTTCGAAGACCAGCTGGCTTCCGTGAAGAAGTGCGGCCACATGGGCGGCAAGGTGCTGGTGCCCACCGTGGAAGCCTGCCAGAAGCTGATCGCCGCCCGCATGGCTGCCGACGTGTACGGCGTGCCCACCCTGGTGATCGCCCGTACCGATGCCGAAGCCGCCGACCTCTTGACCAGCGATTACGACGAGAACGACAAGCCCTTCCTGACCGGTGAGCGCACCGCCGAAGGCTTCTACAAGACGAAGAAGGGCATCGACCAGGCCATCTCGCGTGCCGTGGCCTACGCCGAGTACGCCGACCTGGTGTGGTGCGAAACCGGCACGCCGGACCTGGAGTTCGCCAAGAAGTTCGCCGACGCCGTGCATGCCAAGCACCCCGGCAAGATGCTGGCCTACAACTGCTCGCCTTCGTTCAACTGGAAGAAGAACCTGGACGACGCCACCATCGCCAAGTTCCAGCGCGAGCTGGGCGCCATGGGCTACAAGTACCAGTTCATCACGCTGGCTGGCATCCACTCCATGTGGTACAACATGTTCGATCTGGCCCAGGACTACGTGGCCCGCGGTATGTCGGCCTATGTCGAGAAGGTGCAGGAGCCCGAGTTCGCAGCCCGCGACCGTGGCTACAGCTTCGTGTCGCACCAGCAGGAAGTGGGCACGGGTTACTTCGACGAAGTGACCACCGTGATCCAGGGCGGCAAGTCCAGCGTGACCGCGCTGACCGGCTCGACCGAAGAAGAGCAGTTCCACTGATCTGAAATCCCTCGCGAAGAGGGATGAGGAGACTCCAGGAAGCCACCCCACGGGGTGGCTTTTTGCTTTCGGGGTGCGGTGGCGAATGTTGTCGGCACGCGACTGGCGGTGCGCCCTCTTGTGAACATGGTTAAAATGGCGCAATCAACTGTTTGATTTCCCACAAGGGCGAGAAAGGCAATCTGGTTATGACACCGCGAACTACAACGGAGTTCTCCACCGGCCACTAGTGGCTGGCCGTTCGCGCCTGCACGAGATTCATTCTCCCCAATCAAAAGCGCGGCCGGTTCCGCGCTTTTTTGTTTTCCGATTGCGCAGGGCGTGTGCCCCGTGATCGCCCCCCGATACCCACCATCCACGGACAAGAGACCCATCATGATTCACATCACGCTCCCCGACGGTTCGCAGCGAGAGTTCCCCGGCCCGGTCACGGTCGCCGAAGTGGCCGCCTCGATCGGCGCCGGCCTGGCCAAGGCGGCCCTGGCCGGCAAGATCGGCGACAAGGTGGTGGACACCAGCTACCAGATCACGGCCGACAGCCCGCTGGCCATCGTGACCGCCAAGGACGCCGATGGCCTGGACGTCATTCGCCACTCCACGGCCCACTTGCTGGCCTATGCCGTCAAGGACCTGTTCCCCGAGGCGCAGGTGACCATCGGCCCGGTGATCGAGAACGGCTTCTTCTACGACTTCGCGTACAAGCGGCCCTTCACGCCGGATGACCTGGTGGCCATCGAAAAGCGCATGGCCGAGCTGGCCGCCAAGGACGAGCCCGTGCAGCGCCGCGTGCTGCCGCGCGACGAGGCGGTTGCCTATTTCAAGGGCCTGGGCGAGAACTACAAGGCCGAGATCATTGCCAGCATCCCCAGCAACGAGGATGTGAGCCTGTACCGCGAAGGCGCGTTCGAAGACCTGTGCCGCGGCCCCCACGTGCCCAGCACCGGCAAGCTCAAGTTCTTCAAGCTCATGAAGGTGGCCGGCGCCTACTGGCGCGGCGACCACCGCAACGAGATGCTGCAGCGCATCTATGGCACGGCCTGGGCCACGAAGGACGAGCTGCAGCAGTACCTGACCATGCTGGAAGAGGCCGAAAAGCGCGACCACCGCAAGCTCGGCCGCGAACTCGACCTGTTCCACATGGACGAGCACTCGCCCGGCACCGTGTTCTGGCATCCCAAGGGCTGGGCGCTGTGGCAGGAGGTGGAGCAGTACATGCGCCGCGTGTACCGCAACAACGGCTACCAGGAGGTCAAGGGCCCGCAGATCCTGGACAAGCAGTTGTGGGAGAAGACCGGCCACTGGGACAAGTACCACGAGAACATGTTCACGACCGAGTCGGAAAAGCGCGAGTACGCGCTCAAGCCGATGAACTGCCCTGGCCACATCCTGATCTACAAGCAGGGCATCAAGAGCTACCGCGACCTGCCGCTGCGCTACGGCGAGTTCGGTGCCTGCCACCGCAACGAGCCCACGGGCGGCCTGCACGGCATCATGCGCGTGCGCGGTTTCACGCAGGACGACGGCCACATCTTCTGCACCGAAGAGCAGGTGCTGGAGGAGTGCGCCAACTACACGGCGCTGGTGCAGAAGGTCTACAAGGACTTCGGCTTCACGAACATCATCTACAAGGTGGCCACGCGCCCCGAGGCACGCATCGGCACCGATGAGTCGTGGGACCGCGCCGAAAAGGCGCTGATGGACGGCCTGCGCCATTCGGGCTGCGAGTTCGAGATCGCCGAAGGCGAGGGCGCGTTCTACGGCCCCAAGATCGAGTACACGCTCAAGGACGCGCTGGGCCGCCAGTGGCAGTGCGGCACGATGCAGATCGACCCGAACCTGCCCGAGCGCCTGGACGCCGAGTACGTGGCCGAGGACGGCAGCCGCAAGCGCCCGCTGATGCTGCACCGCGCCACGGTGGGCAGCATGGAGCGCTTCATCGGCATGCTCATCGAGCACTATGCCGGCGCGTTCCCCGTCTGGCTGGCTCCGGTGCAGGTTTCGGTGCTCAATATCACCGATGCGCAGGCCGATTACTGTCGCGAAATTGTTGAACGGCTGCAAAAAGCACTGCCGAATCAAGACCTTAGGTTGGCCCTGGATCTGCGCAACGAGAAGATTACGTATAAAATACGCGAGCATTCGTTGCAAAAGCTGCCGTACATCCTCGTCGCGGGCGACAAGGAGAAGGCTGCAGGCGCCGTTGCAGTACGCGGCCGAGGCAATCGTGACCTCGGAGTGATGTCCATCGAAGCGTTCGCTGAGTTGATCGCCAATGACATCGCCACCAAAGCCTGAGTTTGATTCAAAACGCGCTTTGTCGCTTGCCAACTGTACGGTTGTAGCTACATTTTTTGTAGTATTTTGATTGAAGGAAGATAGCCATCGCTACTGAATTTCGTGATCGTCGCCACCGTGAAGAGCGCAAGCACCGCCTGAACCGTGAAATCATGGCCCCGGAAGTCCGTCTGTCCGGGCCCGAGAATGAGCCTTTGGGCGTGGTCAGCCTCATGGAAGCCCTGCGCATGGCAGGTGAGCTGGATGTGGATCTGGTGGAAATCGCCGCTACGGCCAATCCGCCGGTGTGCCGCCTGATGGACTACGGCAAGTTCAAGTACCAGGAGCAAAAGCGCGCTGCCGAGGCGAAGGCCAAGCAGACGGTGATCGAAATCAAGGAAGTCAAATTCCGTCCGGGCACGGATGATGGCGACTACAACATCAAGATGCGCAACATCCGCCGTTTCCTGGCCGATGGTGACAAGTGCAAGATCACGCTGCGTTTTCGCGGCCGTGAAATCACCCACCAGGAGCTGGGTCTGGCGCTGCTCAACCGCATTCGCGATGAGCTGGCCGACTCCATCATCATCGAGCAGTTTCCCAAGCTGGAAGGCCGCCAGATGATCATGATGATTGCTCCGGGCAAGAAGAAGCCCGCTGCAGCCAAGTCGGCCGCTGCCGAAGGTACGCCTTCCGGCAGTGCCGCCTGATCCGGCGGCACAGGCAAGAGACAGGGATTTGCCTGGCGTGCCCCGCAAGGGACACGGCAGGCGATAGGCAGTGCGCAAGCACTGCCGCACAGCCGGTGAAAACCAGCTGAAAAAGTGGCTCGGGGCCAACAAGTTTGCGGATCGGTCTGCAAACGCCTCACGAGCACAACGAAAAGGAGCATTCACATGCCCAAAATGAAGACCAAGAGCAGCGCGAAAAAACGTTTCCGCGTTCGTCCCGGTGGCACCGTCAAGCGCGGTCAAGCCTTCAAGCGTCACATCTTGACCAAGAAGACCACCAAGAACAAGCGCCACCTGCGTGGTGCAGTGAATGTGCATGAGACCAATATGGGCTCGATCGCACAAATGCTGCCCGGTGCTGGCCTTTAATAACGACGAACAAGGAGTACTCACATGCCTCGCGTCAAACGTGGTGTAACGGCCCGTGCCCGTCACAAGAAAGTTCTCGCCCTTGCAAAGGGCTTCCGTGGTCGCCGCGGTAACGTCTTCCGTATCGCCAAACAGGCGGTAATGAAGGCTGGGCAATATGCCTACCGTGACCGCCGCACCAAGAAGCGCGTGTTCCGCCAGTTGTGGATCGCCCGTATCAACGCCGCTGCCCGTGAACTGGGCCTGACCTACAGCCAGTTCGCCAACGGCCTGAAGAAGGCATCCATCGAGATCGACCGCAAGATGCTGGCCGACCTCGCAGTGCACGACAAGGCTGCCTTCGGCAGCATCGTGGATCAAGTCAAGGCCAAGCTGGCTGCTTGAGTTCACGACAGGCGGCCGTCTCTCACCGGACGGCTGTTTGCGCAATAACAGCAAGGGCTAGGGCTTGTGAAGGCACTAGCCCTTGTTCATTTTCAAGAGTCGATATGAACGAGTTGGATTCCCTGGTCGAGAGCGCGACGCAACTGTTTGCCCAAAGCGCCACCCCTGCTGATCTGGAAAACGCCAAGGCGCAGTTCCTGGGCAAGTCGGGCCGCGTGACCGAGCTCATGAAGGGCATGGCGCAGCTGTCGGTGGACGAGAAAAAGTCCCGCGGCGCCGCCATCAACGTCGCCAAGCAGGCCATCGAGGCCGCACTCACCGCACGCCGCCAGGCACTGGCCGATGCGGAACTGCAGGTCCAGCTCAAGGCCGAGGCCCTGGACGTGAGCCTGCCAGGGCGCCAGCGCGGGCAGGGCGGCCTGCATCCCGTGTCGCTCACGCTCGAGCGCATCGAGGGCATCTTCGGCTCCATGGGTTTCGACGTGGCCCAGGGCCCCGAGATCGAGACCGACTGGTTCAACTTCACCGCACTGAACACGCCGGAAGACCATCCCGCGCGTTCCATGCACGACACCTTCTACGTGGAAGGCGGCACCCCCGAGGCGCCCAACCTGCTGCGCACGCACACCAGCCCCATGCAGATCCGCCACGCGGTGCAGCATGTCAAGAAGCACCGCGCCGCGCTGGACGCCGGCCAGTCCATGCCCGAGATCCGCGTCATCGCGCCGGGCCGCACCTACCGCGTGGACAGCGACGCCACGCACTCGCCCATGTTCCACCAGTGCGAAGGCCTGTGGATCGGCGAGAACGTGAGCTTCAAGGACCTGAAGGTGATCTTCACGGCCTTCTGCCGTACGTTCTTCGAAAGCGACGACCTGGTGCTGCGCTTCCGTCCGAGCTTCTTCCCCTTCACGGAGCCCAGCGCCGAGATCGACATCCAGTTCCAGACCGGTCCGCTGGCCGGTCGCTGGCTGGAAGTGGCCGGCTCTGGCCAGGTGCACCCCAATGTGGTGCGCAACATGGGCCTGGACCCCGAAAAGTACATCGGCTTTGCCTTCGGCATGGGCCCTGACCGCCTGACCATGCTGCGCTATGGCGTGAACGACCTGCGCCTGTTCTTCGACGGCGACATCCGCTTTTTGTCGCAGTTCCAGTAAGCAAGGGCTGGCCACTGGCTGCAGGGCCGGGCCATCCGCCGTTTTCGTCCTGGTGCGCGCTCCGATCCTGGCCGCGCAGGGCACTTTCCGTACAAGAGTTCGACTATGCAATTCCCTGAATCCTGGTTGCGTGAGTTCTGCAACCCACCCCTTTCGACCGCCGAGCTGGCCGAGACGCTGACCATGGCCGGCCTGGAGGTGGAAGAGCTGCGCCCCGTGGCACCACCGTTCGCGAAGATCGTCGTGGGCGAGATCAAGGAGGCCGTGCAGCACCCCGATGCCGACCGCCTGCGCGTGTGCCAGGTGGACGTGGGACAGGGCGCCTTGCTCAACATCGTCTGCGGTGCGCCCAATGCGCGCGTCGGCATCAAGGTGCCTTGCGCCCTGGTGGGTGCCGAGCTGCCGCCCGGTGACGATGGCAAGCCCTTCCTGATCAAGGTGGGCAAGCTGCGCGGCGTGGAAAGCCAGGGCATGCTGTGCTCGGCGCGCGAACTCAAGCTCTCGGAAGACCATGGCGGTTTGCTCGAGCTCGATGCAGGCGCGCCCGTGGGCCAGGACATCCGCGAGCACCTGAACCTGGACGACACGCTGTTCACGCTCAAGCTCACGCCCAACCTGGCGCACTGCCTGAGCGTGTTCGGCATTGCGCGCGAAGTCTCGGCGCTGACCGGCGTGCCGCTCCGGCAGCCCGCCTTCCCGGCGGTGAACTCGTCGGTCCCCGACACGCTGGCTGTGAAGATCAGCGCGCCCGACCTGTGCGGCCGCTTCAGTGGCCGTGTGGTGCGCAACGTGAACACGCGCGCCACCACGCCGCAGTGGATGCTCGATCGCCTGGCCCGCTGCGGCCAGCGCAGCGTGTCGCCGCTGGTGGACATCTCCAACTACGTGATGTTCGAGCTGGGCCGCCCCTCGCACATCTTCGACCTGGACAAGATCCACGGCGGCCTGGACGTGCGTTGGGGCAAGGCGGGCGAGCAGCTCAAGCTGCTCAACGGCAACACCATCACCGTGGACGAGAAGGTCGGCGTGATCGCCGACGCGCAGCAGGTCGAGTCGCTCGCCGGCATCATGGGCGGCGATGCCACCGCTGTCTCGGACGACACGAAGCACATCTACATCGAGGCCGCCTTCTGGTGGCCCAAGGCCGTCGCCGGCCGTTCACGCCGCTACAACTTCTCGACCGATGCCGGCCACCGCTTCGAGCGTGGCGTGGATCCGGAGCTGACGGTGGAGCACATCGAGCGCATCACGCAGCTGGTGATCGACATCTGCGGCACGCCCGAAACGGCCTGCGGCCCGATGGACGACCAGCGCGTGAACGTGCCTGTTCCCGCGCCCGTCACGCTGCGCGTGGCGCGTGCTGCCAAGGTCATCGGCATGCCGGTCACGCAGGCGCAGTGCGCCGACGTGTTCAAGCGCCTGGGCCTGCCGTTCACGGAAGGTGAGGGCACCGTCACCGTGGTCCCGCCAGCCTACCGCTTCGACATCACCATCGAGGAAGACCTGATCGAAGAGGTCGCGCGCATGGTGGGCTACAACAACCTGCCCACCACGGCGCCGCTGGCCCCCATCACCCCCAAGCTGCCAGCCGAGGCCACGCGCAGCCCGTTCGCCGTGCGCCGTACGCTGGCCGGCCTGGGCTACCAGGAAACCATCAACTTCAGCTTCGTGGAAGAGCGCTGGGAGCAGGAGCTGGCCGGCAACGCCCAGCCCATCAAGCTGCTCAACCCCATCGCCAGCCAGATGAGCGTGATGCGCTCGAGCCTGCTCGGTTCGCTGCTGCAGGTGCTCAAGTTCAACCTGGACCGCCGCGCCGAGCGGGTGCGCGTGTTCGAACTGGGCCGCGTGTTCCTGCGCGATGCCGGCGTGCGCAACACCGACACCACGGTGGAGGGCTTTCACCAGCCCATGCGCGTGTCCGGTGTCGCCTATGGCGCGAACGACATGCTGCAATGGGGCCGCAAGGAGCAGGGCATCGACTTCTTCGACGTGAAGGGCGATGTGGAGGCCCTGCTGGCTCCGCTGCAGGCCACCTTCGAACCCGGCGAGCACCCGGCCATGCACCCTGGCCGCTGCGCCCGCGTGCTGGTGCAGGGCAAGCCCATCGGCTTCGTGGGCGAGCTGCACCCGCAGTGGCGCCAGTCGTGGGAGCTGCCGCTGGCGCCCGTGATGTTCGAGCTGGAGCTCGACGCCGTGCTGCAGCGCGTGGTGCCGCAGTTCAGGTCGGTCGCCAAGCACCAGGCGGTCGAGCGCGACCTGGCCCCGGTGGTGGCTGAGCGCGTGACGCATGCCGAAGTGGTTGCAGCCGTGCAGGCCGCCGTGCCCGGTGGCATGCTGCGCTCTGCCGTGGTGTTCGATATTTACCGCCCCAAGCCGCTCAAGGCCGGCGAAGAGACCCCTGCCGGCGGCCTGGCCCCCGGCGAGAAGAGCGTGTCCGTGCGCCTGACCCTGGGCAGCGACGAGGCCACGCTGACCGAGGCCGAGATCGAAGCCGCCGTGCAGGCGGCTGTGACGCAGCTCACACAACGCGTGGGCGCGCGGCTGCGCGGTTGACGATCACGGCGACAATAGCGGAGACAACAACATGACGATGCTGACGGGGAGGGATGCCGTGATCGAATTTGCAGTGGAAAGCCTGGAGACCCCTGCGCTCACCAAGGCGCAGTTGGCCGATCTGTTGTTTGACCAGATCGGGCTGAACAAGCGCGAGTCCAAGGACATGATCGACGCGTTCTTCGACCTCGTCTCGCAGAGCCTGGTGGAAGGCAAGGATGTGAAGCTCTCGGGCTTTGGCAACTTCCAGATCCGCACCAAGGCGCCGCGCCCCGGGCGCAACCCGCGCACGGGCGAGGCGATTCCGATCCAGGCGCGGCGCGTGGTGACCTTCCATGCCAGCAGCAAGCTCAAGGAGCAGATACAGGCGGCTGCAGGATTGTGAATTTTTGCCAGTTTGCGCACTGAATTTCGGGGGTGGGCTGGCAGTTCTGCCCGGCCTGCAGTACCCTTGCAGGCTTTCCCGATTGAATCCTGAACCCCATGGGCACTGTGCTTCCCGCCATTCCTGCCAAGCGCTACTTCACCATCGGTGAAGTGGCGGAGCTGTGCGGCGTGAAGCCCCACGTGCTGCGCTACTGGGAGCAGGAGTTCACCCAGCTGCGCCCCATGAAGCGGCGCGGCAACCGCCGCTACTACCAGCACCACGAGGTGCTCATGATCCGCCGCATCCGCGACCTGCTGTACGACCAGGGCTTCACCATCAGCGGCGCCCGCAACCGGCTCCAGGAGCTGGCACTGCCTGCGCGCAGCGATGCGGCGCAGGCCGATGGCCCGGACAGCGAGCTGCCCAGCATGCTCATCGACGAGGCGCATGGCATGGGCATCGGCACCTCTGCGGCCTTCGCCTTTGACTCGAATGCGGTGCGCCAGGAATTATTTGAGATCAGAGCACTGCTTTCCCCAAACTGACCTGAAATTGTGCATATAATCTAAGTCTTGTCGGCGTGTAGCGCAGCCTGGTAGCGCACTTGCATGGGGTGCAAGGGGTCG
>JAZKEE010000075.1:0-21893 GCA_040387235.1 Pseudomonadota bacterium
ACGCTTGAGCGCATCGACCATGATCAGCAGTTCCATCAGGTTTTCGTTGGTCGGGGCGCAGGTCGACTGCACCACGAACACATCGCGCGCACGGACGTTCTGCTTGATCTCGACGGTGACTTCACCATCGGAGAAGCGGCCCACGTCGGCTGCGCCGAGGGTGGTCCCGAGGTGTTGGGCAATTTCAGCTGCCATGCCAGGGTTGGCATTGCCGGTGAATACCATGAAGTCGGGTTGATTGCCTTGCATGAGCGTCCCAGCGGTCTGAAAAAAAAGCCCGTACTACGCGAGTAGATATTTGGCAGGGGAAGAAGGATTCGAACCTTCGCATGCCGGAATCAAAATCCGGTGCCTTAACCAGCTTGGCGACTCCCCTACACGGGTCAACTGCCGAAAGCAGCTAACCGAAATTCTCATCCGATGCCCACCCTGCCAGAGGATGAACCATCAGATTGTCACATGCTCTGACCTGCCAGCCGCCGGGGGCGCCTTGAAGATCCATCGCATGTGGCATTTGTGCAAACACAGCACTTCCTGAGCCTGTCATCCTGGGTCGCATCCCGCGCTGTTCAAGCCACAAAAGGGCTTGCGTGACGTCGGGGCACAGTGCCTCGGCAACTGGCTGCAGATCATTTCGACCGAAGTCAAAGTGTGTTGCAGCAAAGCCTAAGATTGTAGCACAGCCAGAATCGCGTTTCAAACTCGGCGAAGAAAAAATTGCTTTTGTCTCCAGACCTGCTGCGGGCTTGACGACCGCGAAGCGCGCTTGCGGAAGTTGCTGTGCACTCTCAAGCGGCGTGATTGTCTCACCAATTCCTTCGACAAAAGCGTTCGCGCCGCATAAAAAAAACGGAACATCCGCACCGAGGGCCAGGCCGATCTTCTGCAGCGCCTGGCGCGACAGGTTCAGGCCCCACAGGCGGTTGAGCGCCAGCAGTGTGCTGGCCGCATCGGACGAGCCCCCGCCCATTCCCGCCTGCGCAGGGATGCGTTTCATGATGCCGATGTGCGCGCCCTCGGTGCAGCCCGTGGCCGCCTGCAGTGCGTGCGCTGCGCGCAGCACCAGGTCCATCCCGGGCAAGGCAGGGCCCAGGTCTTCGCGGCTCAGGGCGCTACCCGCACGGCGCTCGAAGTGCAGCGTGTCGCACCAGTCGATGAGCATGAACACCGACTGCAGCAGGTGGTAGCCATCGGTGCGCCGGCCGGTGATGTGCAGGAAAAGGTTGAGCTTGGCCGGGGCCGGTACGTCGTACAGGGCTTGCATGGGAACAAAAGGAGAGGGCGGGAGCCGCTGCTCAGCGGCTGAATGCGATGCGCAGTGTGGCCTCGGGGGCGGGGTCGTGGCGGCGCGCCACCAGCCGGCCTTCGGCGCTGCCCGACAGGTCGGCCTGCCAGCCGGTGGCCGTGGCCTGGTTGCCATGGAGCCACTCGAAGATGGCGGCCACCGGGATGGCGGTGCCGGTGGCCTCGCGCAGCAATTCGTCCAGCGAGGTCGATTCGCGCTTTTGCTGCCCGGTCATGAGCTGGGCCCGGCCGCCTTCCCATTGCAGGCGCGCCAGGGTGTTGCCCAGCGGGCTGGTCAGCACCAGCTCGCCCTTGTCGGGGTTGCCCTGCAGGTCGAACAGCGCGGAGAACGATTGCGATGCCTGGCCTTCCACCTGCAGCGACAGGCGGCCCGACCAGGAGTCGGATGCGCCGGGGACGTTGGTTGCGGCCCGGGGCGGCTGGGCGCAGCCTGTGAGCCACAGCGTGCAGGCCAGCGCCAGCCAGGCCATCCATTGGCGCAGCACGACGGGGTGGCCACTGCCGGCAGGAAAGCGCATCAGGGCTTGGCCCCCAGGCGCTTCAAGGTGTCCTTGAGGCTGTCGTTCTCGGGGTTCAGGCGCAGGCCCTCACGCCAGATGCCCAGGGCCTTGTCGCGCTCGCCCATGCTCCAGACCACTTCGCCCAGGTGGGCGGCGATCTCGGCATCGGGGCGGGACTTGAAGGCGGTTTCGAGCAGGTCGCGGGCCTTGGCCTTGTTGCCCATGCGGAACTCCACCCAGCCCAGGCTGTCGGTGATGAACGGGTCGCCAGGGGCCAGCTCCAGGGCCTTGGCGATCAGTTGCCGGGCTTCGGGCAGGCGCTGGCCGCGTTCGGCCAGCGAATAGCCCAGCGCGTTGTAGGCGTGGTGGTAGTCGGGCTGGCGCGCGATGATCTGGCGCAGCAGCTTTTCCATGGTGTCGAAGCGGCCGACCTTCTCGGCCAGCATGGCCTGGTCATAGAGCAGCTCACCGTCTTCCGGCGCCAGGGCCACGAGTTCGGTCTGCACCTCATAGGCTTCCTTGAACAGGCGCTGGTCGCGCAGCAGTTGCACTTCGGCCAGCAGCCGCATGCGCTTGTCGTCCTCGGTCACGCCGGGCAGGGCGCGCAGCAGCGCGCGCGCCTGGGCAATCTTGCCCTGCTTGGCCAGCAGCGAGGCGCGCCGGCTCTGCGCGCTGAACAGTTCGCTCGAATTTTCGATGCGGGCCAGCCAGCCTTCGGCCGCGGCGAAGTCGCCCTTCTTTTCGGCAATCTGTGCGTACAGCAGGTAGGCCTGGTTCAGGCTGCGCTGGCGTGCGTCCTGGTTGATGCCCGGCCCGTCGATCAGCGTCAGAAAGCGCTTGAGCGAGGTTTCGGACAGGTCCAGCCGGTTGTCCTGCAACTGCAGCGTGGCCAGGATGAGCCAGGGCTCGGGCAGGTCCGGCTTGGCGCTGGTCACGGCTTCAAGCTGGACCTTGGCTTCGGCATACTTCTGCTGGCCGAGCAGCACACGGGAGTAGGCCATCTGCATCTCGGGCGTGGCCTGCCGCTGGCTGGCGAAATAGCGCGTCACCAGTGCTTCCCCTTCGGGCACGCTCTCCTCCTGCAGCTCCATGCCCAGGCGGGCGGGGCCTTCGCTGGCAGGGTCAAGATCCTGGGCTGCGCGGGCACTGGCCAGCGCGCCGGTCTTGTCCCCTGCTGCCAGGCGCACGCGACCGATGGCAATGTGCGCGGCGGCCGCGTTGGCCGGTTTGGCCAGTTCGTCGGCCAGGGCCTGTTCGACCACCTTGGCGGCCAGGGGCTTGTCGCTGGCGCGGGCGAACATCTGGGGCACGATGCCCAGAATGGTGGGCTTGGCCTGGACCGGGGCCTGGGCCAGTTCCTGGCGCAGCAGCTCCGGGGTCTCGCCGATGCGGTTCAGTGCGATCAGGATCTGCAGCACATAGCGGTTGGCCTCGCGCGAGTCCGGCTGGGCCTCGCGCCAGGCCCTGGCCGCCACCAGTGCGTGGTCGCCGGCGCGGGCCTGCAGGGCCATGTCGGCGGCACGCTGGTAGAGCTGGGGGTTGTTGGTGCGCCGCGCGGCCTCCAGCATGAGCGCATAGCCCGTGCCCGCCTCGCCGGTGCGGGCGTTGATCTCGCCCATGAGGATTTCATAGAACAGCTCCGCATCCAGTGCAGGGTTGCTGCTGGGAGCATCCTCGGGTGCCGGCCCGGGGGGCTGGGGCGCAGCACCGCCGGGTTGCTGGGCGAAGCCCGCCGTGGTCATTGCTGCAAGAGCAACTGTCAATACGGCAGACCGAAAGTAGTTTGAAGGCACCATCGACCCATAATAATCCATGCATGACAACCTGTTTGTGAGGGCTTTGGATGCCTGAGTTGCCCGAAGTGGAAGTAACGCGCCGCAGTTTTGCGCAGGCCATCGCGGGCGCCCGGGTGACGGCCATGCGGGTGGGCAAGCCGCTGCGCTGGCCGCTGGGGAGTGGCGGCAATACCCTGGTGGGGCAGCAGGTCTCTGGCGTGCGGCGCCGGGGCAAGTACCTGCTGGTCGACCTGGACCAGGGCATCCTGCTGGTGCACCTGGGCATGTCCGGCAGCCTGCGCTTTGCGCTCGGCCTGCCGCCGCCGGGGCCGCACGACCATTTCGACCTGGTCACCACCCAGGGCACCCTGCGCCTGCACGACCCCCGGCGCTTCGGCGCGGTGGTGCATGCCACGGACGAGGCCGACCCGGTGGCGCAAAAGCTGCTGGGCGCCCTGGGCATGGAGCCCCTGTCCGACGATTTCACCCTGGAGGCCTTCAGCCGTGGCATCAAGGCCAGTCGTACCCCCATCAAGCAGGTGCTGCTTGGGGGCAAGGTCGTGGTGGGGGTCGGTAACATCTATGCATCGGAGGTACTGTTTCTGTCGGGTATTCGGCCCCAGACGCCATCGGCACGCATCGGACCCGCCAGAATGGGGCGGCTGCACGCCGCCATACGGCAGGTGCTGGAGCGCGCGGTGGAACTCGGGGGCAGCACGCTCAGGGATTTTTCCAATGCCGATGGTGCTTATGGCAGTTACCAGGCCCATGCCAATGTGTATGGGCGTGAGGGAGCGCCCTGCAAGGTCTGCGGTACGCCCATCAAGGCCCTGCGCCAGGGCCAGCGCAGCAGCTACTTCTGCCCGCGCTGCCAGAGGGCCTGAGAGCACGCCGATGCGGTGGCTGCATCGCGCCGCACTGTGACAAAAATGGCTTGCGCGGACCTGGGTGGTGCATAAGCACCATCCACAGCTATGGCTGGCGCGCAGTCGATGCTATATTTTGTTCAGTTCAGAAACAGTCGTTATCGAACGCCGGGAGCAAAGTGGGACCTTCATTCAACGAGCAGTTTGACCAGCATGGCGCGTGGAGACGTGCGTTCGCTCAGCAGCTCAAGCAGCTGGCCGAGTGGATGTCTTCGCACGAACTGATGGACGCCTCCGTCCAGGAGCGACTGCAGCGCCTGGAAAGCCAGGTCCGCACCGACAAGGTGATGGTCGCGTTCGTTGCCGAGTTTTCGCGCGGCAAATCCGAGCTGATCAACGCCATCTTCTTTGCCGACTACGGCCGGCGCATCATGCCCGCCAGCGCGGGGCGCACCACCATGTGCCCGACCGAACTGGGCTATGACGCCGAGTTCGCCCCTAGCCTGCGCCTCCTGCCCATCGAGACCCGCCTGCAGATGCATGGCCTGGCCGAATGGCGCATGCGGCCCGACCGCTGGAACGAGCTCCCGCTCGACGTGAACGATCCCGACCAGATCGCCAAGGCCCTCGAAAAGGTGGCCGAGGTGCGCCGGGTGAGCCTGGACAACGCGCGTGCCCTGGGTTTCTGGCACGACGACCTGGTGGACGAGAACCCGATTCCCGACGCCAACGGCCTGGTCGAGGTGCCCATGTGGCGCCACGCCATCATCAACATTCCCCACCCGCTGCTCAAGCAGGGGCTGGTGATCCTGGACACCCCTGGCCTGAACGCCGTGGGGGCTGAGCCCGAGCTCACGGTGAACCTGATTCCCCAGGCCCATGCCGTGGTGTTCATCCTGAGTGCCGATACCGGGGTGACCCGCTCGGACCTGTCCATCTGGCGCGAGCACCTGGCCACCTCGGCCGAGAGCATGGACGCCCGCCTGGTCGTGCTCAACAAGATCGATACGCTGTGGGACACGCTCAATTCCGCCGAGCAGATCCAGGCGCAGATGGACCGTCAGCGCAGCACCGCCGCCGAGATGCTGGGCGTCGCGGTGGACAAGGTGGTTCCCGTGTCGGCCCAGAAGGGCCTGGTTGCCAAGATCACCGCCGATGACCTGCTGCTGGAGACCAGCGGCCTGCCCGTGCTCGAGGAAGTGCTGGCCAAGGGCATCATGGGCCAGCGCCAGGCCATCCTGCGCGCGGCCGTGGCCACGGGCGTGGCCGGCCTGCGCGCCGAGACGGGGCGCGTCATCAACATCCGCCGCCGCGACCTGGACGACCAGATGGCCGAACTGCGCAGCCTGCGCGGCAAGAACGCCTCGGTGATCGAATCCATGCGCCAGCGCATCGAGCAGGAGCAGCACGAGTTCGACCTCTCCGCCTCGAAGATCCAGGCCGTGCGCGCCGTGCACCTCAAGCTGCTGCGTGACGTGTTCCAGCAATTGGGCTCCAAGGCGCTCAAGGTGGAACTGGCGGAGCTGGCTCAGCTGCTGCAGCAAAAGGGCCTGAAGCTCGGCGTGAAGAAGATCTACATGCAGACCTTCGACAAGCTGCGCGGCACCCTGGACAAGGCCCAGGCCTCGGGCACCGAGATCCAGGCCATGCTGGGCGGCACCTTCCGCCAGCTCAACGCCGAGTTCGGCTTCTCGCTGCAGGTGCCTCCACCCCCGCAGCTGGAGCATTTCTCGCACGACCTGTCGCAGATCGAGCAGAGCCATCTGCAGTACCTGGGCCTGGGCAATTCGCTCAAGTTGGCCCAGCCCGAGTTCTCGGAGCGCCTGGTGCGCGCCCTGGCCATGCGCCTGCGCACCGTGTATGAATCCGCCGCCAACGACCTGGAGCTGTGGAGCAAGTCCGCGACGGCGCAGCTCGATGCGCAATTGCGCGAACGCCGCCGCAGCTTTGCGCGGCGCATGGAGGCGGTGGACCGCATCCAGCAGGCCGCCAGCGGGCTGGTGGAGCGTATCGCTGAAATCGAGCAGGGCGAGGGTGAGCTCATCCAGCTGGAGCACCGCCTGCAGGAGTTGACCTCGCAGCTGATCGCGCCGCCGGACGCTGGACAGGATGCCACCGAAGAGTCCCCCGTGGACGTGGCCTTGCCGCTTTGATGGACGCGCGGGTGGGGGAGGTGGCCACGCGCGTGGTGCGCTGGCAGGCCTCGGCCGGGCGCAACCACCTGCCCTGGCAGAACACGCGCGACCCGTACCGGGTATGGCTGTCCGAGATCATGCTGCAGCAGACCCAGGTGAGCACGGTGCTGGGTTACTACGCGCGCTTCCTGGAAAAATTCCCCGACGTGCAGGCCCTGGCCCGCGCCCCGCAGGACGAGGTCATGGGCCAGTGGAGCGGCCTGGGCTACTACAGCCGTGCGCGCAACCTGCACGCCTGCGCCCAGGCCGTGGTGGCCCTGCACGGCGGCGCCTTCCCGCGCACGGCCGAGGTGCTGGCCACCCTGCCGGGCATTGGCCGTTCCACGGCCGGGGCCATCGCCTCGTTCTGCTTTGCCGAGCGCACGCCCATCCTCGATGCCAACGTGCGCCGTGTGCTCACCCGGGTGCTGGGCTTCGACGCCGACCTGGCCGTGGCGAAGAACGAGCGCCTGCTGTGGGACCAGGCCGAGGCGCTGCTGCCCGTGGACGACCTCGACAACGCCATGCCGCGCTACACCCAGGGCCTGATGGACCTGGGCGCCTCGCTGTGCAGCCCGCGCACGCCCGACTGCCCGCCCTGCCCGCTGAGGGACATCTGTGTGGCCGGCCAGGCCGGTGATGCCGAGCGCTACCCGGTGCGCACGCGCAAGCTCAAGCGCCGGGCCGAGTCGTGGTGGCTGCTGGTGATGCGCGACGGCGAGGGCCGCGTGTGGCTCGAGCGTCGGCCCGATTCGGGGATCTGGGCCGGGCTGTTCTGCCTGCCCGTGTTCACCGACGAGGCGCATCTGCACGACCACCTGGCCCGGTTGCCGGGGGCCCCGGTGCCAGGGCAGACCGAAGAGCTGGGCACCTTCATGCACGTGCTGACGCACCGCGACCTGCACCTGCACCCGGTGGTGCTCACGGTGCCCATGGCAATCGAGGCGGCTGGGGACAGGGGCTGGTTCAGCGCAAGCGAGTGGGAGGGGATGGGGCTGCCCGCGCCCATCCGCAAGCTGCTGGGCAATCTCTTCGGCGGTCTGCTGTAAGGCGCTAGGCGCCCGGCCAGTGTCCGGTCAGCGCCCGTCGAGTTCGCGGTGGCGCCGCAGCGTCGTCCAGCGCTTGCCGAAGGCCTCGGCCAGCCGTTCCACCAGGTACACCGAGCGGTGCTGGCCCCCTGTGCAGCCGATGGCCACCGTCACGTAGCTGCGGTGGTTGCGATCCAGCATCTCCAGCCAGTGCGCCAGGAAGCCCTCGATGTGGCCCTGCATCAGCGAGGCATCGGGCTGCGCGCGCAGGAAGTCGGCCACGGGCGCGTCCAGCCCCGTCAGGTCGCGCAGCTCAGGCTCGTAGTGCGGGTTGGGCAGCATGCGCACGTCGAACACATAGTCCGCATCCACCGGTATGCCGCGTTTGAAGGCGAAGGACTGGAACACCAGGGTCAATTGCCCTGGCGCCGTTGCCATCAGCGTCTTTACGTAACTTTGCAATTGCGAGGCGCGGATGGCGCTGGTGTCGATGACGTGCGCCTCCTCGCGCAGGTCGGCCAGCAGTTCACGCTCGAGTTCGATGATCTGCACCAATGCGCGCCGGCCCTGCTGCAGGTCGTCTTTCGAGAGCGCGTCGTGCGACAAGGGGTGGCGTCGGCGGGTTTCGGAAAAGCGCCGCACCAGCGTGTCGATGGTGGCATCCAGGAACAGCGAGTGCACCACCACGCCCTGCTTGCGCAGGCGGCTCAGCTCCAGCGGCACCAGGGGCAGGGAGGTGGCGCTGCGCACGTCCATGGCAATGGCCACGCGGTTGCCGTGGTGGCGGTGCTCCAGCGCCACAAAGGCCGGCAGCAGCTCGGGCGGGAGGTTGTCCACGCAGTAGTAGCCCGCATCCTCCAGGGCGTGCAGTGCCACCGACTTGCCCGAGCCGGACATGCCGGTGATCAGCACGATCTCAAGCGCCATCGGTGGCCTTCCTGGTGTTCTTCCGCTTGGGGCTGCGGGCGGGCGGCACGGGTGGTGGTGCGGATGGCGGTGCGATGTCGAGCATTTCGCGCGCGTGGGCCACGGTGGCCTGGCTGGAGTCGTCGCCGCCCAGCATGCGGGCCACTTCGGAGATGCGGCCCTGGCCCTGCACGGCCACGACCTGGCTGGCCGTGCCCTTGGCGCCGCTGCGCTTGGAGACCACCAGGTGGTGGTCGGCGCGCGCGGCCACCTTGGGCAGGTGGGTCACGGTGAGTACCTGGCGGTCGCGCCCCAGTTGCTGCATGAGCCGGCCCACGGTGTCGGCCACGGTGCCGCCCACGCCCGAATCCACCTCGTCGAAGATCAGCGTGGGCGCCTCGCCCAGGGCGCTGGTGGTGACCGAGATGGCCAGAGAGATGCGCGACAGCTCGCCGCCGGAGGCCACCTTGCCGATGGGCCGGGGACTGGCGCCCGGGTGGCCCGCCACCAGGAAGGCCACGTCGTCCGTGCCGTGGGCTGCAGGCTCGGCCAACTTGCCCAGGGCCACCTCGAACTGGCCGCCCGCCATGCCCAGCCCTTGCATGGCCTGGGTGATGGCGGCCGACAGCCGGGGCGCCGCCTTGGCCCGCGCCAACGACAGCGCGCGCGCTGCTGCCAAGTAGGCCTTGGCACTGGCGGCCTCGGCCCTTTCCAGCGCTGCGAGGTCGGCGGCGGCATCGAGCTGCTGCATCTCGGCCTTCCAGCCGTGCAGCAGGGCGGGCAGCTCCGTGGGACTGCGCTTGTAGCGGCGCGACAGGGTCATCCACAGCGACAGGCGCGCATCCACCGCGGCCAGGCGCTCCGGGTCCAGGTCGTTGTGGCGCAGGTAGGCCTGCAGTGAGTGCACCACGTCGCCGGCCTGCGCCAGGGCGGAGTTCAGGATGTCGGCCGCGCTGGCGAACTCGGCTTCGAGGTGCTCGTGACCCTGCAGCAGGTCCTGCGCGCGCGAGAGGCCGTCCAGCGCGCCGCCGTCGCCCCCATCGCCGTCCCCGCCCGACAGTGCCGCCAGTGCGGCGTTGGCTGCGTCCATCAGCGCCGAAGCGTTCGACAGGCGCTTGTGCTGCGCGTCCAGCTCGCTCCATTCGTCGTCGCCGGGCGCCAGCTTGTCCACCTCGGCAATCTGCCACTGCAGGCGCTCGCGCTCCTGCTGCAGCGTGGCCTGAGCGTCGCGGGCCTGGGCGAGGGCCCTCTGGTCCTGGCGCCACTGGTTCCAGCGGGCGCTGGTCTGGCGGTCGCTGGTGCCTGCATAGGCATCGAGCAGGCCGCGCACCGACTCGGGCCGGGTCAGGCTCTGCCAGGCGTGCTGGCCGTGGATGTCCAGCAGCATCTCGCCCAGCGCGCGCAGCTGCGTGGCGGTGGCGGGGGTGCCGTTGATCCAGCCGCGGCTCTTGCCCTGGGTGTCCACCGTGCGGCGCAGCAGGAGAAGGTCATCGCCGTCCAGGCCGGCTTCCTCGAGCCAGGGCCTGGCGGCGGGCGGGGTGTCGAACTCGGCGCACACATCGGTGCGGGGGCAGCCTTCGCGCACCAGGGCGGCATCGGCCCGGGCGCCGAGCACCAGCTGCACGGCGTCGATGAGGATGGACTTGCCGGCCCCGGTCTCGCCGGTCAGCACGGTGAAGCCGCCTTGCAGGTCCAGCTCCAGCGACTGGACGATGACGAAATCACGCAGCGTGATGCGCCTCAGGGCCATGGTCAGGAGCCCCCTTCATTCCAGCGCAGCTTCTTGCGCAGGGTGGCAAAGTAGTTCCAGCCCAGCGGGTGCAGAAAGCGCACGCAGTGCTCCGAGCGCTGCACCAGGATGCGGTCGCCATGCAGCAGCGAGGCCAGCGACTGCATGTCGAAATTGGCGCTCACGTCGCGCCCGCTGACCACCTCGACGGCGATCTCGGTGGCGTCCGAGAGCACGATGGGCCGGTTGGACAGGGTGTGCGGCGCGATGGGCACGAGCACCCAGCCCGGGATGGAGGGGTGCAGCATGGGCCCGCCGGCCGACAGCGAATACGCCGTGGAGCCCGTGGGCGAGGCGATGATCAGGCCATCTGCGCGCTGGTTGGATACGAAGCGGCCGCCCACTTCCACCTTCAGCTCCACCATGCCCGATGTGGCGCCCCGGTTCACCACCACGTCATTCATGGCCAGCGCCTCGAAGACCACCTGGCCGTCGCGCACCACGCGGGCGTGCATCAGCGGGCGCAGGTCTTCCTCGTACTCGCCCTGCAACATGGGGGGCAGGGTGGTCTGGTAGGTGTCGAAGGGAATGTCGGTGATGAAGCCCAGGCGCCCCTGGTTGATGCCGATCAGCGGTGTCTTGTGGCGCGCCAGTTGCCGGCCGATGCCCAGCATGGTGCCGTCGCCGCCCACCACCAGACCCAGATCGCAGCGGGCGCCGATGGTGTCCACGTCCATCGCGGGGTAGTCGGACAGCCCGGTATTGGCCGCCGTCTCGGCCTCCAGGGCCACGGCGCAGCCCTGGGCCGTGAGGAACTGGGCGATGTCCTGCAGGGCCTGGCGCGAACTTTCGGTCATGGCCGAGGTGCCCGAGGCCGAGGCCTGCTGGTACTTGCCGATGAGCGCTACGTGGCGGAAATTGGAGGTCATCGCGAAATTACATCATTGTTGCTGGAACACGGAGACGGGGCGGGGCCTTGCATTCGGCAAGGCTATCTGGGGAGTCGCACGGACTGCCGGGGCGGGCCGGGTGTTTAATGCTAGTGCATGCCATGCGGGCTTCCCCGCGCAACGATAGACGAATCCCGACAGGGAAACACCCACTTCCCTCATTAAAATCGACCGCATGCTCGATGACCGCGCCAAGTTGCTGCTCAAAGCGCTCGTAGAACGCTACATAGCCGATGGCCAGCCCGTCGGCTCGCGCACGCTCTCGCGCGCCTCCGGCATGGACCTGTCGCCGGCCACCATCCGCAACGTGATGGCCGACCTGGAAGAGCTGGGCTTGATCGCCAGCCCGCATACGTCAGCAGGGCGCATTCCCACGGCCAGAGGCTACCGGCTGTTCGTTGACACCATGTTGACCGTGCAGCGTGACCCTTTGATTTCACCCCCGCTGGCGCCCGAGCAGCCACAGAAGGTGATCGCCAACGCCGCCAACCTGCTGTCCAACCTGTCGCAGTTCGTGGGTGTGGTGATGGCGCCACGGCGCACCTCGGTGTTCCGGCACATCGAATTCCTCAGGCTGTCGGAGCGGCGCTTCCTGGTGATCATCGTCTCGCCCGAGGGCGATGTGCAGAACCGCGTGATCTTCACGGACATCGACCACTCGCAGTCGCAGCTGATCGAAGCGGCCAATTTCCTCAACGCCAACTACGCCGGCCTGGCGATGGAGCAGGTGCGCGAGCGCCTCAAGTCCGAGGTCGACGCGCTGCGCGGCGAGATCGGCACGCTCATGCAGGCCGCCGTCAACGTCGGCTCGGAGGGCGAGGCGCAGGACGAGGTGGTGATCTCCGGTGAGCGCAACCTGCTGTCGGTGAGCGATTTCTCCAGCGACATGGGCAATCTGCGCCGTGCCTTCGATCTGTTCGAGCAGAAAACGCAGATCCTGCGTCTCATGGATTTTTCCAGCCAGGCCGAGGGCGTGCGCATCTACATCGGTGGGGAAAGCCAGGTCGTGCCCTTCGAGGAACTGTCCATCGTGAGCTCCCCTTACGAAGTGGACGGCAAGGTGGTGGGCACGCTGGGCGTGATCGGCCCCACGCGCATGCCGTACGACCGCATGATCCAGATCGTGGACATCACCTCCAAGCTGGTGTCCAACGCCCTCAGCCACCGGCGCTGAGCACCTGGATACACCCTACAATACCGCGTGCCCCATCTTCGGTCAGGTACACGGGGCGTTAGCTCAGTTGGTTAGAGCAGAGGACTCATAATCCTTTGGTC
Organism: Pseudomonadota bacterium; assembly: GCA_040387235.1. GTDB lineage: Bacteria > Pseudomonadota > Gammaproteobacteria > Burkholderiales > Burkholderiaceae_C > Acidovorax. Next base: position 12,509 of record JAZKEE010000075.1, read on the forward strand.
GCGGGTTCAAGTCCCTCACGCCCTACCATATACAGCCTGAATGATTTGCTCTTGTTTTTGTAGCAAATCCGCAAAGGCGACCAGGGGTCCAAGGCCATAGCCTATGGCTTTGAGGTTCTCGCATCGATAGGCGCACACATTGCGTCGCAACGTGCGAAGCGGTGTGCCTTCACCTCGCATGCCTTGGACCACGGCCCGACCAGGCCCCCGTGCGCCTGGATGCCCTTCATTTGAAGTCGGTCTTGACCCTTTTCATGGACTACGCTGTCAAACTACGTGTCGTCTGTAGGCGGTTGCCGCGACCGGGTGTCAGCATGTAACTTGTGCGCAGCGTCACTGCATTGACATCGCGCCATCGATACCATTTGAAGACATGCAATGTCACGCTTCTTGCAAGCCCTGCGGCAATCGGGGTGTGACAGCGCAGGGTGCCTGTGCCCGGTACGCGGGGTGGTTTCACCCAAGGGGTGGTGGGCTTTGCTGGAGGAAGCCTGCCGACACTGCTCGGCCATTTTTATTTTTGGAGTCCATTCGATGCGGTATCTAATTGTTTTGTTTTTAGCTGCAGTGACCACGTTTGCCCAGGCTGCAAATTTCGTTTCGTTGCACCAGTCGGCGCACAAGATTGCGCTGCCTCCGCCGGCCGGCAGTTTCAACTACTCCTTCGACACCAAGGTGGGCTTCAAGGAGCAGTACGCACCTACCGGCGTGACGGGCTGCGCGATTGGCTTCGGCACTGGCGGCTGCGCATTCCCTGGCGGTGGTTCCCTCTCCTTGCCTGAGTTCACTGGCTTCCAGATGCAGAACCAGGAATTCAAGATCTTCATTCCTGCCGGTGCACGCTCGTTCCTGTTCTCGGGCTATGCGGCCCAGGGCACCCAGTCGGCCTTCGTGCTGCGTTACGGCAAGGAGCCGAGCCGTGTCGCCGCCCTGAGTGGCAGCGAATACCAGGCCGCACAGACCGGCGAGCGCATCGATACCTCGTTTGCGCGCCTGGTGACCCAGGACGTCGACCATTTCGTCGTGCACGACGGTGGCGGCACCCTGCGCTTTGTGGGCGGCCAGCTCGACGCCAACCGCGGCAGCACCAACCAGGGCCAATGGCTCTACGTGCGCCAGCTGAGCGGCTCAGCGCTTTTCGACTACCAAGGCGCCATCGACGTGGACATGCCCAAGTACGCTGCCGGCTACAACGCCATCAGCTGGACCACCAGTGTCTTCCCGGACCCTGTGGACACCGCAAGCCCTGGCGGCGGCACCACCAATCCTCCTGGCGGCGGCACGACCAATCCGCCACCAGTCACGGGTACGACGGTTTCCACCGCCGTGGTCTCCACACCCGGCGCACCCTTGAAGCTGGACATCACGATGACGCAGTCCGCCGCTGAGGTCGCTGCCAATCCACAGATCAGCACCTGGGTTGCCGCGCGCATTCCCGCCAACGGTCTGTTCTACACGACGGATGTCTGGTTCTTCCGCAAGGTCGATGGATGGGCCCAGCTGGTGTTGCCCTTCCCTGAAACCGTGGCTTATTCGAGCCTGGGCACGAACGCCGCCAGCCTGAAGTTCAGCCCGTCGATGGACCTGACGGACACTGATCTGCGTGCCTTCAACGTCGAGATCTATTTCGGCTACAAGACCAGCACCGGCGCCTTCGTGAGCAAGGGCAAGGTCTGGCCGCAGTAAGGGCGGCTGCATGAGGGGAGGCGGTGCGCGCCGCTCGCCCGATCCGGCAATGAAGGCCCTTCGGGGCCTTTTTCCATGGTGCGGCGGCTGGCGAACGCAATGCAGGAGCCCGGTCGGGTTGCCGCCTCCCTCAATAAATTTGGCGTTTTTGCCTGGAGGCCCCTGGCGGGTGCACTACAATACGAGCAGCAGACGAGTTCTGTGAATGCCTTCAGATTCTTCCGGTGGCAAACACAGCAAGCAGCGATTTTTTGAAATGTTGAAAAATCCATGCTATAATCTGAAGCTTAGCGGCTGTAGCTCAGTTGGATAGAGTACTTGGCTACGAACCAAGGGGTCGTGGGTTCAATTCCTGCCAGCCGCACCAACAGGTAAGCCCTGATATCGCAAGGTATCAGGGCTTTTTCCTTTGTGCGCCTGCTGCCATGCCGCGCGCTCTAGGCGTTGCCGCGGCTTGGTGTAACCATCGCGCGCACCTCGCGCCGTATTCCTACATCTGCACCGCTTCAGGCGGCGCACTCTGTGGGGGCATTCTTACCAGCGCCCGCCACCATGATGCCCATCCACCTTGCCACCTGCCAGTTCAAGCGCGACCCTGCCATGGAGCACCTTGCGTCGACCTCGGTGGAGGCGGATGCGGAGGCCGTGCTTTTCAGCTGGACGGACCAGGAAGGCCGCGGCTACGAGGTGCTGTTGCGCGAGGTCGACCGGCTGGTGGCTACGTTGCGGTGCGATGGGCAGGAATTCGATGTCGCCACCGACGAGCTGGACCTGCAGTGCCGGGCACTCGGGCTCACGTGGGAGACGGCGGCTTCCATGGTGGATGCTGCGTGGACCCCTCCTGCAGCGGGGGTGAGCGGCTTTTTTGCGCAGGGGTTGAACACCATGGCCATCGATTCCAAGGACCACCCGCTGCACCAGGTGCCGGACGACCTGCCCGTGCCACCCGGTAGCGCGCCGCAGCCCGCCGGTGCCGTGCCACCGCCTCCCGGGCCCTATGCGGGCGAGATCGAGGACGAGGCCGGAGACCCCGTGGGCAAGCCGCCCAGGATGTGAGAAGGGGCCGGCCAGCGCGTCTTGTCCTGCGCGGGCGTGTCAGTCCGTCCACCAGCGGCCGCTCGAGGACCGCCACCACCGTCTGCGCCGTCCTGGCCGACATCTGCAGACCGGGCGACAGGATCTGGACCAGGCGCCAGCCTTCCTGCCCTTCCCGGTTGAGGATGGTCTTGAAGTCGGACAGCGGGGCGGCCTTCATGCCTGTGAGAAAGCCTTGCTTCCATTCGATGTCGAGGGTCTTGTATTCGTGCTGGGGCATGGTGGGAGGCTCCACGCGTTCGAGGTCCTCGACGCTCACCGCAAAGGCCGCGGCCAGCGCCTTCTTCGATTGCAGCGAGGCCGTTGCCTCGTTCTCGATGCGCTGCACCGTGCGCAGGTTCAGTCCTGACGCCATCGCCAGTCTTCCTGCGACCAGGATTTTCTGGATCGGAGCTGTTTGACCAGTGCGGAGTTGATGTTCATCTCCGTCTTGCAGTCCTGGGACCTGAGTAGGTATTGGGTGGCAGAAAGTCCCCTGCATGATCCTTGCAAATCCTGGAAATCTCTACCCATCCGTGGCGGCACGACCTCGGCAAACCTGCGGCAGGTGGGCTACAGTGGCGCAAATCCCCGCGTTGCAGGGGCCAGGTACCCCATGTCCGGCGCGATGATGACCCCTTTGGGGGATGAACGAAGCCCGCCAGCCCACCGCTGGCTGCCGTATGCTGCTGTTCCAACAAGGTGCGCAGCCGCTTCGAGCTGCCGCCAATGAGAGGGATGGGAATGGGCAAGGCAAAAAGATCAAGGGGCGTGTCCACGCTGGCCTTCATGGGAGGCTTGGCCGTGTTGCTGGTGGCGGCCTTTGCCTGGGGTGGCTACCAGAAGGCGCAACGCAAGGCCGAAGTGGCCCAGGCCATCGTGCTGGCCAACGGGCGCCTGGACCAGGCGCACAAGCGGTGGATGGATGCCATGCAGGTGGTCAGGAGCACGCCGCGCGTGGGCCTGTCCACCCCGGTGCTCACGATGCAGGCCCTGCGGCAGGAGGTGCAGGACCTGGCGCTGCCCAGGTGCCTGGAGAAAAGCCGGGAGCATTTCGTGGCGGGCATGGACGCCCAGCTGGAGGGCGTCGTGGCTTTCATCCGCGCCGACATGGACAAGGAGGCACTGCGTGCCTACACCACGGCCAAGACCCGGTTGATGAACGAGAATTTCGTGGAGTTCGGCAACAAGGCGTCCGCCTGCCCGGCGAACGGCTGAAGCCAAGGGTGGTGGGCGTGGGCGCCCGGCAAGCCGTGCCGACGCACGGGTAACATGCCGCCATGAACAAGGCTTTCACCAAGGAATCCGACGCGCAGGCCGATGACGACGAAGGGCCGGCGCTGCCCCCCATCCCTGCCGGGTCGCGCAACTACATGACACCTGCGGGCTATGCGCGCCTGCGCGGCGAGCTGCTGGACCTGATCGACAACGAGCGCCCGAAGATCGTCGAGGTCGTGCACTGGGCGGCCAGCAATGGCGACCGCTCGGAGAACGGCGACTACCTTTACGGCAAGAAGCGCCTGCGCGAGATCGACCGGCGCATCCGCTTCCTCACCAAGCGGCTGGAGGTTGCCGAGGTGGTGGACCCGCTGGTCCACGCCGGCAGCGACCAGGTGTTCTTCGGCGCCACCGTCACCTACGTGGACGAGGAGGACGTGACCAGCACCATCACCATCATGGGCATCGACGAGGCCGACAGCGGCCGGGGCCAGGTGAGCTGGGTCTCGCCCGTGGCGCGCGCCCTGCTCAAGAGCCGGGTGGGCGACGAGGTGCCGCTGCCCACGCCGGGCGGCGTGCGCTCGCTGGAAGTGCTGGAGGTGCGCTACGAGCGGCACGATCCAGCGCCGCCGCAGGAGGCTGCAGGCGCCTGATCGCCTGTGGCGTGGTGGTTTGTGCGGTGGTCAGCCCGGCCCATTCGGACTTGGATTCGGGCGGACGGCCAGGCGGGGCGCAGACAGTGCAGTAGCACGGCAAGGCGACCCAACGACGCTATACGGGCGAAGACAAATCCGAATGATCAGGCTGCCGGGGTGATGCGGCTGGCGCGGATCACCGCGGGCGTGCGCCGCAGGTTGCGCAGCGCAGCCTCTATGTGGGTCTGGTCGCGCACCGCGACGATGAAGCGCAGGTCGGTGGTGTCCAGTGCCACCTCGTCGTCCATGTCCACGTGGGTGATGTCTGCCTCGGCGCTGGCCAAGTCGGCCGCCACGCGGGCCAGCACGCCCTTGCTGTTGGTGATGGTGACGACGATGCCAGTCTCGAACATGCGCACGGGCTCGTCGGCCCAGTCCACGGCGATGAAGCGCTCGCTGTCCTTGTGCTGCAGGCGCTTGGCCACGGCGCAGTGGGTGTTGTGCACCACCAGTCCTTCGCCACGGCCGAGGTAGCCGACGATGGCATCGCCCGGCACGGGGCGGCAGCAATGGGCGTACTGCACCGAGGCGTTCTCGCTGCCGTCGAGCGTGACGGCGCCTTGCGACAGGCGCTCGTGCGAGGTATAGCGTTCGCGGCTGAGCAGCAGGGCGTCGGGCCGGTGGCCGTGCTCGCTCATCAGCACCATGAGCCGCTTGGCCACGATGCTGGCGATGCGCTTGCCCAGGCCCAGGTCCGTCATCAGCTCGGTGCGGGTGCGGTTGCCGGTAAAGCGCAGCAGCTTGTCCCACATGGGCTGGGTCTCGGCATTCACCGGGGGCAGTTGCTCCAGTCCTTCGGAGCGGATGGCCTGGGTCAGCAGCTTTTCGCCCAGGCCTTCGGATTCGGCATGCGCCAGGGTCTTGAGGTAGTGGCGGATCTTGGAGCGCGCGCGGCCCGTGCGCACGAAGCCCAGCCACGCCGGGTTGGGCGTGGAGATGGGGGCGGTGATGATCTCCACCACGTCGCCGTTCTTGAGCTCGGTGCGCAGTGGCACCTGTTCATTGTTGATCTTGGCGGCCGTGGTGCGGTCACCCACGTTGCTGTGGATGGCGTAGGCAAAGTCCACCACCGTCGCGCCCCGGGGCAAGGCCATGATCTGGCTCTTGGGGGTGAACACGTAGACCGCGTCGGGGAACAGGTCCACCTTCACGTGGTCCCAGAACTCGGCGGCGTCGCGCGTCTCGTTCTGGATATCGAGCAGCGACTGCAGCCACTTGGTGCCCAGGCGCTCGGCCGAGGTGCCGTCGCCGTCCTGCGCCTTGTACAGCCAGTGCGCGGCCACGCCGGCCTCGGCGATCACATGCATCTCGTCGGTGCGCATCTGGAACTCGATGTTCACGCCCGAGGGGCCCACCAGCGTGGTGTGCAGCGATTGGTAGCCGTTGAGCTTGGCGATCGCGATGTGGTCCTTGAACTTGCCGGGCACCGGCTTGTACATCTGGTGCAGCACGCCAAGGGCCGTGTAGCAGTCCGTCACCGTGGGCACGATGACGCGAAAGCCGTACATGTCCGTCACCTGGGCAAAGCTCAGGTGCTTCTGGTCCATCTTCTGGTAGATGGCGTAGAGCGTCTTTTCGCGGCCGGCCAGGCGCACCTGCATGCCGATGCGCGAAAACGCCGCGTCCACCTCGGTCTGTACGCGCTGCACCAGGTCGCGGCGGCGGTTGCGCGACTTGTTCACCGCCTTGGCCAGCGTGGCATAGCGCCAGGGGTGCAGGTGGCGGAAGGACAGGTCCTGCAGCTCGCGGTAGGTCTGGTTCAGCCCCAGGCGGTGGGCGATGGGGGCGTAGATCTCCAGCGTCTCCGACGAGATGCGACCCCATTTGCTGCGCGGCATGTCCGACAGCGTGCGCATGTTGTGCGTGCGGTCGGCCAGCTTGATGAGGATGACGCGCACGTCGCGCGCCATGGCCAGCAGCATCTTGCGAAACGACTCGGCCTGGTTCTCCTCGCGCGTGTTGAACTGCAGCTTGTCGAGCTTGGTGAGGCCGTCGACCAGCTCGGCCACGGGCGCGCCGAAGCGCTCGATCAGGTCCACCTTGGTGACGCCGCAGTCTTCCATGGCGTCGTGCAGCAGCGCGGCCATCAGGGCCTGGGCGTCGAGTTTCCAGGTGGCGCACTGGGCCGCCACCGCGATCGGGTGGGTGATGTAGGGCTCGCCGCTGTTGCGCAACTGGCCCAGATGGGCCTCGTCGGCGAAGCGATAGGCCTGGCGCACCTGCTCGATGCTGTGGGCGTCCAGGTAGTCGAGGTTGTCGGTGAGCGCAGCAAAGCTGGCGGCCGCGGCGTTGGCCGCTGCCGCAGATGCACTGACCGGGGCGTGGGTGGTGTCGCCAGGCCGGGCAGGCGCTGCTGCCGAAGGAGTGTTGAACACCGCGTTCATGCCTTAAATGTAGCGCGGGTACGCCATGCGGGTGGGCCGGGCAAAAAAAAGCACCGCATGGCAGCGGTGCTCTCGGGGGCCTGCGGGGCCCGGGAAAGAATCAACCAGGGACTTTCTTGAGCATTTCCAGGCCGACCTTGCCTTCGGCGATCTCGCGCAGGGCGGTCACGGCGGGCTTGTTGCGGCTTTCGATGCGCGGGGCGTGGCCCTGGCTCAGCATGCGGGCGCGGTAGGTCGCGGCCAGAACGAGCTGGAAGCGGTTGGGGATCTTTTCCAGACAGTCTTCTACAGTGATGCGTGCCATCGGTGGGTACTCCGGGGATTCAGGTGATATTGAGCGACTGGAAGGTGTCAGCACGGGCGCGTCGCTGGGCGGCGTACTTCAGGCGCTGGGCGTGCACAACGGCCTTCAGGTCAAAAAGCGCGCGCTCGAACAGTTCATTGATTATAACGAAGTCGAATTTGCTCACCTGCGCCATCTCGGTAGCCGCGTTCCTGAGGCGGACTTCGATCACGTCGGGCGAGTCCTCGCCCCGGCGCTCGAGGCGCGAGCGCAGCTCCTCCCAGCTGGGGGGCAGGATGAAGACCAGGAGGGCATTGGCAAACGCTTCCTTGATCTGCAGCGCACCCTGGAAGTCGATCTCCAGGATCACGTCCGAGCCCTGTGCGATGCGCTCCTCGATGGCCTTCTTGGAGGTGCCGTAGCGGTTGCCGTGCACGTGGGCCCATTCCACGAAGGCATTGCCCTCCACCATGGCGTCGAACTCGGATTGCGACGCGAAATAGTAGTCGCGGCCATGCTTTTCCTGGCCGCGCGGGGCCCGCGTGGTGTGCGAGATCGACAGGTGCACGTGCGAATCCAGCTCCAGCAAGGCCTTGACGAGGCTGGATTTGCCGGCGCCGCTGGGGGCCGCCACTACGATGAGGTTTCCTGGGTAGTCCATAGAGGGTGAGCGCCTGGCGCTGTCAAAACATGGGTTTCATTCAATATTTTGCACTTGCTCGCGCATCTGCTCGATCAGGACCTTCATGTCCACGCTGATGCGGGTCAGGTCCAGGGCGGCCGACTTGGAGCCCAGGGTGTTGGCCTCGCGGTGCAGCTCCTGGATCAGGAAGTCCAGGCGCTTGCCGACTTCGCCGCCCTTCTTGAGCAGGCGCTCGATCTCGTCCAGGTGGGAGTCGAGGCGGGTGATCTCCTCGGCCACGTCGATGCGGATGGCGAAGGCCGTGGCCTCGGTCAATGCGCGGTCGCGGGCGGCTTCGGGCAGGGTGGCGCCGTCGGTCAGGGCCATGGCCTCCTTCCAGCGCTCCATGAAGCGCTGGCGCTGCTGCTCCACCAGCAGGGGCACCATGGGCACGGCCTGCTCGGCCAGGGCGCGCAATTGCTTCAAGCGATCCAGCAGCATGGCGGCCAGGCGCTTGCCTTCGCGCTCGCGGGCCGACATCAGGGCGGTGAGGGCCTCTTCGGCCAGGACCGGCACGGCCTCGCTCCAGTCCTCGTTGCCCGAATGGGCGTTGGCACACAGGCGCAGTGCATCGGCCACGCTCAGGGGCGCGGCATTGGGCAGCCAGGACTTGACCGAGTCCTGCAGGGAATTGAGGCGTTGCAGCAGCCGGGCAGGGGGATCCTGCAGGGTGTTGCTGTCTTCGTTTTCCAGCGCGGCACGCACTTCCACCTTGCCGCGCTTGAGGCGCGCGGTCAGCAGGGCGCGCAGGGCGGGTTCCATGGCACGCAATTCGTCGGGCAGCCGGAACGACAGGTCCAGGAAGCGGCTGTTGACCGAGCGGATCTCCAGCCCCAGGCGGCGCGCCTGGGTGGCGCGGCCCTCGGTTTCAGCGCCAGCGGCGGATGTGCCGTGCTGCGCGCTGGCGTATCCGGTCATGCTGTAAACTGGCATTGGACTTTTTGATGGTTGCTTGCGATCCGGCGATTATCCGGGTTCCGCCCTACCCCCGAGTCATCTTCGCAAAATATGTCAAAAATCAAACCGGCCCCCTTGCCACCCGATACCGCGATTGGTGGTTACCGTGTGGTGCGTCGGTTGTCGTCCGGTGGTTTCGGTGTGGTCTACCTGGCCCTCGACACCGAAGGCCAGCAGGTCGCCATCAAGGAATACCTGCCCTCGTCCCTGGCCACGCGTGCCCCGGGCGAGCTGCTGCCCAAGGTGCAATCCGAAAAGCTCTCGCTCTACCGCCTGGGCCTCAAGAGCTTCTTCGAAGAAGGCCGGGCGCTGGCGCAGATCTCGCACGCCTCCGTGGTGAGCGTGCTCAACTTCTTCCGCGAGAACGAAACCGTCTACATGGTGATGAACTACCTGGAGGGCGCGA
>JAZKEE010000076.1:0-2151 GCA_040387235.1 Pseudomonadota bacterium
GAGTTCTCGGCCACGTTGCCGCCGATGGTGCAGGCGATCTGGCTGCTCGGGTCGGGCGCGTAGTACAGGCCGTAGGGCGCGGCGGCTTCGCTGATGGCCAGGTTGCGCACACCGCACTGCACCACGGCCGTGCGGCTCACCGGGTCCAGGTCGAGGATGCGGTTGAACTTGGCCAGCGAGAGCGTCACGCCCAGGGCGTCGGGCATGGCTCCGCCCGACAGGCCGGTGCCCGCGCCGCGTGCCACCACCGGCACATGCAGCTGGTGGCAGGCCTGCAGCACGGCCTGCACCTGTTCGTAGGTCTCGGGCAGGCAGACCACCAGCGGGCGCTGGCGGTAGGCGGTGAGGCCGTCGCATTCGTAGGGCGTGGTGTCTTCGGCATGCCAGAGCAGGGCATGGGCCGGCACGGCGCGGGACAGTGCCTGCACCACCTCGGCCTGGCGCGCTGCGCGCTCGGCTGGCGTGGGCCCGGTGGGTGCCTTGGCTGCGAGGGAGGAGAGGGAAGCGGTCTGCATGCCGCCACTGTAGGCGATGGCGGCGCCGGCCGCCGTGAGATTTTTGGAGGGTCGGTGTGAAATCCAGTGCAGGGTGTCAGCCGCCGCGCGCCAGCGGGCAGACCTGGCGGACCTCGTCGATCGGCGCTCCAGCCACCGTGATGGTCCTGTCGCTCCCTGGATCGGGCACGAAGCCCAGCGCTGCATAGAAGCGGATGGCCCGCTGATTGGCGGCCAGCACCCACAGGCTGGCGTCGTCCTTGCCCTGTTCCTGCAACTGCTCCCGGGCCTGCTGCCACAGCGCCTGGCCCACCCCCTGCGACCAGCGGGTCGGGTCCACGTAGATCGCCCAGATTTCGCCCCGGGTAGCCGGCGCATCCGGGTCGCGGCAGTCGCCGAAGGCGATCCAGCCCGTCACCGCACCATTGCCGTCCTGCGCCAGCAGCAGCTTGGGCCGGCCCTGGACAATGGCCTGGGCCCAGTAGGTTTCGCGCGAGGCGGTGGACAGGGCCGCCAGGTAGGCCGCGTCGATGATGCCCGCGTAGGCCGCCTGCCAGGCCGCGACATGGATGCGGGCGATGGCGGCGGCATCGTCCTGGTGTGCTGGGCGCATGGGCATGCTCACACCATGATCTTGCGCAGCCATTCGGCAAAGGCCGCGCATTCCCAGCGGTCCATGGTGCCGGTGCGCCAGCACAGGTAGTGGGCGTGGGGGCTGGTGGTGTCGGTGTCGAACAGGCGCACCAGCGTGCCGTTCTCAAGCCAGGGTGCCCCGAGCTTCAGGCGCACCAGCGCCACGCCCATCCCGGCGGACGCGGCGTCGCACATCAGGCCGATGTCGTTGAACTGCGACCCCTCGCTCGGCTCGGCCCAGTCCAGGCCGGTGGCCCCGAACCAGGTGCGCCAGGGCTCCAGCGGACTGCGCAGCAGTGCCACGCCCTCCAGGTCCTCGGGGCGCTCGAAAGGGCCATGCTCGCGCACGAAGGCGGGCGAGGCCAGCGGGGTGACCACGTCGCGCGCCAGCTCCACGTGCTCCACGTCGGCATAGTGGCCGGCGCCAAAGCGCACCATCAGGTCGGCGTCTTCGGCCACCACGTCCAGGAGCGGGATGGAGACCTGCAGCGCCAGGTCGATCTCGGGGTAGGCCTCGGTGAACTGGCGCAGGCGCGGGATCAGGATGGTGCGCGCAAACGTCGGCGTCACGGCCAGCTTGAGCCGGCGCCGGCCGGGTGCCGCCGCCGCGCCCGGAAAGCGCTGCAGCGCCCCCAGCCCCTCGCGCACATGGGCCAGGTAGGCGCTGCCCTCGGTGGTCAGCGAGAAATCGGCCCGGCCGAACAGCCGAACACCCAGGATCTGCTCGAGCTGCTTGACGCGGTGGCTCACGGCGCTGGGCGTGACGCACAGCTCGTCGGCGGTCTGCGTCACGCTGCGCAGGCGCGCCAGCGCCTCGAAGGTCAGCAGGCACTGGATGGGCGGGATCCGCCGCGCCGCGCTGCTGAGGAGCGAAGAGGAGGGTGATGGAGCGGCCGTGGCCATCGTCGCTCTGGCGCGGGGCTCAGCGGAAGACGACGGTCTTGTGCCCGTTGAGCAGCACGCGGTGCTCGCTGTGCCACTTCACGGCGCGGGCCAGCACCTGGCTTTCGGTGTCGCGGCCGCG
>JAZKEE010000077.1:0-6995 GCA_040387235.1 Pseudomonadota bacterium
ACAGCGCAGGCATGGTGGACATGCCGATGTGGTTGAGCAGCAGGGTGTAGCCGTCCGGTGCAGCGCGGGCGACGCGGGCGGCGCCGATGGAGCTGCCGGCACCGGCGGTGTTGTCCACCACCACGTTGGCGCCCAGGGGCTTGCGCAGGGCTTCTGCCAGGTCACGCGCCACGCGGTCGGTCGGGCCGCCGGCAGCGAAGGGCACCACGATGGTGACCGTCTTGTCCTTGGATGGATATTCCTGTGCGGTGGCGCCGAATGCGGCTGCTGCCGCTGCGGCGACAAGGGCGAGTTGGATCAGTTTTTTCATGAGTGCTCCTCTGTAAAAGACGGGCCATGATATCCAGCGACCCTTTCGCCAGTATTGCGGGAATTACGTACCATGCGGGGGGTAGTGACTTTAAGCAAAAGAGGCTTCAGTGGCCCAATCTAGAAGCGTTTATTGCTACTGATAGCGTAGCAACTTAAGGGTAAACACTGGCGCCGAAACAGGGCAGAGTTTTCCCTTGGTTTGGCCTTTGCCAAGGATTTCGGAGGTGCGCTGCAAAATGGGTTACCAGGCCGGTTCCATATGCGCAGAATATGCCTATATATAGGGAATATGGGCTTGCTCCATTAATCCCCCGTGAGTCCAATGGATTCGCGCGAATCCACCTGGTCACCGATAGCTGCGCGCGTCCTCGATCACCCGGCCATCGTTGGGCAGGCTGCCCGGCGGCACCATCTGCACCTCGCCGCGCAGCTTGGTCACCTCGCGGATGGCATCACCCAGCTGGCGGGCCAGGCCTTCGGCAGTCTCGGTGGTCTCCACCTGCAACACCATCTGGTCGTTGGCCATCTCCCCGCTGACCACCAGGCGTGCCCGCAGCACCTGCGGAAAGCGCCGCGCTATGGTGGCCACCTGGCCGGGGTGCACGAACATGCCGCGCACCTTGGTGGTCTGGTCGGCCCGGCCCATCCAGCCCTTGATGCGGCCGTTGGTGCGGCCGGTGGGGCAGGTGCCGGGCAGCACCGCAGAGAGGTCGCCGGTGCCAAAGCGCACCAGCGGGTAGTCGGGGTTCAGCGTGGTCACCACCAACTCGCCTACCTCGCCCTCTGGTACCGGGTCGCCGGTGCCGGGGCGCACGATCTCCACGATCACGCCCTCGTCGAGCACCAGGCCTTCGCGAGCGCTGGTCTCGTAGGCAATCAGTCCCAGGTCGGCCGTGGCGTAGCACTGGTAGCCGGCAATGCCGCGCTCGGTGAACCAGTCGCGCAGCGAGGGCGGAAACGCCTCGCCCGAGACCAGGGCCTTGGTCACGGTGGGCAGGGCCACGCCCATCTCCGCGGCCTTCTCGACGATGAGCTTGAGGAAGCTCGGTGTGCCGATGTAGCCGGCCGGCCGCAGCTCGGCCATGGCCTGCACCTGCTGCTCGGTCTGGCCGGTGCCGCCGGCAAACACGGTGCAGCCCAGCGCATGGGCGCCCGTCTCCATCATGGAGCCGGCGGGCACGAAGTGGTAGCTGAAGCTGTTGTGGATCAGCTCGCCCGGGCGGAAGCCCGCGGCGTACATGGCGCGCGCCATGCGCCAGTAGTCGCGGCGCGTGCCCTCGGGCTCGTAGATGGTGCCGGGGCTGGCGAACACGCGCGGCATGGCGGCACCGAAGTTGAGGGCGCTGAAGCCACCGAAGGCATTGGTGGCGCGGCCGGCCTGCTGGCGCTCCAGCAGCTCGTGCTTGCGTGTCACGGGCAATTGCGCGAGGGCTGCGCGGGTGCTGATCGCCGAGGCGTCAACGCCTGCCAGGATGCCGGCAAAGGCGGGCGATGCTGTCTGGGCGTGGGCCACCTGGCCGGGCAGGGCGGCGAGCAGGGCAGCTTCGCGCGCCTTTGGGTCGCGGGTTTCAAGATCGTCGTAGTGGGCTGCGGTCATGGAATGCTTTCGGGTGCGATCGATGCAAGGGCGTGCTCAGGCCAACCAGCGCTTGCGGCGCTTGTAGCTTTTCACGTCCTTGAAGCTCTTGCGTTCGCCGCCGCCCACGCCCAGGTAGAACTCCTTGACGTCCTCGTTGCTGGCCAGGTCGCTGGCAGCGCCATCCATCACCACGCGGCCGCTTTCCATGATGTAGCCGTAGTCGGCGTATTTCAGCGCCATGTTGGTGTTCTGCTCGGCCAGCAGGAAGGTGACCTTTTCCTTGGTGTTCAGGTCCTTGACGATGTTGAACACCTCTTCCACGATCTGCGGCGCCAGGCCCATCGAGGGCTCGTCGAGCAGCACCATGCTGGGGTTGGCCATCAGCGCGCGACCAATGGCACACATCTGCTGCTCGCCACCCGAGGTGTAGGCCGCCTGCGAGGTGCGCCGGGTCTTCAGGCGCGGGAAGTAGTTGTAGACCTTCTCCAGGTTGGCGGCGATCTCGGCCTTGCTGGTGCGGGTGTAGGAGCCCGTCATCAGATTCTCCTCGATGGTCAGGTGGGCGAAGCAGTGGCGGCCTTCCATCACCTGCACCACCCCGCGCTTGACGAGGTCGGCGGGCGAGAGGTTCTCGATGCGCTCGCCGCGCAGCTCGATGCTCCCCTTGGTGACCGCGCCGCGCTCGCCCTGCAGCAGGTTGGAGACGGCCCGCAGCGTGGTCGTCTTGCCCGCGCCGTTGCCCCCCAGGATGGCGACGATGCTGCCCTCGCGCACCTGCAGCGAGACACCCTTGAGCACCAGGATCACGTGGTTGTAGATGACTTCGATGCCATTGACGTTGAGAACGATGTTTGTAGCTTGTTCCATGTGTCGTTACCGGTTGACCAATCGGCAGGCCTGGTGGCGCACGCATTGCGTTCGCTGCAAGCCTGGCGGTTGGCGGCTCCGCAGGGAGCCGCACCGTGGTGATGGAGGCTGGGCATCGCGCCCGCCTCCACCTGCGTCAGGACTGGCAGTCGGCTGCGTCGCGGCGGCTCATCTTCTTGTCTCCGAGGTACTTGTCGGCACCGGCCTTGACCATGGGCTTGATGATCTGGTCATCGGCCTGGTACCAGTCGGACGAGAAGTTCCACTTGCTGCCATCCCAAGAGTGCACGCGGGCCCAGGTGGATCCCATATGGTCGGCGCAGCTGGTGGACAGGGGGCGCATCAAGCCGCCAAAGCCCATGGCATCGAGCTTCTTCTGGTCCAGTGCCAGGTTTTCCATACCCCAGCGCACCTGCTCGCCGGTCATGACCTTGCCCTTGCCGAAGCGCTCTTGCGCGCGGCGCACGGATTCCACGGCGAGCATCTGGATGATCACGCCGCGCGTGTACAGCACCGAGCCCACTTCGTCCTTGGGGCCCGTGCCCTGGCTCTTGTCATGCACGTGCTTGAGGATGTCCTGGATGACCTTGCTCTGCGTGCCGTAGCCGTTCAGCGCCAGGGCGTGGTAGCCCTTGGCGCCCTCGCCCACGTCGCGCACATCGGGCTCGGCACCGGCCCACCACACGCCGTAGAGCTTGTCGCGCGGGAAGCCCGTGGCCTGGGCTTCCTTCAAGGCGGTGGAGTTCATCACGCCCCAGCCCCACAGCAGCACGTAGTCGGGGCGGCTCTGGCGCACCTGCAGCCAGGTGGCCTTCTGCTCCACGCCGGGTGCGGTCACGGGCAGCATCTGCAGCTCGAAGCCATGCATCTTGGCGCGTTCCTGCAGCAGCGGAATGGGCTCCTTGCCGAAGGGGCTGTCGTGGTAGACCAGCGCGATCTTCTTGCCCTTGAGCTTGTCCAGTCCGCCTGCGCTCTTGCCGATGTGCTGGATCAGGATGTCGGCGCCGGTCCAGTAGCTGCCCATGAAGGGGAAGTTCCACTTGAAGGCCTGGCCGTCCTGAGCCACCGACAGGCCGTAGCCCAGCGTCATCAGCGGGATCTTGTCCACGGGCGCCTTTTCGGTCAGCGCGAAGGTGATGCCCGTGGCCTGCGGATCGAACAGCGCCACGCCGGGCTTGCCCTTCAGGCGCTCATAGCATTCCACGCCGCGGTCGGTGGCGTAGCCGGTTTCGCATTCTTCAAAGGTGAGCTTGACGCCGTTGATCCCGCCGTCGCGCGCGTTGATCATCTTGATGTAGTCCTGCTTGCCGTTGGCCCATGGCACGCCGTTGGGTGCGTAGGGGCCGGTGCGGTAGGACAGCAGCGGGAAGAACTGCTCCTTGGCTTGCGCGAAGGCACTCGTCGCAACGGACGCAGCGCCGGCAGCAACCACCGCAGCGGCGATCACGAGTTTCGAAAGCTTCATGGATGTCTCCTTTGAATGAATGTGTTGAAGCACGGGGAAAACAGTCAGGGTGAACTACCGAGTGGACGCGGCCAGCGGGCCCGCCACATCGGGAATTGCGAGTAGGGACTTTCCTTGGGGCTGCATGGCGGGGTGCGCGCTCAGTGCGGGAAGGGCCACAAGCGCAGCTTCTGCTTGCCTGTGGACCACAGCTTGGCCAGGCCATGGGGCTCGACGATCAGGAACCACACGATCAGCGCGCCGAAGATCATCAGCTCGGCATGCGAGACACCGGCCGTCGAGATCTGGATGCCGAAGAGGCCCATCAGCGCCGGCAGGAACTGGTTGAGCACGATGGGCAGCACCACGATGAAGGCCGCGCCGAAGAAGCCGCCCATGATGGATCCCAGGCCGCCGATGATCACCATGAACAGCAGGCGAAACGAGATCTCCACCGAGAAGGCCGCCGGCTCCCAGGCGCCCAGGTGCACGAAGGCCCAGAGCGAGCCGGCCATGCCGATGATGAAGGAGCTCACGGCGAAGGCGCTGAGCTTGGCGTACATGGGGCGGATGCCGATCACGGCCGCCGCCACGTCCATGTCGCGAATGGCCATCCACTCGCGGCCTATGGCGCCGCGCACCAGGTTCTTGGCCAGGAGGGCCACCACCACCAAAACCACCAGGCAGAAGACGTACTTGCTGGTGGCGCTCTCAATGGGCAGGCCGAAGACCTGCAGGCTGTTCACCGAGACGGAGCCAGAGTCGGAGTTGTTGGTGAACCACTTGATGCGCAGGAACATCCAGTCGCTGAAGAACTGCGCGGCCAGCGTCGCCACCGCCAGGTACAGGCCCTTGACGCGCAGGCTGGGCAGCCCGAACAGGATGCCGAAGAAGGTGGCGCACAGGCCCCCGAGGATCAGCGCAGGGACCAGCGGCATGCCGGGGATGCGCACGAAGAAGTTGTAGGCGCCATAGGCCCCCACGGCCATGAAGGCGCCCGAGCCCAGCGAGATCTGCCCGCAGTAACCCACGAGGATGTTCACCCCCAGGGCCGCCAGCGCCATGATGACGAAAGGGATCAGGATGGCGCGGAAGATGTAGTCGCTGGCCAGCATGGGCACGGCGATGAAGGCCACGGCCAGGATGAGGAAGATGGCGATGCGGTCCTGCGCGATCGGGAAGATCTGCTGGTCGGCGCGGTAGCTGGTCTTGAACTGGCCGTTTTCGCGGTAGAGCATGGGTGTCTCCTGTTCTTCTTGTTGTGGATCAGACGCGATCGATGATTTTTTCCCCGAACAGGCCCTGGGGCCTGAACAGCAGAAAAACCAGGGCGAGCACATAGGCGAACCAGATCTCGATGCCCCCGCCCACATAGGGGCCCAGGTAGACCTCGGAGAGCTTTTCGCCCACGCCGATGATCAGCCCGCCGATGATGGCGCCGGGCACCGAGGTGAGGCCGCCCAGGATGACCACAGGCAAGGCGCGCAGCGCCACGGTGGTCAGCGAGAACTGCACACCGAGCTTGGAGCCCCAGATCATCCCGGCCACCAGGGCCACAACGCCGGCCACGCACCACACGATCACCCAGATGCGGTTGAGCGGGATGCCGATGGACTGGGCGGCCTGGTGGTCATCGGCCACGGCGCGCAGGGCGCGTCCGGTGGAGGTCTTCTGGAAGAAGACGCTGAGCAGCACCACCAGCGCGGCGGCGATGCCTGCAGCGATCACGTCCTCCTTGTTGACCAGCACGCCGCCCTGGAACATGGACTCGAGCAGGAACACCGGGTCCTTGGGCATGCCGATGTCGATCTTGTAGATGTCGCTGCCGAACATCGTCTGGCCCAGGCCTTCGAGAAAGTAGGTGATGCCCAGCGTGGCCATGAGCAAGGTGGCGCCTTCCTGGTTCACGAGGTGGCGCAGCACCAGCTTTTCGATGAGCCAGGCCACCGCGAACATGATGGCGCCGGCGATGATGAAGGCTGCCACGGTAGCCACCACGGGGTTCGTGATGCCTGTCCACTTGGGGATCCACTCGGCAAAGCGTGCCATGGCCAGGGCTGCGAACAGCACCATCGCGCCCTGCGCGAAGTTGAAGACGCCCGATGCCTTGTAGATCAGCACGAAGCCCAGCGCCACCAGCGAATACAGCATGCCGGCCATGAGGCCGCCGATCAGTGTTTCGAGAAAGAATGCCATGTCTTTGTTCTCCTGCGCTTCAGTGGCTGGTGCCCAGGTAGGCGCTGATCACGTCTTCGTTGCTGCGCACCTCGTCGGGGGTTCCGTCGCCGATCTTCTTGCCGTAGTCGAGCACCACCACGCGGTCGGAGATGTCCATCACCACGCCCATGTCGTGCTCGATCAGCACGATGGTGGTGCCGAACTCGTCGTTCACGTCGAGGATGAAGCGGCACATGTCCTGCTTTTCCTCGACGTTCATGCCGGCCATGGGCTCGTCGAGCAGCAGCACCTGCGGCTCCATGGCCAGGGCACGGCCCAGGTCCACGCGCTTTTGCAGGCCATAGGGCAACTGGCCCACGGGGGTCTTGCGGTAGGCCTGGATTTCGAGGAAGTCGATGATGTGCTCGACGAACTCGCGGTGGCGGATCTCCTCGCGCTCGGCCGGCCCGATGCGCAGCGCCTGCAAAAGCAGGTTGCTTTTGATCTTCAGGTTGCGCCCGGTCATGATGTTGTCGATCACGCTCATGCCCTTGAACAGCGCCAGGTTCTGGAAGGTGCGGGCCACGCCCATCTCGGCCACCTGGCGCGAGTTCATGTGCGAGAAGGTCTTGCCGC
>JAZKEE010000078.1:0-4426 GCA_040387235.1 Pseudomonadota bacterium
GCGAAGTCGTCGTCGATGTAGCTGTCACCCGGGATATTGACCTGCGTGGTCAGCGTGCGCATGCCGGGTGCGGCCACCAGGAAGTGGATATGCGCGGGCCGCTGGCCATGGCGGCCCAGCAAGGCAAACAGCTCATGCACCGGCCCCACGGGCGGGATCGCATAGCCCGGTGGCAGGAAGCTGCGAAATCGGTAAAAGCCCTTGGCATCGGTCTCGATGCGGCGGCGCAGCTCGTACGGCTGCATGCCGGGCATGAAGTGCGAATAGCCGCCTTTCTCGTTGGCATGCCAGACGTCCACCATCGCGTGGGGAACGGGTTGGCCATTCAGGTCCAGCACCTGGCCTTCCATGATGAAGATCTCGCCCTTGGGTTCGCCCTCGTCCACGCGCACTTCCATCTGAGAGGTCGGGGCTCCGGCCACAAAAAGCGGGCCCTCGATGGCGCGCGGCGTGCCGCCCTCGCGCCCCGCCTTCTGGTCCGCCTCGTCGGCGCGGATGTCGAGCAGGCGGTCGAAGCCCAGGCCGGCCGTGATCAGGCCCGTCTGGCCCGCGGCACCCAGGCGCGTGAGCCAGGCGGTGGCGGCCCAGAATTCGTCGGGGGTCACGTCAAGGTCGTCGATGGTCTTGAACAGGTCGGTGACGATGCGTTCGGTCAACTGGCGCACGCGCGGGTTGCCGGGCGCGATCTTCTTGGTGTTGACCAGTGCGAGCAACTGGGCCTGGGTGAGTTCTGCCATGTTCTTGTCTCCTCTGTGGGGTGGTGCGTGGGAAGGAATTGCCGGGGTGTTGCTCAGTCGAGCTTGATGTGGCGCTCCGTGATCAACTGGGCCCAGCGCTCGGACTCGCGCGCCAGGTGCTTGGTGAGTTCGGCGGGCGTGGAGCCCACGGGCTCGGCGCCGATGGTCTCGAAGCGGGCCACCACGTCGGGCTGCTTCATCGCATCGCGCAGGGCGGCGTTGAGCTTGTTGACGATGGGCGCGGGCGTGCCCGCCGGCATGAACACCGCGAACCAGGGCGAAACCTCGTAGCTCGGCAGGCCGGCTTCGGCCAGGGTGGGTACGTTGGGCAGGGTGGCCGAGCGCTTGGCCGTGGTCACGCCCAGGGCGCGCAGCTTGCCCGACTGGATATGCGGCCGCGCCGAGGTGATGCTGTCGAACATGTAGTTGATCTGCCCGCCCAGCAGGTCGGCCACGGCCGGGCCGCTGCCCTTGTAGGGGATGTGCAGCATGTCGATCTGCGCCAGCGAGTTGAACACCTCGCCCGCCAGGTGGATGGAGGTGCCGTTGCCGGCCGAGCCATAGGTGAGCTTGCCCGGCGCCTTGCGCGCGGCGGCGATCACGTCGGCGGCGGTCTTCACGTCGGGCTGGGTGGCATTGGTCACCAGCACGTTGGGCACCACGGCCAGCAGGCTCACAGGGGCGAAGTCCTTGATGGGGTCGTACGACAGCTTGCCGTACAGCGGCTTGTTGGTGGCCATGCCGATGGAGGTGATCATCAGCGTGTAGCCATCGGCCGGCTGCTTGGCCACGAACTCGGCGCCGATGTTGCCGCCCGCGCCGGCCTTGTTCTCGATCACGAAGGGCTGGCCCAGCGCCTGGCCGGCCTTTTCGCCCAGGGTGCGAGCAATCGCATCCATGGCGCCGCCAGGCGGGAAGGGCACGACCCAGCGGATGGGCTTGTTCGGCCAGTTGGCGCCGGGTGCCTGGGCGTGTGCGGCGGGCCAGGCAGCCATTGCCATTGCGGCGCCCAGCAGGCCGAGCACCTGTTGTCGTTTCATCATCATCTTCATTTCTTGTCTCCGGGTCTTGTCTTTGCAGCGGCTGTCAGATCGCAGAGGGGTGCCTGGCCAGCGGTGTCACCGAGATCTTCATGAACGGGAACAGCGGCAGCCCCTGCAGCAACTGGTGCAACTCGTCGTTGGAGGCCACGTCGAAGACGCTGTAGTTGGCGTACTCGCCCACCACGCGCCAGATGTGCGGCCAGCGGCCGTCGCGCTGCAGGTCCTGCGAATAGGTCTTTTCGCGGGCCTTGATGTCATTGGCCTGGTCGGCGGGCAGGTCGTGGGGGATGTGCACATCCATGCGGACGAGGAACAGCATTGTTGGGGTCTCCTTGCTTGTTTGCTTGTTTGTTTAAACGGTGGCGGCCTGGCGGCCCAGGTCGATGTGGATGGGCGCCTTGCCTTCGCGGGCGCGGTCGAAGCGGTCGAGCTGCGCGAGCGACACCTGCACGCCAAAGCCCGGGCCGTCGGGCAGCTGCAACGCAAAGTCGGCAATCGGCATCTGGGTTTCCACGATGTCGTCCACCAGCAGTTGCGGGCCGAACAGTTCGCAGCCATGGTGCTGGTGGCCCAGGGTGGAGAACACGTGGGCCGATGCGGCGCTGCCCAGCGAGGTTTCCAGCATGGTGCCGCCGTACCAGCCGATGTCGGCCGCCTCGGCCACCGCCGCCACCTTGCGTGTGCGCAGCAGGCCACCGTGCTTGGCCACCTTGAGCGAGAACACGTGGCAGGCCTGGCCGCGGGCCAGGGCCATCGCGTCCTGCGGGGTGCACACGGTCTCGTCGGCCATGATCAGGGCGCTGTCACCCAGCGCTGCGGTCAGGCCCTTCAGGGCCTCGATGTTCCAGTGGGCCACCGGCTGCTCGATCAGCGTCACGCCGGCTTCCACCAGCTGCGGCAGGTAGCGGCGCGCGGTGTTCCCGTCCCAGGCCTGGTTCACGTCCACCGTCAGCGTGGCGCGGCCCGCCAGGCCCCGCGCGATCCGGGTCACGTGGGCCACATCGTCGGCCGGCGCGTTGGCGCCGATCTTCATCTTGAAGATGTGGTGGCGGCGCTGCTCCAGGCGCAACTGGGCTTCCTCCAGGTCGCGCTCCACATGGCCGCTGGCCAGGGTCCAGGCCAGTGGCAGGCTGGCGTGCACCTTGCCACCCAGCAGCTGCCAGGCCGGCAGGTTCAGCGTGCGCGCCACGGCATCGATGAGTGCCATTTCAACGGCGCTCTTGGCAAAGGCATTGCCCTTGCAGGCCTTGTCCATGCGCGCCAGCGCCGCCTCGAAGCCGCCCGCACCCTGGCCCAGCAGGGCAGGGGCCAGGTACCGGGTGACGGCGTGGTGGATGCTCTCGGGCGATTCCTCGTTCCACGACGGGCCGCCGATGGTGGCCGCCTCTCCGAAGCCGCAGGCGCCATCGGCCAGCCACAGCTGCACGATGACCGGGCTCTGGCGGCTGATGGAGCCGAACGAGAGCTTGTGCGGGCGGATAGTGGGAATGTCCAGGATGCGCGCTTCGATGCGCTCGATGGTGAAACCACCGGGGTGGTTGTTCATGGGGTCGGGCCTTCGGTCGATTGGGGGAAACATGGGTTCAAGGCGAAGGTTAGTTTCTGCCCGCGTGCAAATCCAATGATTCATTTGCAATGCATCGTTCGATATCATCGATGGGTTGCCGGTGCTTTCGTATCGGCAGGGCTACCGCCATGGAAATCCGCCAGCTTCGTTACTTCCTCGACATCGCGCGCACCGAGCACCTGACCCAGTCGGCGCAGAACCTGTTCGTCACCCAGTCCACGCTGTCGCACGGCCTGCGCCAGCTGGAGCAGGAGCTGGGCGTGGCCCTGTTCGATCGGCTGGGCCGGGGGCTCAAGCTGTCGCAGGCGGGGGTGGCCTTTCGCACCTACGCGGCGCGCGCGCTGCAGGAGATCGAGGCCGGGCGTATGGCCCTGGCGGACATGGGGGCGCTCCAGTCGGGCTCACTCACCGTGGGGGTGATCCCGACCTTCCTGCACACCCTGGTGCCGGCGGCGGTGGCGGCCTTCAGCAGTGCGTACCCGGGCGTGAACGTGGTGGTGCGTGACCTGCGGGCCGGGCCCATCGAGGAGCAGTTGGTGGAGGGACAGCTCGACGTGGGCATCGCCTTCTACCCCACCGAGCGCGAGGAGATCGAGACCGAGCCGCTGTTCGAGGAGCGGCTGCAGCTGGTGGTGAACCGTATGCACCCGTTGGCGCGGCGGCGGACCCTGGCCTTGAAGGACTTGGCGGGCGTGCCCCTGGCCATGCTGCCGCGGGCGTTCACTACGCGGCGCCTGATCGATGAGAGCCTGCGGGCTGTCGGGGTGGTGCCTTTGGTGCGGGTGGAGATGGAGTCGGTGGAGGGCCTGCTCGATGTCTGCCGGTGGGGGGACCTGGCGAGCATTGCGCCGGAGCGGGCTGCCTTGCAGGCGGCGGACCTGCATGCCATCAATCTGCATTCGCCGGGGATGGTGAGGCATGCGGGGATTTTGTGGCGCAAGGGGGCTTCGAGGAGTCGGGCGGCGTTGGAGTTTGCTGGTTTGTTGAGGCCTTGAATTTTTGGTTGTGGTTGTGGGTTGCTGCATGCCTTGGTTGAGGGCGGGGGCCGGGATGTGCGCCCGGCGGCGCAGTAACTTTCT
>JAZKEE010000079.1:0-19717 GCA_040387235.1 Pseudomonadota bacterium
CCACCAGCCTGCCCTGGCGCAGCACGGCCACGCGGTGCGAGACGCGCAGCACCTCAGCGAGCTTGTGGCTGATGAAGATGATGGACAGGCCCTCGGCCACCATCTGCGAGAGGGTGTGGAACAGCGCCTCGCTCTCCTGCGGTGTGAGCACGGCGGTGGGCTCGTCCAGGATCAGGATGCGCGCGCCGCGGTACAGCGCCTTGAGGATCTCGACCCGCTGGCGCTCGCCCACCGAGAGGCTGCCCACCCGCGCATCGGGCTGCACGGGCAGGCCGAACCGGGTGGAAACGGCCAGCAGTTTGTCGCGCGCCGCGCCGCGGCGCGAGAACGGCTGCCACAACGGCTCACTGCCCAGCAGCACGTTGTCCAGCACCGTGAGGTTGTCGGCCAGCGTGAAATGCTGGTGCACCATGCCGATGCCGGCGGCCAGCGCCGCACGCGGCTGGCCCGGCGGCAGGGGCTGGCCGAAGACTTCGATGCTGCCCTCGTCGGCCACATAGTGGCCGAACAGGATGGACATCAGCGTGGACTTGCCCGCACCGTTTTCGCCCAGCAGGGCCAGTACCTCACCGCGCGCCAGCGTGAGGCCGATGCCGTCATTGGCCACCAGCTTGCCGAAGCGCTTGGTGATGCCGGTCAGGCGCAGGACGGTTTCTGCGGGCTCCATGGACATGGATCGGGCTACTTCCAGGCGGCCAGGAAGGCTTGCAGCACTTTTGCGGAGTTGGCCGCCGCCAGGTGCATGAAGGTGTCCATCTCGTTGGCACCGTCGCCGCCGCCCGCCAGGTCGCTCAGCGAACGGAAGGCGATGTAGGGCACGCCATTGCTGTGCGCCACCATGGCCGTGGCGGCGGTCTCCATGTCGAGCACATTCGCCTCGAAGGTCTTGAACGCGTATTCGCGGAAGGCCTTGTTGTCCACGAAAGCCTGGCCCGACACGCCATTGCCGCCGACCACCATGCGCGGGCGCTCCTTCAGGCAGTGGCTGGCGTGGCAGTGTTCCAGCGGCACGGCGGCCAGGCCGTTGGCCACGGCCAGCATGCGGGGGTCGGCCTCGAACCAGAATTTCTGAGCTACCTTGGGGTTGGCGGCCGAACGCACCTCCACCGGGCGCGGGTGCATCATGCCGAAGGCGGGCAGGGTGAGCTCGGCCTGCATCCAGCCCGGTGCCGTGTACTTGCCTGGCTGGTCTTCGCGCGCCATCAGCCACTCCATGTACTGGCCCCAGCGCGCGGGCACGGTCACGTCGCCGATGTGCAGGCCCGGGTTCACGCCGCCGGCGATGCCGGAGAAAACGATGTGGCTCACGTTGAAGCGGTCCAGCACCAGTTGCGTGTTCATGGCCGCATTGGTCATGCTGATGCCCGAGAGGAACACCACCACGGGCTTGCCCTGCAGCGTGCCGGTGGTGAACTCCACGCCGTTGACGCTGTGCTTCACGGGCTCTTTGACCTGCGGCAGCAGCACGGTGAGTTCAGGGGCAAAGGCAGAGATGACAGCGATGCGCGGCGTGGCGTCCAGGCGCGTGCCCTGGGCGCCGGGGCTGGCGGCGCAGCCCGCCAGCGCACTTGCCAGGGCCAGGGTTCCGAGCAGGTGGGCGATACGGGGGAGCAGGGCGGTGAGGGTCATGGGCAACAGGTTAAAGCAAGGCAGGCGCCAATGAAAAGGGCCACCGCGGTGAGGTGGTGGCCCGGATGTTGAGGGGTGCCATGGCACCCGCCACTTCTTACTTGGCCGTGGACTTGGGCTGGCTGTCGTCCACCTTCACGGTGAACTTGCCGGCCAGGATGTCGGCTTCCTTGGCCTTGACCTTGGCCACGATGTCGGCCGGCACCTTCTTCTCGAAGGTGCCCAGGGGCGCGAGTTCGGAGCCCTTGTGCTTCATCATCGAGTACGGGCCGTAGTCCTCGGGCGTGAACTTGCCTTCCTTGACCAGCTTGAGCGCGCGATCGATGCTGGGCTCCATGTGCCACAGTGCCGAGGCGACCACGGTGTCGGGGTACTT
Organism: Pseudomonadota bacterium; assembly: GCA_040387235.1. Lineage (GTDB taxonomy): Bacteria > Pseudomonadota > Gammaproteobacteria > Burkholderiales > Burkholderiaceae_C > Acidovorax. Next base: position 2,006 of record JAZKEE010000079.1, read on the forward strand.
GTCCTGCGTGTTGATCACGTTGCCGATGGCCAGCTTGCCCTTTTCCTTGGCAGCATCGCTCACGCCGAAGCGCTCGGCGTACAGCACGTCGGCGCCCTTGTCGATCATGGCGAAGGTGGCTTCCTTGGCCTTTGGTGGGTCGAACCAGCTGTTGATGAAGCTGATGGTGAATTCCACCTTGGGGTTCACTTCCTTGGCACCGGCCATGAAGGCGTGCATCAGGCGGTTCACCTCGGGGATGGGGAAGCCGCCCACCATGCCGATCTTGTTGCTCTTGGTCATGCCGCCAGCCACCATGCCCGACAGGTAGGCCGGCTCCTGGATGTAGTTGTCGAACACGCTGAAGTTGGGCGCCTGCGGCTTGCCCGACGAGCCGAGCAGGAAGGACGTCTTGGGGAAGTCCTTGGCCACCTTGCGGGCGGCGGCTTCCACCGCGAAGGCTTCACCCACGATGAGCTGGTTGCCGCCGGTGGCGTACTCGCGCATCACGCGCTCGTAGTCGGCGTTGGTCACGTTCTCGCTGGACTTGTACTCGATCTCGCCGCGCGCCTCGGCCGCCTTGAGCGCCTTGTGGATGCGGCTCACCCATTGCTGCTCGTAGGGCACCGTGTAGATTGCCGCCACCTTGGTCTTTGCCTGGGCCATCGCGGCGCCGGGCGCCAGCCCGATCATGGCCGACAGCGCCAGGGAGGTGGAGAACAGGTGGCCGGTGAAGATGCGGCGTGAGGTCATGGGGTGATTCCTTCTTCGGATGGAGGATGGGCGATCGGATCTGGCGTTGTCTCAAGCAATTAGTGCGCCAATGGATGGCAGGCGCTGGCATGGAGTCTGCCAGAAGAAAGCCACCAGTTGGTAAAAATTCGCACCGGCTTGGGGCGTGAAAAAGCCGCCCAAGGACTTGGTCCCTGCGGCGGCTGTTCGGTCTGGCCCGCTCTTACTTGGTGCCAAAGATGCGGTCGCCCGCGTCGCCCAGGCCCGGCAGGATGTAGCCGTGGTCGTTGAGTTCGCGGTCGATGGCGGCGGTGAAGATCGGCACGTCCGGGTGCGCCTTCTGCAGCGTGGCCACGCCCTCGGGGGCGGCCAGCAGGCAGACGAACTTGATGGAGCGCGGGTTGAGTTTCTTGAGCCGGTCGACGCAGGCGGCGGCGGAGTTGCCGGTGGCCAGCATGGGGTCGACCACGATGATGTCGCGCTCGTCCATCTCGGACGGCATCTTGAAGTAGTACTCCACCGGCTGCAGCGTGGCCGGGTCGCGGTACAGGCCGATGTGGCCCACGCGGGCGCCGGGCACCACGTTGAGCATGCCGTCGAGAAAACCATTGCCCGCGCGCAGGATGGAGACCAGCACCAGCTTCTTGCCGTCGATCACCTGGCCGGTCATGGTCTCCAGCGGGGTTTCGATCTCGATGTCCTGCAGCGGCATGTCGCGCGTGACCTCATAGGCCATCAGCGTGCTCAGCTCGCCCAGCAGGCGGCGAAAGCTGTTGGTGCTGGCGTCCTTCTTGCGCATCAGGGTGAGCTTGTGCTGGACGAGGGGGTGCTTGATGACGGTGACGTTGTTGTTGGTAGCGGTGCTCATGGCGCGGCCTTTGTTCTGCAGAGGATGAATGAATGGCGGTGGCCGTATTTTGACGTTCCTTTGCCTCGTTGGGCGTCAAACTGGCGCGGCGCGACACCAGTGGCCCCGCGGAACCGGCTTTGCCGGGCCGCTGGGGCCGCTCCCTGGAGGGAAGCGACGCAGTCGCATCGTGGGGGGGAGAAGGTTCAGTCTGCCAGAAAGCGCGCGTAGCGCGCCATGTCCACGTTGCCCCCGCTGATGAGGATGCCGACCTTCGCACCATGCACGTCCACGCTGCCATGCCGTGCGCCGGCAAAGGCCAGCGCGCCCGTGGGTTCCACCACGAGCTTCATGCGCTCGGCAAAGAAGCGCATGGCTTCGACCAGCTGCTCGTCGGTGGCTGTCACGATGTCTTCCGCCAGGCGCTGGATGATGGGGAAGGGAATCTGCCCGAGCGATCGGGCCTGTGCGCCATCGGCAATCGTGTGTGGCGTGGGGATCTGCACCAACTGCCCGCTGCGCAGCGATTGCTGGCCGTCATTGCCGGCCTCGGGCTCCACGCCCACAACGCGGCAGCGCGGCGCCAGGGCCTCGCTCGCCAGCAGGCTGCCGGCCAGCAGGCCGCCGCCTCCCACACAGACGAAAAGGTAGTCCAGGTCGGGTACTTCCTCCAGGAATTCCTTGGCGGCCGTGCCCTCGCCGGCGATCACGTGCGGGTGGTCGAAGGGCGGCACCAGCGTCATGCCGCGCTCCTGGGCCAGCCTCTGGCTGATGGCCTCGCGGTCCTCGGTGTAGCGGTCGTAGGTGACGACCTGGGCTCCGTACTCGCGCGTGGCGGCCATCTTGGTGGTGGGGGCGTCCTCGGGCATCACGATCAGGGCCGGCATGTCCAGCAGCCGGGCCGACAGCGCGATCGCTTGCGCATGGTTGCCGGCCGAGAAGGCCAGTACGCCGCGTTCGCGCTGTTCGTCGCTGAACTGCGATAGCGTGTTGTAGGCCCCGCGGAACTTGAACGAACCCGTGCGCTGCTGGTTCTCGCACTTGAAGTACACCTGCGTGCCCAGCAGCGCGTCGGCCATGTTGGAGCGCAGCACGTGCGTGCGATGGGCCACGCCGTCGAGCCGCTGTGCGGCAGAAACAACATCCGCGTAGGTGGGCGGGGGGAGGCTGGCGTTGCTCATAGTGGAATCTTTCGGGGATGAATGGGCTCAACTATTCCATCCATCATAAAACTGCCTGACTTTTGGCCACAGAGGCCGCGCAAGGCCCGAAAACAGGGCGCGGACCGCTATGAATATTGACGAGTCGTCGCGCGGGGCATGGATATACTGCCCTTTTACCCGACTTTCCCCAGAGCCCACCATGTCCATTTCTCGTCGCATTGCCACCCTGGGCCTCGGCCTGGCCGCCTCTTTCGGCGTTTCCCTGGCCGCCCAGGCCCAGGCCCGTGAGCTCACGGTGGCCTCCAGCGCGACCTACGCGCCGTTCGCGTTCGAGAACAAGGACAAGCAGATCGTCGGCTTCGACATCGACATCATCAATGCCATCGCCAAGCACCAGAACCTCAAGATCAAGGTCGTGAACACGCCCTGGAGCGGTATCTTCGCGGCGCTCAACAACGGCGACGTGGACTTGGTGATCTCGGGCGTGACCATCAACGACAAGCGCCGCCAGAGCTATGACTTCTCGGCCCCGTACTTCGCAGCCCACCAGCTCATCGCCGTGGCCAAGGGCAGCACCGTGGCATCGCTCAAGGACCTGGCGGGCAAGAAGATCGCCGTGGTGAACGCCTCCACGGCCGACGACGTGGCCTCGCGCGAATTCGGCAAGACCAACGCCAACATCCGCCGCTTCGAGAGCACGCCGCTCATCATCTCCGAATTGGCTGGCGGCGGCGTGGATGCCGCCATCGGCGACAACGGGGTGATCGCCTACCGCGTGAGCCAGAATGCGGCGCTCAAGACGGTGGAGGACCCGTCCTTCCCCGAAGAAGGTTTCGGCATCGTCGTCAAGAAGGGCGACAAGGCCTTGCAGGACAAGCTCAACGCTGGCCTGGCTGCCGTGCGCGCCGATGGCAGCTATGGCGAGATCTACAAGAAGTGGTTCGCCAAAGAATACAAAGGCCGCTGAGCCCGGTTTCGATTGGAGTCACTTGCAGCGGCCGCCATGCGGCCGCTTTTTTGTTTTGGTGGTCGCTCAGCGCGGCTGAGGTGAGAGGGAGAAGAAGCATGGAACAACCCGAATTGTGGTTTGGCTGGTTCCGGCCAGACATTCTGGTGGAGTACCGCGAGCTGTTCTTCAAGGGCGCGTGGATGACACTGTGCATGACGGTGGTCTGCGTGCTCATGGGCGGCACCTGGGGCCTGGTGCTGGCCCTGGCCCGGCTGGCGCAGGCGCGCCATGCGCCGTGGAGCTGGGTGTGCCGCTTCCTGCTGCGCTGGCCGTCCACGGTGTACGTGAGCTTCTTTCGCGGCACGCCGCTGTTCGTGCAGATTCTGCTCATGCACTTTGCGGTGATGCCGCTGTTCATCCACCCGGTGTCGGGCCTGCTGGTGGATGGCGACCTGGCGCGCACGCTCAAGCAGGAGCATGGGGCGCTGATCTCGGGCATCGCTGCGCTCACGTTGAACTCGGCGGCCTACATCTCCGAGGTGTTCCGCGCAGGCATCCAGTCCATCTCGCGCGGGCAGTCCGATGCAGGGCGCTCGCTGGGCCTCACGCCCCTGCAGGTGCTGCGCTACGTGGTGCTGCCCCAGGCCTTTCGGCGCATGCTGCCGCCGCTGGGCAACAACATGATCGCGCTGCTCAAGGACACCTCGCTGGTCTCGGCCATCGGCCTGGCCGAGATGGCCTACGCCGCGCGCACCGTGGCCGGCGCCTATGCCCGCTACTGGGAGCCGTACCTGGCCATCTCGCTGGCCTACTGGTGCATGACCTTGGCGCTGACCACCTTGCTGCGCCGGCTGGAGCACCACATGGCGCGCAGCGAGCGCAGCTGAGGCAGGCCCTACCCCAGCTCTGAAAACCGCTGCAGCGGGGTGAGGGCAGGGAAGTCGCCCGCCCGCTTTTGCTTCATCGCCGCGACCGATTCCTGCACATGGCGGTTGCTCCAGATGGCGCCCTGCAGCCAGCCCATCTGGCGCAGGCTGTCTTCCACCGAGTGGTCGCGCGCATAGTTCACGGCCTGCTTGGTACCCCAGATGGCCACGGGTGGCTTGCTGGCGATCTCCTGGGCGCACTGCAGCGCGGCCGCCACCATGGCGTCCTGCGTGTCGAAGACCTCGTTGACCAGGCCGTAGGCCAGCGCCTTCTGCGCGGGCATGCGCCGGCCGGTATAGGCCAGTTCCTTGACCACGCCCATGGGCACCAGCTTGGGCAGGCGCTGCAGGGTGCCCACGTCGGCCACCATGCCGATGTTGATCTCCTGGATGCAGAAGAAGGCGTCGGCCGTGGCGTAGCGGATGCAGGCCGCTGTCACCATGTCCACCGCGCCGCCGATGCAGCCGCCATGGATGGCCATGATCACCGGGATGCGCAGGTTTTCGAGCCGGGTGAAGGTGTGCTGCATGTCGGTCAGCAGGTCGAAGATGGCGGCGCGGCCCTCGGGGCTCTGGTCGTCCATGGTGATGGCGCCGCCGAAGGTCTCGAGCGCCATGCCTGCGCTGAAGTGCCTTCCTGTGCTGCTGATGACCAGCGCGCGTGCCTCGCCGGCCTGGTGCAGGTGCACCAGCACCGCGTCCAGCTCGCGCCAGAACGTCGGGTGCATGGTGTTCATGGCCTCGGGCCGGTTCATCACCAGGTGGGCCACATGGCCGGTGGTGGTCAGGGAGAAGCAGGTGAGGGTGGGAGCAGTGTTCATGGGCGAACACTGTAGGCCTCGCGCCTGCGCAGCCAACGTCGCGTGTGCGACTGGGCAGGGTTTTGCCCGATCCCCCTGCTGCATGGGGCCGCGCGCAAGGCGCGGGAACCTCAGCCGTCCGTGGTTTCCGTCGCGTCGGCCAGTTCGGGCACGGGCAGTCGGCTGGCCAGGATCTTGTCGATGGTCTTGCCGTCCATGTCCACCACCTCGAGCTTCCAGCCTTCCCACTCCACCGTGTCGGTCACCTTGGGCAGGCGGCCGGTGAGCAGCATGATCATGCCGCTCAGGGTGTGGTAGCGGCCGCGCTCTTCCTCGGGCACGGCGTCCAGGTTCAGGCGGTCCTTGAGTTCGGGCACGGGGATATGGCCGTCCAGCAGCCAGCTGCCGTCCTCGCGCTGCAGCGCCCACGAGGTCTCGGGGTCGCGCGGCTGGAATTCGCCGGTGATGGCCTCGATCAGGTCCTGCAGCGTGACGATGCCCTGCACCTCGCCGTACTCGTCGATCACGAAGGCCATGTGCACGTCCGACAGGCGGAAGTTGTCCAGCAGCTCCATGCCGGTGATGGTCTCGGGCACGTACAGCGCCGTCTGCAGCGGCTGCTCGGTCAGGCCGTGTGCCTTGTCGCGGATGGTGCGCGAGAGCCACTGGCGCGCGTTGAGCACGCCACGGATGTTGTCCATGCCGCCGCGTACCACGGGGAAGCGGGCGTGGTCCGACTCCTCGATGCGCTGAAGATTTTCTTCAAAGGACAGGTCCAGGTCCAGGCAGACCACGTCGCCGCGCGGCACCATGAGCGAGCCGATCTGGCGGTCGTCCAGGCGGAATACGTTGCGCACCATGGTGTGCTCGTGCGATTCGATCACGCCGGCCGTCGTGCCTTCCACCAGCATGGCGTGGATCTCTTCCTCGGTCACGGGGCTGCCGCTGGTTTCCTTGACGCCCAGCAGGCGCAGCAGCGTGCGCGTGGAGGTGGAGAGCAGGATGACGAAGGGCTTGGTCGCCACCGCCAGGAAGTTGATGGGTCGCGAGACCAGGCGCGCAAAGGTTTCAGGGTGTGACTGGCCGATGCGCTTGGGCACGAGCTCGCCCACGACGATGGAGAAGTAGGTGATCAGCACTACCACCAGGCCCGTCGCGGCATAGCCGCCATAGGGGGCGGGTACGCCCAGCGCTGCCAGCCAGGCGGCCAGGGGCGCCGCCAGGGCGGCCTCGCCCACGATACCGTTGAGCACGCCGATCGAGGTGATGCCGATCTGGATGGTGGAGAGAAAGCGGGTGGGGTCTTCGCCCAGCTTCACGGCGGCAGCGGCGCCGCTATCGCCCTCATCAATCAGCTTTTGCAGCCGTGCCTTGCGTGCAGTGACCAGAGCGATCTCTGACATGGCGAACAGCCCATTCAAAAGGATGAGGGCGAACAGTATTGCGATTTCCATAGACAGGGGACACACGGCCCCCTTGAAGTTCAGAAGCTGTCCATTGTAGGGGTGTGGTTATTGCCGCGGTCGGCAACGGTTATCCGGCCGGCAGGCGCCGTCAGTTTTCCGTCATGGCGATGGCGCGCCTCAATCGCCCCCGCCGCCGCCGCAGCCACCACCACCGCAACTGCCCCCATCGCTCCCGCCATCGCTGGAACTGTCGCTGCTGCTGCTGCTGCTGGAATGGTCGGCACCGCCGAAATTGTCCGAGCTGCCGCTGTGGCTGCCGTCGGAAAAACTGGTGCCGCAGTAGGTGCCGCTGCCATCGCCGCCCGCGGCGTTCTTGGCCAAAATGTTGCTGCAGTCGGGCAGGTAGGTGAAGCCGCCGGCAATCGCCATCTTGGCGTCCAGCGCAAACAGCAGCGGCAGCCGGCTTGGTGCCTTGGGGTTGATGGCTTCGTCCTTGCAGGCCCAGAACCAGGCGCGGCGCAGGCCATCGTTGTTCCTGGCCTTGGCGCCCAGGGCCTCGGCAGGGGTGTGGTGCAAAAAGAAGCCCAGCGCGTTGTGGCACCAGGTCTTGTAGGCCTGTGTGTGCAGAATGAAATCGTGCCAGAGCGCATCCACGGCCTTTGAAGGCATGGCCACAAACTGCTTGCGGCTGCGCATGCAGGCCATGAAGTACTGGCGCAGCCCGCGCTCCACGAGTTCGCAGTCTTTTTGGCTGAGGTGTGGGTAGGTTTCGCGCAGCTTGCGCTTCAGATACGCGGGCAGGCGCGCCTCGCGGATGTAGCGCTCGCGCACCGTGCGCGTCCACTGCACGACGATGGCGGTGACCGCCACGGTGCACACGAGGTAGATGGCCCAGCGCCAGTTGGGCCGCAGCAACCCTGCAAAGGCAGCCACTAGGGCCAGTGCCCATACCGCGATGGCCAGTTGCACCACGTTGCCGCCGTAGCGCACCAGCAGCCTGTCGATCTTGCCCATCGGCTTCCCCCTTTGATTTTGTTGTGTGTCTGTTTTCCGGGGTTTTACCTCTTTTTCAGGGAGCTGATGTGACTATTTTTAGACTGCGCTCACCGCTTCCTGCCGCCGAAGACACTGCCCAGCACGCCGCGCAGGATTTCCTTGCCCAGCGAGGTGCCCATGGTGCGCACAGCCGACTTGGCCATGGTCTGCGCCAGGCCGTCGCGCTTGCCACCGCGCGGGCCGGTGGAGCCGAACAGCACATCGTTCAGGCCGCCCAGCAGGCCGCCGCCTTCTTCAGCCGGCGCGCCCACCGCGCCGCCCTTGCCGGCAGGGGCCTGGGCGGTGCCAGCATCCGCCGTGCGGCCCTTGAGCTTTTCATAGGCCGATTCGCGGTCCACCACCTTCTCGTACACGCCGGCCACGAGCGAGCTGGCCAGCAGCGCCTGGCGCTGCTGCGGCGTGATGGGGCCGAGCTGGCTGCCCGGGGGCAGCACGAACACGCGTTCGGTCACGCTCGGGCGGCCCTTGGCGTCAAGAAAACTGATCAGCGCCTCGCCCACGGCCAGTTCGGTGATGGCGGTTTCGATGTCCAGGCCCGGCTTTTGCCGCATGGTGGTGGCCGTGGCCTTCACGGCCTTCTGGTCGCGTGGGGTGAATGCGCGCAGCGCGTGCTGCACGCGGTTGCCCAACTGGGCCAGCACCGTGTCGGGGATATCGAGGGGGTTCTGCGTCACGAAGTACACGCCCACGCCCTTGGAGCGCACCAGTCGCACCACGAGCTCGATGCGCTCGACCAGCACCTTGGGCGCCTCGTTGAACAACAGGTGGGCCTCGTCGAAGAAGAACACCAGCTTGGGCTGCTCGGGGTCGCCGATTTCGGGCAGCTGCTCGAACAGCTCGGACAGCATCCAGAGCAGGAACGTGGCGTACAGGCGCGGCGAATTCATGAGCTTGTCGGCCGCCAGGATGTTGACCACGCCCTGGCCGTCCACCGTCTGCATGAAGTCCTGGATGTTGAGCATGGGCTCGCCGAAGAACTGCGTGCCGCCCTGCTGCTCGATCTGCAGCAGCCCGCGCTGGATGGCGCCCACGCTGGCCGCGCTCACGTTGCCGTACTCGGTCGTGAATTCCTTGCCGTTGTCGCCCACATACTGCAGCATGGCGCGCAGGTCCTTGAGGTCCAGCAGCAGCATGCCGTTGTCGTCGGCGATCTTGAACACCAGGTTGAGCACCCCGAGTTGCGTCTCATTGAGGTTGAGCATGCGCCCGAGCAGCAACGGCCCCATGTCCGACACCGTGGCACGCACCGGATGGCCCTGCTCGCCGAACACATCCCAGAGCGTGGTGGGGCAGGCCAGGGGGGCGGGCAGGTCCAGGCCGCGCTCCTTGAGGGTGGCGGCCAGCCTTTCACCGATCTTGCCGGGCTGGCTGGCCCCTGTGAGGTCGCCCTTGACGTCGGCCATGAACACCGGCACGCCAATGCGCGAGAAATTCTCGGCCAGCGTCTGCAGCGTCACCGTCTTGCCGGTGCCCGTGGCGCCGGTGATCAGCCCGTGGCGGTTGGCCAGGCTCGGGAGCAGGTGGCATTCGGTGGTGCCGTGCTTGGCAATCAGGAGTGGTTCGGCCATGGTCGGTTCCCGCATCGTTGTATGTACTGATTCGATAGCATAGAGGACAAAAGAGGGAGAGTTGCTCGATGGTGATCTGCAAGCGGAGATGGGGAGGGCTTTTTCATGCCGTGCGGCAAAAATGGGCGGGCATGCTCGTCGCGAGTGCCTGCCTTGCCGCCGGTGTGGCCGCAGCAGGCCAGCCAGGGCACCAGGGTCCGCGCCTGGACAGCATTGCCTATGTAGTATCAAACCCCGAGATTGTCTTTGCCGCAGGGGGTGGAGTTTTCAAGTCGACCGATGGCGGGGTCTCGTGGGTGGGTTTGAAGACGCCCCTGGAGGTCGCAGGCGTGGTGACTGATCCGCACAACCCCGGGCGGGTCGTCGCCGTGCCGCGTAGCTCTTCTCCGGGACCTGGCGACTATCTGGAGTCCCTCGATGGGGGCGAGACATGGTCACACAAGCGCATCGTGCCAAGGTCGCGGGAGGGCGAGGGCCTGTCTTATCCCAGGTTGCTCATGCACCCATCGTCGCCTGGTGTGTGGCTTGCCTATGGCATGGGAAAGCTGTGGACCACGCGGAACGCGGGGGTATCGTGGGAAGCTGGCCCCGATCTGGGTCTTGCGCGGTCAAGGGTCAATCTGACCGCCACGCGGGAGGCGTTCTATGTGCATTCGTCAACGCAGGTCTGGCGATCGGAGGATGGCAAGGACTGGCAGTCGACAGGATTTCCAGAAGGCCAGGAGCTGCGGGCCATGGAGGCCCTGTCGGGAGACCGCGTGGCCGTTGCATCCCGCCAAGGCTGGTGGCTGAGGTCCGCGGCGGGCACTTGGGGGCACGGGCCTTCGTCACCCAAAGGGCATTCCAGCGACTTGTTGCCCGGCGAGCAGCCAAGTCCCTACCCGCATGCTATGGGCAGCCATTGCAGGCCCGTCCAGTCACCTGCCGACGCTGCGTACCTGCTCGCGAGCTGCTCGGTAGGTGGCTATCTGCCGATTCCGTCCAGTTCCCAGTTGCAGAGCTCCGATTCCGGGGTGAGTTGGTCGCGTATCGGCGGGGAGGGGCTGCCCTCTCGCTGGTATCCAGAGGTGATCGCACCGCATCCGCATGATTCCGGAATCTTGCTCATGGTCTGGGCATCGGGCCGCATCTTTCGCTCCCATGACCATGGGGCGACGTGGACGGCTTCCGATGCAGGGTTGGCTATTCCGCGCTCCGTGGAATACATGGACCACGGCTCGCTCCCCGTATTTCCTTTGCTGGAGTACCCGCGTGAGACCCCGCTCAACAAGGCCGTCATTGCCGACGACCTGGCTGCCGTTCGGCAGCTTGCCAGGGCTGGCGTCGATCTGAACGAGCGCGGGCCTGCAGGGCTTTCGGCGGTGGAATGGGCGCTCATGCTCGGAGCGCATGTGGACAGGCCCAGGCGAGGGGATGCGATGTACTGGGCGCTGCGCGGGCTGGGCGCCGTGGTGCCGTCCCAGAAGTATGCCGACGCCGAATTCATGTGGAGCGCCGTGGATCATGGCCAATTCGGCAGTGTCATGGAGGAGTTGCTGCGGTCCGGTTGGCAGCTGACCACGAAACTTGCGGGAGGCGACAGTACTTTTTTGGGCGACCGGGCGCGACGTCGTTGCCACGATGCGGGGGAGGGCTCGAGACCCCAACCCTGCGTTTCCACGTTGGCAGGGCGACCCCTGGAATCATGGGTGGATCTGCATCTGTCCCAGGCGCAGCCCGGAAACAGTGCGCAGCTTGCCATTGACTTGGCAGCACTGGGGCAATTGGGTTTGGCCGAGCGTGTGCTCTCCTTTGATGCCGGCCGCTACCGCAGCACGCAGGAGGTGGTGCAGTTGCTGGAGGCGCTTCCTGACCAGGCCCCCTGGTTGCGCAGCCAGGTCTTTGGCGGATACCAGGGGCGTCTCGATTCCCTGAGCGGTGGTGGCGCCATTTACGACGCACTGAAGATCGACCGTATGGCGACGGATTGGCTGCTGGACATATTGCCAGCAGACCGCAGTCCCATCACCGCGGAAAATGCAGCCTTGCTCATCCAGGCCTTGCTGGGGCCACTTCGTCGGCCCGACTGGGTCCGGTCGGTTGTTCGTGGCAAGCGAGGCCCGCGGATTGACGAACAGGGTTGGCAGCAGATTTCAGACGCGCTGGTGCTCGGTTGCGAGCCAGGCTTGCTGATCAGTGCCATGCGTGCTGGCGTGCGGCTGAAAGCGTCACGGGGTGGTGGTTTCCTGCAAAGTTCGGTTCGGGCCGCCGTGGATTTCTGTGATGACAAGGAGGCGTCTGTCCGCAATGCGCACCTGGAGGTGTTGCACCGTGCCGGACTGCGGCTTGCAGAAAACGAAATCTGGGCTCTGGACGTCGCGGAAATGGCTGAGCTTCGCCGATCCACCCTGTGGCCTTACTACAGACGGAGTGTTGCGAATGTGGCTGGGGTTGGTGTGACCCTTGACCAAGCGCGATCTGGGGAGCCGCCAAGGATTGCGGGAACAGTTGCCGGTTTTCCAGCTTCAAGGGTTGATATCCGTTCAGGGGATCTGCTCGTAGCTGTCAATGGTGTGGAGACGCAGGGCAAATCCATGGGCGAGATGGTTCTGCTCCTTCGTGGGAAACCGGGAACCAAAGTGGCGTTGACGGTGCAGCGGCCCGGTGCAGGGCGCAGCATTCTTCATCTCCGCCGGAAATCCCTGCTGTCCGTGTCCCAACCAGCTTCCGGCGAAAAGTAAAATCACCCCCGACAGACTCCATCAATACAAAAAGGACTTCCCGTGGCAGGACACAGTAAATGGGCGAATATCCAGCACCGCAAAGGGCGGCAGGATGAAAAACGCGGCAAGATCTGGACCCGCATCATTCGCGAAATCACCGTGGCGGCCCGTTCGGGCGGCGGGGACCTGTCTGCCAACCCCCGCCTGCGCCTGGCGGTGGACAAGGCCAAGGCGGCCAACCTGCCGGCCGACCGCATCAAATACAACATCGACAAGGCCACCGGCAATGCCGAAGGCCTGACCTACGAGGAAATCCGCTACGAAGGCTATGGCATCGGTGGCGTGGCCATCATGATCGACACCATGACCGACAACCGCGTGCGCACGGTGGCCGAGGTGCGCCATGCCTTCAGCAAGCATGGTGGCAGCATGGGCACCGAGGGTTCGGTGGTGTTCCAGTTCAAGCACTGCGGGCAACTGATCTTTGCGCCGGGTACCGACGAGGACAAGGTCATGGAAGTGGCGCTGGAAGCCGGCGCCGAGGACGTGCTGACCGATGACGATGGCGCCATCGAGGTGCTGACGGCGCCGGCCGACTTCGAGGCCGTGAAGAACGCCCTGGAAGCCGCTGGCCTGGCGCCCGAAGTGTCCGAAGTCACCATGCGCGCCGAAAACACCATCGAGCTGGAGGGCGAGGACGCCGTGCGGATGCAAAAATTGCTCGATGTCCTGGAAGACCTGGATGATGCCCAGGAGATCTACCACAACGCTGCGCTCTGAAACGCCGCCACGATTGAATTCACAACACTGTCCCTGTAACAGCCGTTTGGTTGGTTGCAGACAGGTTCTAATAGGCTGGTATGAAGGTTCTTGTAATTGGTGGCGGCGGCCGTGAACACGCAATGGCCTGGAAGCTCAGCCAGTCTCCCAAGGTCACCAAGGTGTATGTGGCGCCCGGCAACGGCGGCACGGCCCTGAACTCCAAGCTGGAGAACGTGGCCATCACCGACGTGCGCGAGCTGCGCAAGTGGGCGCTGGCCGAAAAGATCGGCCTCAGCGTGGTGGGCCCCGAGGCGCCTCTGGCCGCTGGCGTGGTCGATGAATTCCGTGCGCACGGCCTGCGCGTGTTCGGCCCCACGCAGGCGGCCGCGCAGCTCGAAAGCTCCAAGGCCTTCTCCAAGGCCTTCATGCGCCGCCATGGCATTCCCACGGCGGACTACGACACTTTCACCGATCCGGTGGCGGCCCATGCCTTCGTGGACCGCCTGGGCGCGCCCATCGTCATCAAGGCCGACGGCCTGGCGGCCGGCAAGGGCGTGGTCGTAGCCATGACGCTCAAGGAAGCCCACGATGCCGTGGACTTCATGCTGGTGGACAACAAGTACGGCGTGGCGCACAACGAAGGCGGCGCCCGTGTCGTGATCGAGGCTTTCCTCGAAGGCGAGGAAGCCTCCTTCATCGTGCTGTGCGACGGCAAGAACGTGCTGGCCCTGGCCACCAGCCAGGACCACAAGCGCCTTAAGGACGGCGACGAAGGCCCCAACACCGGCGGCATGGGCGCGTATTCGCCTGCGCCCGTCGTCACGGCCGACGTGCATGCCCGCGCCATGCGCGAGATCATCCTGCCCACCATCCGCGGCATGGAAAAGGATGGCATCCCCTACACCGGTTTCCTCTATGCCGGGCTGATGATCGACGCCAAGGGCCAGCCCAAGACGCTCGAATTCAACTGCCGCATGGGCGACCCCGAGACCCAGCCCATCCTGATGCGCCTGAAGAGCGACCTGGCCGACGTGCTGGCCGCTGGCGTGGACGGCAAGCTCGACCAGATCGAGCTGCAGTGGGACCGCCGTACCGCGCTGGGCGTGGTGATGGCTGCCCATGGCTACCCCGAGAACCCGCGCAAGGGCGATACCATCACCGGCCTGCCTGCCGATGCGGACGATGCCGTGGCCTTCCATGCGGGCACGGCCCTGCAGGACGGCGTGGTCAGCGTCACGGGCGGCCGCGTGCTGTGCGTGACGGTGCTGGCCGACAGCGTCAAGCAGGCGCAGCAGCGCGCCTACGACGTGGCGCGCAATATCCAGTTCGACGGTGCGCAGTACCGCCGCGACATCGGTTTCAGGGCGCTCAAGGGTTGATGACCACTGGGCAACCCCTGAACACTGCCGACACGGTGGAGCGCGTGCGCAGCTACCTGCAGGGGCTGCAGCTGCGCATCACCGACGCGCTGGAGGCCGTGGAAGGCGAGGGCGGGGCCCGCTTCCTGGCCGATGCCTGGCGCAAGGCGCCTGGTGAGACGCTGCAGGGCGATGGCGTGACGCGCATCCTCGAAGGCGGGCGCGTGTTCGAGCGCGCGGGCTGCGGTTTTTCGCATGTGCGCGGGCCGCTTCTGCCGCCTTCGGCCACGCAGCACCGGCCTGAACTGGCGGGTGCGCCGTTCGAGGCCATGGGCGTATCCCTGGTGTTCCACCCGCGCAACCCCTATGTGCCCACGGTGCACATGAACGTGCGCATGATCGCCGCGGGCCACCCCGGGCAAGCGCCCACCTGCTGGTTCGGTGGTGGGATGGACCTCACGCCGTACTACGGCTTCGAGGACGATGCGGTGCACTTTCACCGCAGCTGCCGCGATGCGCTGGCGCCCTTCGGGGACGACAAGTACCCGCGATTCAAGCAGTGGTGCGACGAGTATTTCTTCCTCAAGCACCGCAATGAGCAGCGCGGCGTGGGCGGCGTCTTCTTCGACGATTTTTCGGAGCTGGGGTTCGAGCAGAGCCTGGCCATGACGCAGGCGGTGGGCGATGCCTTCCTGTCCGCCTACCTGCCCATCGTCTCCAAGCGCCAGGACATGCCCCATGGTGAGCGCGAGCGTGCGTTCCAGCTGTACCGCCGTGGCCGCTATGTGGAGTTCAACCTGGTGTGGGACCGGGGCACGCATTTCGGCCTGCAGTCGGGCGGGCGCACCGAGTCCATCCTGCTGTCCATGCCGCCCCTAGTGTCCTGGTCGTACCAGCGCCAGGAGGGGGCCGATTCGCCCGAGGCCGCGCTGGCTGAGCGCTTCCTGGTGCGGCGCGATTGGCTCGAGGATGCAGCCTGAAACCGCCTTATTTCGCAAAAAAGCTATAATTTCAATAGCTGCACGCGCTTTTGGCGCCAGCAGCGAAGGGCTCCAACGCCCTTTATCGCCTGAGCGCCACCGCGCAACACCCAAGGCCCAGCCCACTGGCTGCACGCCCCGTTGCGCGCTATATTGATTCCATTCCTCATAAATCACCGCCTGATGACCACATCCACCAAATCGGAAACCGCCGCCAAGAAAGACGTCACCAAACTCCAGCGCGCCATCGTCGATGGCCTGGAGGACGTCAAGGCGCAAGACATCCAGGTCTTCAACACCGAGCATCTCTCGCCGCTGTTTGAACGGGTCATCGTGGCATCGGGTACCTCCAACCGCCAGACCAAGGCGCTGGCCGCCAGCGTGCGCGACGCGGTGAAGGACGCAGGCTTTTCCAAGCCGCGCATCGAAGGCGAAGACAACGGCGAATGGATCATCGTGGACTGCGGCGCCGCCGTGGCGCACATCATGCAGCCCGCCATCCGCCAGTACTACCGCCTGGAAGAGCTCTGGGGCGAAATACCGGTGCGCCTGAAGCTCGGCGCGGCCAAGCCGGCATCGTCGGCCGCCACCGAACTGGCCGAGAAGAAGTCGGCCCAGAAGGCCGCGAAGTCCGATGCCAAGTCGGCTGCCAAGAGCGGAACCTCGGCACGTCCCGCGGCGAAAAAGGCTGCAGCACCAGCGAAGTCCGCTGCCCGCCCCGCCGCCAAGTCGGCAGGCAAGCCCGCACCGGCGGCTGCCAAGTCGGCAGGCAAGGCCCCTGCAAAGGCTCCGAGCCGCGCTCCCGCGAAGACTACCGGCACTGCCGCCAAGGCCGCACCAGTCAAGACCTCTGCGAAGACCAGTCCTGCAGCCAAGAAGCCCGCCGCCACCAAGGCCCCGATCAAGACCATCGTGGTCAAGCCATCGGTGCCGCGCAGCAAGGCCAATGCCGAGACCGCCAAGCCCGCTTCGCGCGGTGGTGCACGGCCGGCGGCCAAGGCCCCAGCCAAGAGGGCGCCCGGCCGCAAGTGAGGCGATGGAGGAGGGCTTCGGCCCCTCTCCCGCAACAATCTCCTGGCGCCTGAATTGCCATGAAACTGTTCATCGTGGCCGTGGGCCAGCGCGTGCCCGACTGGGCGCAGACCGCCTACGACGACTATGCCAAGCGCTTCCCGTTCGAGATCAAGGTCGAGCTCAAGGCGGTGAAGACCGAGCCGCGCGGCTCCAAGACGATCGAGACGCTGTACGCCGCCGAGCGTGAGCGCATCGAGGCCGCCATTCCGCGCGGCACCCGCATCGTGG
Organism: Pseudomonadota bacterium; assembly: GCA_040387235.1. Lineage (GTDB taxonomy): Bacteria > Pseudomonadota > Gammaproteobacteria > Burkholderiales > Burkholderiaceae_C > Acidovorax. The sequence continues at coordinate 18,536 of JAZKEE010000079.1, forward strand.
CGCTCGACGAGCGTGGCACCAACCTCACCACCAAGGCCCTTGCCGAGCGGCTCAAGGGCTGGCAACTGGGCGGCGACGACGTGGCCCTGGTCATCGGCGGGCCCGACGGGCTCGACCCGGCTTTTCGCCAGGCGGCGCACGAGCGCATCCGCCTGTCCGACCTGACCCTGCCGCACGCCATGGTGCGCGTGCTGCTCATCGAGCAGCTGTACCGCGCCTGGTCGGTGAATGCCGGCCATCCGTACCATCGCGAGTAGCGGCCCGGCGTGATTTGCTGCGCGCCTGCGCTGCAAAGGAGGTAGGCGGGGCCGGATCGATCACCCTTTCTTGGTTATCCTTGATCCCACCATGCCGGACTTCATCTACCTCGCCTCCCAAAGCCCCCGCCGCCGCCAGCTGCTCGACCAGTTGGGCGTGCGCCATGAGCTGCTGATTCCCAATGTGGACGGCGACATGGGCGAGGACGCCGAGGCCATCGAGGAAGTGCGCCCTGGCGAAGTACCCACGGCCTACGTGCAGCGCGTGACCGGGCTCAAGCTCGACGCGGCCATGGCACGCCGCGCGCGCCGTGGGCTGCCCGAGGCTCCCATCCTGTGCTCCGACACCACGGTGGCCCTGGGCCGCGCCATCTACGGCAAGCCCGACGATGCCGCACATGCCGCGCGCATGCTGACCGAGCTGGCCGGCCGCACGCACCGGGTGCTCACCGCGGTGGCGCTGCAGATGGGCACGCGGCGCGTGGCGGCGCTGTCGGTCTCCCGCGTCACCTTCGCGGCGCTCACGCCCCGGCAGGTCGAGGACTATGTGAACACCGGCGAACCCCTGGGCAAGGCCGGTTCCTATGGCGTGCAGGGCCGCGCAGCGGCCTTCATTCCGCAACTGAGCGGCAGCTATTCGGGCATCATGGGCCTGCCCATGTACGAGACGGCGCAGTTATTGCGCGCCGCCGGGTTCCCTGTTTGAAGAACAACAAGCGTTGACGACCATGCAACAAGACATCCTCATCAACTGGTCGCCGCAGGAGACACGCGTCGCCATCGTGGAGCACGGCGCCGTGCAGGAACTGCACATCGAGCGCACACTGGAGCGCGGCCTGGTGGGCAATGTCTACCTGGGCAAGGTCTCGCGCGTGCTGCCGGGCATGCAGTCGGCCTTCATCGACATCGGCCTGGAGCGCGCCGC
>JAZKEE010000080.1:0-3073 GCA_040387235.1 Pseudomonadota bacterium
GCGTGCACCACGCGGCGCACGCGGTCCACCTCGGTCACGGTGAAGCCCGTGTGCAGCCTGATCTGGTTCTCTTCGTACCAGGACCAGTCGTTGAGGATGATCTCGTCGATGGTCTGCTCGCCCGCCAGCACGGGCGACAGCAGGATGCGGTTGTAGTTGGGGTGCGGCTCGGCACCGAACACCGTGATCTCGTAGAGGTCCGGGGCAATCTTGAGCAGCTCTTCCAGGGTGCGCACGCCGGCCATGCCATTGCCCACCATCACCAGCCTGGATTTTTTCATCGCAGCCCCCCCGACGCCTGTCGAAAACACAAAACAAAAAAGGCGCCCACACGATGCTGCTTCGATGTCTCGAAACCGCATGTGGGGACGCCTTCGTCCTTGCAGGCCGGGGTGCGCCATTGCACCGGAAGCCCGCGTGGCCCTTGCGGGCCGTGCTTCCAACTAAGCAATGCGTGTGCCAACGCAGCGCCCCGATCCGGGGCGCTGTCCTACCCGGGCGGCTCGGGGGGCGGCGCCAGGGTCGTGAGCGGCGCAGCATGTTGCGCTGCACCATGTTGGGGATGTGGGCGACGCACCGCCTTGCCGGAGTGCGTTGGCTGGCGTGCCGTGCACCAGCTTGGGCATGAAAGATGCTTGCCTCTGGTGCATGAGCTTTGAACTGGATTTCGGTTGTGTCTCGCAGGCTGGGCGCAAGGAGGGCAACGAGGACTTTGCCGCCCTGGTCGAGGGCCGTGGTCGCGATCTGCCCCGTGGCGCCATCGCCGCCCTGGCCGATGGCGTGAGCGCGGGGGGCAATGGGCGCGAGGCGGCGCAGACCACCGTGCGCACGCTGCTGTCCGACTACTTCGCCACCCCCGAGACCTGGGACACCACGGTGGCCCTGGACCGCATCCTCTGTGCCCACAACGCCTGGCTGGCGGCCATGAACCGGCGGCGCCAGCCCGCCGTGGGCCTGACCACGCTCACGGCCCTGGTGCTGCGCGGCCAGTCCTTCACCGTGGCGCACGTGGGCGATACACGCGCCTACATGCTGCGCGAGGGGCGGTTGCAGCAGCTCACGGCCGACCACGTGATCGCACAACGCGACCTGGCGCACCAGCTCACGCGTGCCCTGGGGCTCGACGACCATGTGGTGGTGGACTACAGCCAGGGGGAGCTGCAGACCGGTGACCTGTTCCTGCTGGTGTCCGACGGCGTGCACGGCAGCCTGCCCGAGCGCGAGCTGCGCGGCCTGATGCGCCAGGGCCTGGCGCCGCAGGCGCTGTGCGAGGAACTGGTGCGCACGGCCCTGCGCCGGGGCAGCGGCGACAACGTGACCGCCATGGCCGTGCAGGTGCGCGGCGTGCTCGAGGCCACCCTGCAGGACGAGTCGCGGCGCGCGCAGGAGCTGCCGGTGCTGCCCCTGCTCAAGGTGGGCGATGCGGTCGATGGCCTGGTGGTCACCGCGCTGGTGGCCGACAGCGGCATCCACCGCATCTACCAGGTACGCGACCCTGCCACCCAGCGCCTGTACGCGCTCAAGACCCTGAACCCCCAGCGCGCGCACGACGGCGAGGAGCGCGCCACGCTGGCGCACGAGGCCTGGGTGGCGCGGCGCATGCAGTCGGGCAGCGCTGCGGCCCATCTGGCCTGCCTGAACGACTGGCCTGCCGCATTCTCAGGTGCCAGCAGCAGCAGCTTCTACCTGCTCTACGATTGGCACCGCGGCGAAACCCTGGGCCAGCAACTGCGCCGGCGCCAGCCCTTTGGCGTGGCGCGCACCGTGGGCGTGCTCACCCAGGCCGTGCGCGTGCTGGGCCTGCTGCATCGCCAGGGCGTGGTGCACCGGGACATCAAGCCCGACAACCTGCACCTGGGCGACGATGGCGTGCTGCGCGTGCTCGACCTGGGTGTGGCGCTCAGCGGCCGCGAACCCGAGGCCACGCGCCTGCTGCATGCCGGCACGCCGAGCTACATGAACCCCGAGCAATGGCCTGGCTATGAACGCAGTGCCGATGCCGAGACCGGGCAGATGCCCGACGCCGGCAGCGACCTGTTTGCGCTGGGCGTGACGCTGTACCAGTTGCTCAGCCACGGCCGCCTGCCCTATGGCGAGGTGGTGCCTTACCAGATCGGGCGCTACCACCGCGACCCCGTGGCCCCCAGCCGCCACAACCCCGAGGTGCCCATCTGGCTGGACCAGATTGCCTTGAAGGCCGTGGCGCGCCAGCGCGCCCAGCGCTTCGAGACGGCCGAGGAACTGCTGCTGGCGCTGGAGCGAGGCGCCTCGCGGCCCCTGCATGCGCATGCACCGCTGGCACCGCTGATGCAGCGCGATGCCACGGCGATCTGGAAGATCGCGCTGGCGGTGAGCGTGCTGGTGAACCTGCTGCTGGTGTACTGGGTGTTGTTTCTGCCGAGGTGAGGTTGGGCGCGCGTCCTCCCTTTGAGCTGACGTGAGGGCGACGCTGCGCGTTGGCTGGCTCGCGCCAACTCAGGCGCTGCGCGCCACCCTCCCTTTCGCTGGAGGCGGGGCAAGCGCTGCGCGCTTACCGGCTTCGCCGGTCATGCGCTGCGCGCACGCCCCCCCTTCTCCGCCCACGTGCGCGTCCAGCGGATCTGCATCACGCGCAGCAGCACCAGCATGGCCGCGGCGCAGACGGCGATGGAGACGAAGCCCCAGAGGTAGGTGCCGCTGTACTGGCGCGACAGGCCCATGGCATTGGGGATCAGGCCGCCGCCCAGGGCGCCGATCTCGCCGATCATCGAGCCGGCCACGGCGGTGGACAGGGGCCAGCGCAGGGGCACCAGTTGGAACAGCGCGCCGTTGCCCGCGCCCAGCGCGGCAAAGCACACCAAGAACAGCAGCATGGTCACCGGCAGGGACTTCTCGGCCAGGCCGCACAGCACCAGGCTGACGGTGGTGATGGCCAGCACGCCCGTGAGCGTGTTCACGCCGCCCCACAGGTCCGACAGCCAGCCGCCCAGCACGCGCAACGCCGCGCCCAGGAAGGCGGCCATCATGGTCAACTGGCCCGCCTGCACCTTGCTCACGCCGAACTGGTCGTAGAAGTAGGTGGGCATGAAGGCGA
>JAZKEE010000081.1:0-5624 GCA_040387235.1 Pseudomonadota bacterium
GCTCGCGCCTGTACGACCACGAGATGCGCAAGCGCCAGGAAGAGCAGCAAAAGCTCGAGGACACCAAGACCGACGTGGGCTGGGGCCACCAGATCCGCAGCTACGTGCTGGACAACAGCCGCATCAAGGACCTGCGCACCGGGGTGGAAATCTCGGCCACGCAGAAGGTGCTGGACGGCGACCTGGACGCCTTCATCGAAGCCTCGCTCAAGCAGGGCGTGTGATGTACCGCGACGCAGCAGCCGCCGCCAACGCTGTCGAACCCACGGCCCGGGGCCGCGGACTGATCGCCGCCGAGGCCTTCATCTTCGACATGGACGGCACCATGATCGACTCCATGCCGTGGCACGCCAAGGCATGGGTCGAATTCACGCGGCGCCGCGGCATGGACATCGACGTGCCCGACCTGATGGCCCGCACCACGGGCCGCAACGGCACCGAGTGCATCCGCGAGCTGCTGCAGCGCGAGGTCGAGCAGGCCGAGGCCGACGCGCTCACGCGCGAGAAGGAAGACATCTACCGCGAGCTGTTCGGCCCCGCCTTCACCGAAGTGGCGGGTTTTCGCGCCTTCGCGGCGCAGGCCTCCTCGCGCGGCTACAAGCTGGCCGTGGGCACGGCGGGCGACATCCACAACGTGGCCTTCGCCATGTCGCGCCTTGGCATGGAGCCCGAGCCGCTGACCATCGTGCGCGGCGACGAGGGCCTGCCCGGCAAGCCCCAGCCTGCCATCTTTCTCGAGGCAGCGCGCCGCATCGGCGCTGCGCCCGAGCGCTGCATCGTGTTTGAAGACGCCCCCTTCGGCATCGAAGCCGCACGCCGCGCGGGCATGCATGCCGTGGCCGTGTGCAGCACCCACAGCGCGCAGGAACTGGCGGGCCCGCATGTGCTGGCCGCCGTGCGTGACTACCACGAACTCATGAACACCGACTTTCTGGAGCGCATCCATGTTGCCATCGCCTAACGCAGACGCAAGCGGCGCGGGACCGGCCATTGCCATCCGCCGCGAGGACTACACCGCCCCCGCCTACTGGATCGACAGCGTCGAACTGACCTTCGACCTGGACCCGGCCAAGACGCGCGTGCTCAACCGCATGACGCTGCGCCGCAACCCCGACGTGGCCGAGCAGCCGCTCAAGCTCGACGGCGAGGACCTGAACCTTGCACGCGTGCTGGTCAACGGCCAGGGCACCTCGTTCAAGATGGAAGGGCAGCGCCTGGTGCTGGAGAACCTGCCCACCGGCACCGACGCCTTCGCGCTCGAGATCTTCACCACCTGCTGCCCCGCCAAGAACACGCACCTGATGGGCCTGTACGTGAGCCAGGGCACTTTCTTCACGCAGTGCGAGGCCGAGGGTTTCCGTCGCATCACCTACTTCCTGGACCGCCCGGACGTGATGGCCAGCTACACCGTCACGCTGCGCGCCAACAAGGCCCAGTACCCGGTGCTGCTGTCCAACGGCAACCTGGTGGACAGCGGCGACCTGGAAGACGGCCGCCATTTCGCCCAATGGGTCGACCCGCACAAGAAGCCCTGCTATTTGTTCGCACTGGTGGCGGGCAAACTGGTGGCACGCGAGCAGAAGATCCGCGCCCGCTCGGGCACCGACCACCTGCTGCAGGTGTACGTGCGCCCTGGCGACCTGGGCAAGACCGAGCACGCCATGAACTCGCTGATGGCCAGCGTGGCCTGGGACGAGGCGCGCTTCGGCCTGCCGCTGGACCTGGAGCGCTTCATGATCGTCGCCACCAGCGACTTCAACATGGGCGCCATGGAGAACAAGGGCCTGAACATCTTCAACACCAAGTATGTTCTGGCCAGCGAATCGACCGCGACGGACGTGGACTTCGCCAACATCGAGAGCGTGGTCGGCCACGAGTACTTCCACAACTGGACGGGCAACCGCGTCACCTGCCGCGACTGGTTCCAGCTGAGCCTGAAGGAAGGCCTCACGGTGTTCCGCGACCAGGAGTTCAGCCAGGACCTGGCCGGCAGCCCCTCGGCCCGTGCCGTCAAGCGCATCGAGGACGTGCGCGTGCTGCGCACCGCCCAGTTCCCCGAGGACGCAGGCCCCATGGCCCACCCGGTGCGGCCCGACAGCTACATCGAGATCAACAACTTCTACACCGTCACCATCTACGAAAAGGGTGCCGAGGTAGTGCGCATGATGCACACCCTGGTGGGCCGTGAAGGCTTTGCCAAGGGCATGAAGCTGTATTTCGAGCGCCACGATGGCCAGGCCGTGACCTGCGACGACTTCGCCCAGGCCATTGCCGACGCCAACACCGACAGCGACCTGGCGCGCCTGTTGCCCCAGTTCAAGCGCTGGTACAGCCAGGCCGGCACGCCGCGCGTGAAGGCCACGGGCAGCTACGATGCCGCCGCGCGCACCTACACGCTGACGCTGGCGCAAAGCTGCGCGCCCACGCCGGGCCAGGCCGAGAAGCTGCCCTTCGTGATCCCCGTCGGCCTGGGCCTGCTCACGCACGAAGGCGCTGCCCTGCCCCTGCAACTGCAGGGTGAAGACACGGCCGGTGCACCGTCGCGCACCGTGGTGCTGACCGAAGCCAGCCAGACCCTGGTGTTCACCGGGCTCGACTCCGAGCCCGTGCCCTCGCTGCTGCGCGACTTCACCGCCCCCGTGGTGCTGGACATCGAATACACCGACGAACAGCTGCTCACCCTGCTGGCCAACGACACCGACGCCTTCAACCGCTGGGAAGCCGGCCAGCGCCTCGCGCTGCGCACGGCCATCCATGCCATCACCGGCAGCGGCCCCACCAGCGGCGACATCCTGCCCGCCGCCGTGGTCGATGCGCTGCGCAGCGTGCTGCGCAACCCGGCTCTCGATGCAGCGTTCAAGGAACTGGTGCTGACACTGCCGTCCGAGACCTACATTGCCGAGCAGCTTGACGTGGTGGACCCGCAGCGCATCCACGCCGTGCGCGAAGCCATGCGCGAGCAGCTGGCCCTGGCATTGCAGGCCGACTGGGCGTGGGCCTGGGAGCAGAACCAGGACACCGGCGGCTACAGCCCCGACCCGGTATCGTCCGGGCGCCGCTCGCTCAGCGGCATGGCGCTGCACATGCTGTGCATCGCCGCCCAGCGCACGGGCGACGAGGTCTGGCCCGGCAAGGCCTACCAGCGCTTCCAGGTGGCCAGCAACATGACCGACCGCTTCAACGCGCTCACGGCCCTGGTGGCCAGCGGCAGTGCGCTGGCGGCACCGGCGCTGGCGCGCTTTCACGCGCTGTTCAAGGACGAGCCCCTGGTCATCGACAAGTGGTTTGCGCTGCAGGCCGGCGCACCCGACAAGGGCGGCAATGTGCTGCCCGCCGTGCGCCAGCTCATGCAGCACCCGGACTTCAGCCTGAAGAACCCGAACCGCGCGCGCAGCGTGATCTTCAGCTACTGCAGCGCCAACCCCGGCGCCTTCCACCGCACCGATGCAGCAGGCTACGTGTTCTGGAGCGACCGCGTGATCGAACTCGACGCCATCAACCCGCAAGTTGCCGCCCGCCTGGCGCGCGCGCTCGACCGCTGGAAGAAGCTGGCCGAACCCTGGCGCACGGCGGCCCGCGAGGCCATCGCCCGCGTGGCCACGCGCCCGGACCTGAGCAACGACGTGCGCGAGGTGGTCACCCGCGCACTGGCCGACTGATCGCGCGCAGGCCACCATGGCATTCACCGATTACGCACAAGAGTTCGCGCGGCGCTTCAACCCGCTGCGAGACACCGTGTATGACGCCGAGGCCATGTTCAGCGGCTCGGCCATGTCGGCCGACCTGGCCGCCCTGCGCCCGCTGGCCGAAGGCCTGGGCGCCGAGTCCTCGGAGCTGGCCCAACTGCTCTGGCTGCAGTTCATCGTCTACTCCAAGCGCCAGATGGACGACGAAGGCCTGCCCCTGGGGCTGCGCGCGCTGGCCATCCGCAGCGCCCTTTCGGACCTCACGCCCACGGACCGCTACGAGCAGCACTACGCCATCGGCGAGTCGGCCCTGCAGTCCGAAGAGTACGACACCGCCATCGAGCACCTGCGCCAGTCGGCCCAATGGGCCGACCATGCAGGCGCCACGCTGAGCGCCGAGCAGAAGCTGGGCATTCGCGAAGAGATCGGCTATGCGCTGCACGAGGCCGGGCGCTTTTCCGAGGCATTGGCGCACAACCAGCAACTGCTGGCCGATGCCCGCGGGGCCTTCGGCTCCAATGTCGATGCGCGTCTTTCCGGGCTGATCAACAACCTGGCGCAGAACGCCTACGAACTGGGCGACCTGGCCCAGGCGCAGCGCCAGCTGCAGCAGCGCCTGGCGCTGGGCCAGGCGCTGAAGGACGACGGCATCGTGCTCGATACCCTGTTCCAGCTAGGCGTGCTGGCGCACGAGGCCGGCGACAGCACCCTGGCGCGCAGCCTGCTCCTGCAGCGCGTGGGCATCGCGCACGCCAGCGGCGATGAAGACCTGCTCGAAGAGGCGCAGGCCACACTGGCAGAGCTGGCCGAGCGCGAGCAGTCGCAACCCTGATTTCACAAAAACCCAAAGCCCAAGGACACACCACCGATGAGCTCCCGCATCTCCCTCACCCGCTACCTGGTCGAGCAGCAACGCATCGACGGGCTCATCCCCTCGCAGCTGCGCCTGCTGCTCGAAGTGGTGGCCCGCTCGTGCAAGAGCATCAGCCAGGCCGTCAACAAGGGCGCGCTTGGCGGCGTGCTGGGCACGGCCTCCAGCGAGAACGTGCAGGGCGAGATCCAGAAGAAGCTGGACATCATCGCCAACGAAGTGCTGATCGAAGCCAACGAATGGGGTGGCCACCTGGCAGCCATGGCCTCGGAAGAAATGGACGGCATCTACCTGGTGCCCAACCGCTACCCGCAGGGCGAATACCTGCTGCTGTTCGACCCCCTCGACGGCTCGAGCAACATCGACGTGAACGTGAGCATCGGCACCATCTTCAGCGTGCTCAAGAAGCCTGATGACGACCGCGGCGTGGAGGCCGGCGACTTCCTGCAGCCCGGCACCAGCCAGGTGGCGGCAGGCTACTGCATCTACGGCCCCCAGACCACCCTGGTGCTGACCGTGGGCGACGGCGTGGCCATGTTCACGCTGGACCGCGAGCAGGGCTCCTTCGTGCTGACCGAAGAGAACGTGCGCATTCCCGACGACACCAAGGAATTCGCCATCAACATGAGCAACATGCGCCACTGGGATACCCCCGTGAAGCGCTACATCGACGAGTGCCTGCAGGGCAAGGATGGCCCGCGCGGCAAGGACTTCAACATGCGCTGGATCGCCAGCATGGTGGCCGACGTGCACCGCATCCTCACGCGCGGCGGCATCTTCCTGTACCCCTGGGACAAGCGCGAACCCAACAAGCCCGGCAAGCTGCGCCTGATGTACGAGGCCAACCCCATGTCGTGGCTCATCGAGCAGGCCGGCGGCGCAGCCACCAACGGCAAAGAGCGCATCATGGACATACAGCCCACGCAGTTGCACGAACGCGTCAGCGTGATCCTCGGATCAAAAAATGAGGTCGAGCGCGTGACAAGCTACCATTCCACGCTATAATCTAAGTCTTACGCCGGTGTAGCTCAGTCGGTAGAGCAGCTCATTCGTAATGAGAAGGTCGG
>JAZKEE010000082.1:0-3405 GCA_040387235.1 Pseudomonadota bacterium
CATGACCGCGGCGCCAAGGTGGTGGCCACGGCCTTTGCCGACCTGGGCTTCGACGTGGACATGGGCCCGCTGTTCCAGACCCCCGAGGAATGCGCACGCCAGGCCATCGAGAACGACGTGCACGCCGTGGGCGTGAGCACGCTGGCCGCCGGCCACAAGACCCTGGTGCCGGCCATCATCCAGTCGCTCAAGGACCAGGGGGCGGACGACATCATCGTCTTCGTCGGCGGGGTGATTCCGGCGCAGGACTACGATTTCCTGTACGAGGCCGGCGTCAAGGGCGTCTATGGCCCGGGCACACCCATCCCGGCCAGCGCCAAGGATGTGCTTGAACAGATCCGCAAGGCCATCGCCGCATGAGCGTGCGCCAGACCAGGAGCCGCACGGGAACCGCCCGATGACTGAGCCTTTGTTCGTGCTGCACCCGGTGGCCGAGGACGACTTCGAGCCCATGCTGGCGCTGCGCACCGCCGCCATGCGTGAAAGCCTGGAGCGCGTGGGCCGCTACACACCCGAGCGCTCGCGTGAGCGCTTGCGCGCTGCCTTTGCACCTGAACACATGCAGCACCTGGCCTCGCCCGGCGGCCAGCGCATGGGCTTCGTCACCGTGCTGCCCGAAGGCACTGGCGCACTGCGGCTGCAGCACCTGTACCTGCACCCCGACTGGCAGGGCTCTGGCATCGGCGCCGCGGTGCTGGCCAGCGTGCAGGACCGGGCGCGCCGCGAAGGCTTGGTGCTGCGCGTGACTGCGCTGCAGCACAGCGGTGCCAACCGCTTCTACCAGCGCCACGGCTTCGTGCAGACCGGCGAAGAAGGGGTGGACGTGCACTACGAATGGCGGGCCGGGGAGGGCGCGGCATGAGCGCACCCGTGGCCCCATCCGCACTGCCATCCCCCGCCAGCGGCTGGATGGACGGCATCCTGCAGGGATCCCAGCCCGTGCAGCGCCGTGCCATGGCCAAGGCCATCACCCTGCTCGAATCCACGCGGGCCGACCACCGCGCGCAGGGGGACGAACTGCTCACCGCGCTGCTGCCGTACACGGGCAAGGCCTTTCGCCTGGGCATCAGCGGCGTGCCAGGCGTGGGCAAGTCCACCTTCATCGAGGCGCTGGGTCTGTTCCTCATCGGCCGGGGGCACCGCGTGGCGGTGCTTACCATCGACCCGTCGAGCACCGTCTCGGGCGGCTCCATCCTGGGTGACAAGACGCGCATGGAGCAGCTGTCCATGCGCGAGGAGGCCTACATCCGCCCCAGCCCGTCGAGCGGCACCCTGGGCGGTGTGGCCGAAAAGACGCGCGAGGCCATGCTGGTCTGCGAGGCCGCCGGCTACGACGTGGTGATGGTCGAGACCGTGGGCGTGGGCCAAAGCGAGATCGCCGTGGCCGGCATGACCGACATGTTCGTGCTGCTGCAGCTGCCCAATGCGGGCGACGACCTGCAGGCCATCAAGAAGGGCGTCATGGAAATCGCCGACCTGGTGGCCATCAACAAGGCCGACATCGACAAGAACGCCGCCACGCGCGCTCAGGCACAGATCACCTCGAGCCTGCGCCTGCTGGGCATGCACGGCAACCCCGACCATGCCACGCACGGCGCCCTGTGGCAGCCGCGCGTGGTGCAGATCAGCGCGCTGCTGGGGCAGGGCGTGGACGGCTTCTGGGACGCCGTCACCCAGTTCCGCACCCAGCAGACCGACAACGGCCGCCTGGCCCTGCGCCGCGAAAAGCAATCGCTGGCCTGGATGTGGGAGCGTATCGACGCCGCGCTCAAGCAGGCGTTTCGCCAACATCCACAGGTGCGCGGCCTGCTGCCCGCGCTGCAGGCCGATGTGGCCGCGGGGCGCATCGCGGCATCGACCGCCGCGCGCACCCTGCTGGCCGCATCCCATACCCCTACACCCTAGATAGACAACCACAGCCATTTCACCGAAAGAGCGACCATGCAAGACATCCTGGAGCAACTGGAGAAGAAGCGCGCCCTGGCGCGCCTGGGCGGCGGGCAAAAGCGCATCGACGCGCAGCACGCCAAGGGCAAGCTCACCGCGCGCGAGCGCATCGAGCTGCTGCTGGACGACAACACCTTCGAAGAGTGGGACATGTTCGTCGAGCACCGCTGCACCGACTTCGGCATGGAAGCCAACAAGATCCCCGGCGACGGCGTGGTCACCGGCTACGGCATGATCAACGGCCGCCTGGTCTTCGTCTTCAGCCAGGACTTCACCGTCTTCGGCGGCGCACTGAGCGAGACGCATGCCGAGAAGATCTGCAAGGTGATGGACCAGGCCATGAAGGTCGGCGCACCAGTCATCGGCATCAACGACTCGGGCGGCGCGCGCATCCAGGAGGGCGTGGCCTCCCTGGGCGGCTATGCCGACGTGTTCCAGAAGAACGTGCTGGCCAGCGGCGTGATCCCGCAGATCAGCATGATCATGGGCCCCTGCGCCGGCGGCGCGGTGTACTCGCCGGCCATGACCGACTTCATCTTCATGGTCAAGGACTCGAGCTACATGTTCGTGACCGGCCCCGAGGTGGTCAAGACCGTGACGCACGAGGAAGTCACCGCCGAGGAACTGGGCGGCGCCGGTACCCACACCACGCGCAGCGGCGTGGCCGACATGGCCTTCGAGAACGACGTGGAGGCGCTGATGATGCTGCGCCGCCTGTACAACTACCTGCCGCTGAACAACCGCGAAAAGGCGCCCGTGCGCCCGAGCAACGACCCGGCCGACCGCATGGACCGCAGCCTGGACACCCTGGTGCCCGAGAACGCCAACAAGCCCTACGACATGAAAGAGCTGATCGCCAAGGTGGTGGACGACGGCGACTTCTTCGAGCTGCAGCCCGACTACGCCAAGAACATCGTGATCGGCCTGGCGCGCATGGAGGGGCAGACCGTGGGCATCGTCGCCAACCAGCCGCTGGTGCTGGCAGGCTGCCTCGATATCAAGAGCTCCATCAAGGCCGCGCGCTTCGTGCGCTTTTGCGATGCCTTCAACATCCCCGTGGTCACCTTCGTCGACGTGCCCGGCTTCATGCCCGGCACCAGCCAGGAGTACGGCGGCATCATCAAGCACGGCGCCAAGCTGCTGTACGCATATGCCGAGTGCACCGTGCCCAAGATCACCGTCATCACGCGCAAGGCCTATGGCGGCGCCTACGACGTGATGAGCTCCAAGCACCTGCGCGGCGACGTGAACCTGGCCTGGCCCAACGCCGAGATCGCCGTGATGGGCGCCAAGGGCGCGGTGGAGATCATCTTCCGCGAGGACAAGAACGACCCCGTGAAGCTCGCCGCCCGCGAGGCCGAGTACAAGGAGCGCTTTGCCAACCCCTTTGTGGCCAGCGCCCGCGGCTTCATCGACGACGTGATCCTGCCGCACGAGACGCGCAAGCGCATCTGCCGC
>JAZKEE010000083.1:0-42095 GCA_040387235.1 Pseudomonadota bacterium
CGTCTGGCCTTCGGCGCGGGCCGCCGTGCCAAAGGCACGGCCCAGGCCCAGGGCGACTTCTTCGTTCAGGGTCGACGGCACGATGCCGCGGATGTCATAGGCTTTGAAAATGGCGGGCGTGGGTTGCACGTGGGAGGCCTTTGCTGTGAGCGTTGAAACGGTGCGCTGCATTGTAGGGGGCCCCACATGCAGCGCCGGGGATGCCCCTCGAAGGTAGACCGGGCGCTCCGAGGCACATGTCCGAAAACGGCCAGACCGGATGTAGGCGCGGCCTATCATTCCACCCATGCCCACCGCACTGCTCTCTCCTGGCCAATTGTCCGCCGCCACCGGTCCGGTGGCGGATGACGAAGGCCGCTACCTCGCCCTGCAGACCCGTGATGCCCGCTTCGATGGCCGCTTCTTCACGGGGGTGACGTCCACCGGCATCTATTGCCGCCCGGTCTGCTCGGTGCGCACGCCGCGGCGCGAGAACTGCCGCTTCTTTGCCATGGCGGCCCAGGCCGAGAGCGCGGGTTTTCGGCCCTGCCTGCGCTGCCGGCCCGAGATGGCGCCCCAGTCGCTGCCCTGGTCCATGCAGGACGCCTCCGGCATCCTGGTGCAGCAGGCCGTGCGTCTGCTCGATGCGCCCGAAGGCTGGGCCCGGGACACCCAGGGCGCCACCGTCGCCCGGCTGGCCGAGCGCCTGGGCGTGAGCGACCGGCACCTGCGCCGCATCTTCGAGGCGGCCCTGGGCGTCTCCCCCCTGCAATACCTGCAGACGCGCCGCCTGCTCACCGCCAAGCAGCTGCTGACCGACACGCCCCTGCCGATCACCCAGGTGGCACTGTCCAGCGGTTTTGGCAGCGTGCGCCGCTTCAATGCGGCGTTTGCCGAACACTACGGGCTCAACCCCACCCAGTTGCGCAAGAGTGGCAGCATGGCGGGTGCCGGCAGCACCGGCACGTTGCGCCTGGCCTACCGCCCGCCGCTGGACGTGGCGGCACTGCTGGCGTTCTTCGAGCGGCGCAGGTTCCTCGGGGTGGAATGGGTTCAGCAGGAGGGCGAAGGCGCCCCGGCGCTGCGGCGCACGGTGAGGCTGTCGGCCGCCGTCACGGGTGGGCTGGAAGCCACCGGCTGGCTCAGCGCCCGTTTCGACACCAGCCGCCACCAGGTGCTGCTGCAGACCAGTGACAGCCTGTACCCGGTGCTGCCGGTGGTGATCGCCCGGGTGCGCGCCATGCTGGACCTGGACGCCGAGCCCGGCGCCATCAACACCGTGCTGCACGGGCGGTTTCCCGGAGGCGATGGCCTGCGCGTGCCGGGTGCCTTCGATGGTTTCGAGCTGGCGGTGCGCGCCGTGCTGGGCCAGCAGATCACCGTGGCCGCCGCACGCACGCTGGGCCAGCGGCTGGTGGAGCGCCTGGGCGAGCCCATCGAGACCCCGTGGCCCGAGCTGAGCCGACTGTTCCCGCCCCCCTCCGTGCTGGCGCGAGCCGAAGGCGAGGTGCTGGGTCAAATGGGCATCGTGCGCCAGCGCCAAGCGGCCATCGTGGCGTTGGCGCAAGCGGTGGACAGCGGTGCCCTTGCGCTGCATGCCGGCGCCGACGTGGCCGCCACCACAGCGGCGCTGTGCGCCCTGCCCGGCATCGGCGACTGGACGGCCCAGTACATCGCCATGCGCGTGCTGCGCTGGCCCGATGCCTTCCCCGCAGGCGACGTGGCGCTGCACAAGGCGCTCGGGGTGCAAGGCCAGAAGAACCCGGCCCGTGCGGCCACCGAGGCGTCTGCCGCCTGGCGCCCCTGGCGCAGCTATGCGGTGCTGCGCGCCTGGGCGGAGCTGCCCCTGCCCGGCGCTGCGGCCCAAAAACCTCTCTGAATCGGCCCTTCTCATGCAATTCCATCCTGCCACGGTGCAATCGCGCACCCCTTCTCCGCTCGGGCCGGTGCGCCTGGCGGCCTCCCCCCAGGGCCTGGTCGGCCTGTGGTTCGACGGCCAGCGGCACCAGCCCACGCCTTTTCTCGACGGCCCCGGCGCCTGGCCCGAGGTCCCCGACCATTCCCTGATGCAGGAAGCCGCAGCGCAATTGCAGCAGTTCCTGCGCGGTGAGCGCAGGGGCTTCGACCTGCCACTGGACCTGTCGGGCGGCACCCCGTTCCAGCAAGACGTGTGGCGCGCCCTGCTGGGCATCGGCTGTGGCGCCACCACCACCTATGGCACCCTGAGCCAGGAGCTGGGCCGCCCCCGCGCGGTACGGGCCGTGGGCGCCGCCGTAGGGCGCAATCCCGTCAGCGTGATCGTGCCCTGCCACCGCGTGCTGGGGGCCGACGGCAGCCTGACCGGGTATGCCGGCGGACTGGAGCGCAAGGGATCCCTGCTGGCCATCGAGGGTGCGCGCCCGCTGGCGGCATGAGGGATTCCGGATCGAAATCCGTCTCCACCTGGATCGGCGAGTTCGTGCTGCCGGCCTCGCTCCGGGGCGCCTCGTTCGTGCCACCATATTCTTTTGGCCCATCCTTCTGTGCCGGCGGTACTGCCCTGCGCTGCCACTGGCGGCCGGGCATGGTGAGCGGCATCATCCATCCGGCCATCCCGCTCCCACTGTTCTCCTGGGCGGTGCTGCACATCGCCGCCGGGCTCGGTTCCTTCCTGAATGCCACGGCGCCCCCGGTCTGGTGCGCTGATTGCCTGGCGGTAGCTGGGCGAGCGCATCGGCCGCCAGCGCCGGGTCGGGCGGGTGCAGGGATTCCTGGGCATCATCACCGGCACGCCGTTGTCAACCGGGCTTCTCAGGACGCGCCGAGCCGCCAAGGAGGCTGCGGAACGGCTCTAAACTCGACGCATGGTCTTTGTCGCGTCGGTTCCCTGCACGCTCTCACATGCCACGGGATCACCGTGCAAGCCTGACGCCGCCCGCAAGGCAGCAGGCACCAGCCTGCCTGCGCAGGTACCGGGCCACAGGCAGCATGGCGCATAACACCCTGCTGGCAGGCAGCCTGCTCCTGTTGCTGGCCGTTCTGGCGCTGGCCCTGCTGCCGCCCATGGAAGTGCTGGCCCCGTCGCGGCGCACCGAATGGCTGGCGGGCGTGGCGGGAGGCATGGTATCGGCCGCCATGCTGGCCCTGCTCAATTTGCAGGCAGCAGGCCCCGGCATGGTGGTCTATCCAACGGCGACGGCATTCGTGGCCCTGTGCTTCGGAGCCCGGGCGACGGCTGTCACTGCGGGCCTGGCCCTGCTGGCGGGGGTCTGGATCCAGGGCGCCCCTTCGCTCGCCGGCGCCTGGGTGCTCGCGGGCGCGTGGGCCACCGGGGCCTTGTGGCGGCAACTGGCGCTGCGCCGCGGGCGCAGCACCTGGCACGAAGCGCTGGGCCTGGCACTGACACTGCCCGTGGTCAGCGGGATCGCGCTGACGGCTGCCGGCATCTCCTCTCCCGGCCCCGCCACGGCGGACTGGTGGACGGGCCTGCCCTGGAACCATGGCGTCGGCATTCTGGTGCTGGGCGCCTGCCGGCTGCTGCTGATCAGCAAGGCCCAATCGCTGGCGGCCACGAAATCGGCCCTGCATGCCCTGGGACAGCGCGAGCAGCAGTTGCGCATGGCGCTCGAATCCCTGGGCGGTGGCCGCTGGGAGTGGGACGTGGACACACACCAGTTCCGCTGCGAAGGGAGCTTCTACTACCTGTTCGGCATCACCGATGCCGACCGCTCGGAGCCAGACCTGTGGCAACGCTGGTACGGGCTGCGCCACCCGGTGGACAGGGAGCGCAACGCCGCCAGGCTGGCCCGCGCCATGGATGGGCTGGAGGAATCCTACGAAGCTGAGTTCCGCGTGCGCGATACCACGGGTCGCTGGCGCTGGCTGATGTCCCGCGGCACGGTGGCGCTGCGCGATGCCAACGGCAAGCCGCTGCGCCTGATCGGGATGGACGTGGACATCTCCGCGCACCGAGAAGCGCAGCAGGCGCTGCGCGACTCCGAAGCCAAGTACACCTCCTTCTACCAGACGCTGCCCGACGCGGCGGGCATCAGCCGCATCTCGGATGGCCGCTACATCGACGTGAACCCCGCGTTCTGCGAGCTGCTGGGCATACCGCATGACCAGGTGCTGGGCCGCACCTCGACCGAACTCAGGATCTGGGCCACCGACGAGGAGCGCAAGCGCCTGCTGGACACCTTCCAGCGCCATGGCAAGGTGGACCGGCTGCCCCTCGCGGCGCAGCGGGGCGGCGTGCGCATCCCGGGGCTGATGTCGGCACGGTCCGTGCTTGTGGATGGGGAAGACTGTTTTGTCTTCGTTTTCCACGACATGACCGAAGCCCAACGCACCAGCGACGAGTTGCGCGCACTCAACGGGCTCCTGCAGCAAGCCGGCCGGCTGGCACGCCTGGGCGCCTGGGAGGACGTGCGCGGCCAAGGCCTGGTCTACTGGTCGGACGTGTGCTTCGACATCCATGGCATGCCTGCGGGCTCGCCGCTGCCCACCGACTACATCGACCGCATGGTGGCACCCGCCTACCGCGAGACGCTGCGCAACCACTTTCGCGCCAGCATCCTCGAGCGCGCCGAATGGAGCCTGGAGCTGGAGGTGCACCACACCGATGGCCGGCTGGTCTGGGTGCGCGCCCGCGGCGAGCCCGTCGTCGAAAACGGCCGCGTCACCCGCGTGCGCGGGGTCATGCAGGACATCGACGAAGCCAAGCGCGCCACCGAGCGCCTGCGGCAGTCCGAGGAACGTTTCTCGCGCATCTTCCAGCTCATGCCCTTCCCCATGGGCCTGTCGCGCCGCAGCGACGGGCAATACCTGGACGTGAACCCGGCCTGGGAAACCCTGCTGGGCATACCGCGCGAGGAGGCCGTGGGCCGTACAGCCGTGCAGCTGGGCATCTTCACCCAGGAGGAGCGCCGGCGGCTGATAGATGCCTTTGAGCGGGCCGATCCGCAGACCAGCCACGAGGTGACCCTCAACGGGCGCCCCGCCACCCGGCTGACCGTGCTGCAATCCATGCGCCCCATCGATTTCGATGGCGAGCCCTGCTGGCTGTTCTCGGTGCACGACATCACCGACCGCAAGCGCCAGGAGGAGCAGATCCGCGAACGCGAGGAGCTGCTGTCGCTGACCATTTCGGCCGCGTCTCTGGGCCTGTGGGACTGGGACATGGAGCGCGGCACCATCACCGGCGACAGCCGCTGGGCGGCCATGCAGGGCAGGACGCCGGGCCCCATCGCGCAGACCTCGGTGCGCTGGACCAGCGCAGTGGTGGCGGACGACATCGACCGCATCACGGCCGAAGTGGCGCGCCATGCGGCGCGGCCTGCCACGCCGTTCGACGCCACCTGGAAGGTGCCCGCCCCCCACGAGGGCACGCGCTGGGTACGCAACCTGGGCAAGATCGTGAGTTTTGGCGCTGACGGCAAACCCCTGCGCATGCTGGGCGTGGCGCTCGATGTGACACCCCAGCGCGAGCAGGAGGTACTGCTGCACAAGCTGGCGCACTTCGACGCCCTCACCGGCCTGCCCAATCGCGTGCTGCTGGCGCGCAGGCTGCAGGAATGCCTGGACCAGGCACGCGAGCGCGGCACACAGCTTGGGGTGGGCTACCTGGACCTCGACGGCTTCAAGCCCGTGAACGACCGCCTGGGCCATGGTGCCGGCGACCGCCTGCTGGTGATGGTGGCAGGCCGCCTCACGCGCGCCCTGCGCCCGGGCGACAGCGTGGCGCGCCTGGGTGGCGACGAGTTCGTGATGCTGCTGCCCGACCTGGCCGACTCCGCCGAATGCGAGCAGATGCTCTCCCGGGTGATGGAGAACATCTCTGCCCCCTACGCGCTGGACACCGAACGCGTGGTCGTTACCGCCAGCATCGGCTACACCGTGTTCCCGCTGGACGAGGCCGACGCCGACACCCTGCTGCGCCATGCCGACCAGGCCATGTATGCGGCCAAGCAGGCCGGGCGCAACCGCTTCCACCAGTTCGATGCCGCGCAGGAACGGGCCCTGGTGGTGCAGCGCGAGCAGGGCAAGCACCTGCAGAACGCCATTGCAGGCGCGCAGTTCATCCTGCACCTGCAGCCCAAGGTGGACATGCGCAGTGGCGCCATCGTGGGTGCCGAGGCGCTGGCCCGCTGGCAGCACCCCGAACGCGGCCTGCTGCCGCCCGGTGCCTTTCTGCCGCTGCTGGAGGGCACGGAGCTGGAAATCGAATTCGGCCAATGGGTGGTCGAAGCCGCCCTGGAGCTGTTGAAACGGCTGCATGGCCACGGCATCGTCCTGCCCGTGAGCATCAACATCTCGGCACTGCACCTGCAACACGCCGGTTTTGCCGACTGGATGGCCCACATGCTGGCGCAGCGCCCCGACATCGACCCGCGCCAGGTGGAGATCGAGATCACCGAGAGCGCAGCGCTCTACGACATCGGCGCCGTGGCGGCCACGCTGACGCGGCTGCGCGAGCTCGGGGTGAGCGTCTCGCTCGACGACTTCGGCACCGGCTATTCGTCCCTGACCTACCTGCGCCGCCTGCCCATGGACACGCTCAAGATCGACCAGAGCTTCGTGCACGGCATGATGGGGGACCCCGGCGACCTGGCCATCGTGCAGGGCGTGATCGGCCTGGCCCGCTCCTTCGGCTACCGGGTGATTGCCGAGGGCGTGGAAACCATCGAACAGGGCCAGATGCTGCAGCAGCTGGGCTGCGCCCAGGCCCAGGGCTACTGCATTGCCCGCCCAATGGCCATGGAACAGTTCGTGGACTGGGCCGCCCAGTGGCAGACACCGGCGGGCTGGCAGCGGCAGCGGCCGCACTGAAGCACCCGCCAAGGGCGCACCGGCCGGTGGCACACTGCGGCCCTTCATTCATTGCCGCGAATGCCATGTCCCTGGAAACCACCTTGCATTACTCCCCCGACCTGGTCCGCCATGCGGTCCTGTGTTTCTGGCGCCGCTCCGTGGGCCTGCGCACGCTGCTGGTGATAGGCGCAATGGCTGCCTGGCTGGGAACGCTGGTGGCACGGGGAGACCGGTCCTGGCAGATGGGGGCACTGAGTGCGTCGGTGGCCATGTGCGCACTGGTGGCCGCAATGGTCTATGTGGTGCACTACCGCAATGCCATGGCCAAGCTCAATGCCATGGGAGCAACGCCACGCGCCACCCTGCGTGCGGACGGGGACAGCCTCACGCTGCAGGCAGGGGCCAGCACGGCCTCCCTCCCCTGGTCCGGCATCCAGGAGGTCTGGCAGTTCGAGCGCGTATGGCTGCTGCTTTTTTCGCGGGCCCAATTCAGCACGCTGCCGGTGGCCGACCTGCCTGCGGACCTGCGCGACCTCATCGAAACCAGCGTGCGCGGCGCGGGCGGCAAGGTCAAGCCCGCCCGCTGATCCTCAATCCCCGGCGCCCACCAATTCCCGCACCTGCTGCAGCGCGGCCGGGTCTTCCATGGTGGTCAGGTCGCCCGGGTCGCGCCGCTCGGCCACGGCCTGCAGTGCACGGCGCAAGAGCTTGCCGCTGCGCGTCTTGGGCAGCACGGTCACGAAATGCACGCGCGACGGCCGGGCCACGGCACCCAACTGCTGGTCCACGCGCTGCATGACCTCGCCTTCGAGCGCGAGGCGCGCCGCCGGGTCGTCGAGCCCGCTGGCATCGCGCGCCACCGCGAAGGCCATGGCCACCTGGCCCTTGAGTGCATCGGCCACGCCCACCACCGCCACCTCGGCGATGTTGGGGTGCGAGGCGATGCTCTCCTCGATCTCGCGCGTGCCCAGGCGGTGGCCGGCCACGTTGATCACGTCGTCCGTGCGGCCCAGGATGAAGTGGTAGCCATCGGCATCGCGGATGCCCCAGTCGAAGGTGCTGTAGATCAATTTGCCGGGAATGCTCTTCCAGTAGGTGTTGACGAAGCGTTCGTCATCGCGCCACACGGTCTGCATGCAGCCGGGCGGCAGCGGCCCCTCGATGGCGACCACACCCTTCTGGTTAGGACCCGTGAGTTCTTCGCCCGTGGATTCGTCGATCAGCTTCACGGCGTAGCCGTACATGGCCTTTCCCGGGCTGCCGAAGCGCGTGGTCTGCTGCTCGATGCCATTGGCCAGCGTGAGGATGGGCCAGCCGGTCTCCGTCTGCCAGTAGTTGTCGATGATGGGCACGCGCAGCGCATCGCTGATCCATTGCGCCGTGGGTTCATCGAGCGGCTCGCCCGCGAGCCACAGGGCCTTGAGGCTCGACACGTCGTACTTGCGCAGCCAGCTCGCGTCCTGCTTCTTGAGCACGCGCACCGCCGTGGGGGCCGAGAACATGTGCGTCACCTGGTACTTCTCGACGATGCTCCACCACACCCCGGCGTCGGGCCGGGTGGGCAGGCCCTCGTACATGATGGTGGTCATGCCCGCGATCAGCGGTCCATAGACGATGTAGCTGTGGCCCACCACCCAACCGATGTCGCTGGTGGCAAAGTAGGTGTCGCCGGGCTTTGCGTCGAAGATGTGCTTCATGCTGGCCGCCAGTGCCACGGCGTAGCCGCCCGTGTCGCGTTGCACGCCCTTGGGCTTGCCGGTGGTGCCGCTGGTGTACAGGGTGTAGCTCGGGTGGGTGGACTCCAGCCATTCACAGGGCACCACGGCATCCAGGTGCTGCGCCCGCAGGGCGGCCCAGTCATGGTCGCGGCCGGGGTGCAGCGGCATCGGCGCCATGCCCCGGTTGACCATGAGCACGGCGGCCGGCTTGTGGCGCGACTGGGCGATGGCATCGTCCAGCAACGGCTTGTAGGGCACGACCTTGCCGCCGCGCGAGCCGGCGTCGGCACTGACCACGGCCACGGGCTCGGCGTCCTCGATGCGCGAGGCCAGCGAGCCCGATGCAAAGCCGCCGAACACCACTGAATGCAGCGCACCGATGCGCGCGCAGGCCAGCATGGCAAACGCCGCTTCGGCGACCATGGGCATGTAGATCAGCACGCGGTCGCCCTTCTTCACCCCCAGGGCCAGCAGCACGGCCGCCATGCGCTGCACCTCGGCATGCAGCTCGGCAAAGCTGTAGCTGCGCTCGCTGTCGGTCTCGGTGGAAATAGCCACCAGGGCGGGTTGATCGGCCCGCGCGGCCAGGTGCCGGTCCACTGCGTTGTGGCACAGGTTGGTGGTGCCGCCCACGTACCAGCGCGCAAAAGGCGGGTGGCTGTAGTCGCAGATCTGCTGCGCAGGCGTATGCCAGTCGATGAGTTTCGCCTGCTCGGCCCAGAAGGCATCAGGCTGCTCGATGGAATGGCGATAGAAATCAGCGTAGCGCGTCATGGTTTGTCTCCAGCATCTCGTCGGCACACCCTGAATGGCGTGCATTTCTGAATTCATAATTATTCATGACGGGCTTGCTGGAAGCTGACGCACCTGTCGGCAAGGTCGCGCCCCTTGCCGCCTGCATCTGTCGGAAACGGTCTGGCTATGCCGGTTGCGCCTGTGCCACCTGTTTTGCCAGATAAGCCACGACCGCCAACGGTCGCAGGAAGATCTCGACCACCGTGACCTGGCCCTGGCCGTCGAGCGTCAGCAGGTCCACCCCGCGCGCCAGGTGGTCACCCATCTGCCCCTCGAATGGCAGTGCCACCTGGTGACCACCCGGGCTCCATAAAGCTTCACCGTAGAAAAAGCGGCTGTAGAGGCCGAAGGCCATGCCAAGGATGCCTGCCACCTGCAGCCCACCCGGCACGATCTGGTGGTCCAGCGGTGAATGCAGCACGGCATCGGGGTGCAGCAGTGCCGCGGCATGTCCAAAGTCGCGCCGCGCGGCCATGGCCCGCCAGGCCTCGACGGTGGCGATGGTCTGGCTGGGTGCCCTGGCGGTGGAGGCAAGGGGTGTGTGCATGAAAGCTCCTGGGTTGAAGAAAAGAGACCGCATCTTCTTCACACCCGGTCATCACAGCAATCACCTCGGAGGTCATAGCTGTGACGACTTCCTGTGCGACCATGGCGCCATGCACAGCCCGCCCGCACCCCGAACACATCCCCAGAGACACGCCACGACCACCGTGCAGGTCGGCCCGCTGATCAAGGCGCTGCGCGAACGCCAGCGCCTGAGCCAGATGGCCCTGGCGCTGCACACGGGGGTATCGCAACGCCACCTGAGCTGCCTGGAAACGGGCAAGGCCCAGCCCAGCCGGCCCATGCTGCTGGCGCTGCTCGACGCCATGGGCACGTCGCTGTCCGAGCGCAACCAGGCGCTGGTGGCTGCCGGGTTTGCGCCCCACTACCCCTGCAGCGGCTGGGACGGCGATGGCCTGGGCGCCGTGCGTGCGACCCTGCGGGAATTCCTGCGTGCGCACGAGCCCGCGCCCGCCATGTTGCTGGACGCGCAGTGGAATCTGCTGGAGACCAACGCCGCAGTGCCGGCGCTGATGCAGTTGATCGGCTTTGTGCCGGCACCCGCTACGGAGGGCGCACCGCGCAACCTGCTCGAGATGCTGCTCGGGCCGGGCGGCTTGCTGGGCTGCGCGATCAACGGCCCCGAGGTGGCCCAGGCCGTGCTGCGGCGGGCCCAGGCCGAAGCGGTGTTCAACCCCGGCCTGGCGTCTCGCCTGCAGTCCCTGCCAGCAGGCTCACTGCCAGCGCCGGCCAGGCATGCGTCCGCGCCGGCCTCCCCGGTTCTGCTGATGCAGCTGCGCTCCAGCGCCGGCACCCTGCGCTTCATCTCGGCCTTCACCACGCTGGCCTCGCCGCTGGACGTGACGCTCGATTCGCTGCGCATGGACCACCTGCTGCCGGCCGATGCCGGCACCCGGCTCGCACTGGGCAACGCGCTGGCGGCAGCGCCGCCGCTTGCTACTTGATCAGCGCCAGTACGTCCTTGAAATCCGGGTGCTCGCAGCTGCCCAGCCACTCGAAGGCCACCATCTCGGTGGTCACCAGCTCGGCACCCGCGCCGGCCAGGCGGTCGAAGGCAGCGTCGCGGTTGCGGTCGGTGCGCGAGCCGCAGGCGTCGGTCACCACCCACACTTCGAACTCGTCGTCGATCAGGTCCAGCGCCGTCTGCAGCAGGCAGACATGGGCCTCACAACCGGCGATGACGATGGTGCCGCGCTCGGGCGCTTGCTGGGCAGGCTTTTGCA
This sequence comes from Pseudomonadota bacterium, assembly GCA_040387235.1. Lineage (GTDB taxonomy): Bacteria > Pseudomonadota > Gammaproteobacteria > Burkholderiales > Burkholderiaceae_C > Acidovorax. Next base: position 11,069 of record JAZKEE010000083.1, read on the forward strand.
GGTGCTTGGGCAGGCTGCGCGCATTGCCGCCCTGCTGGGCCTTGGCGGGGGGGCGCAGCCACTCGCCCAGGCCTTCTTCGGCGGCGCTGAAGTGCATCTTGGCCAGGGTCTTGGCGCACAGCGCGCGCAGGGCGGGGTCATTGGGCCCCAGGCGCGAGGGGTTCTGCTCGGTGCCCCAGACGGGCACCTCCAGCAGTTGCGCGATCTGCGCCAGGCGGCGTGCATTGGCCAGCACGGCGGCACTATCGGCAATGGCGGGCATCAGGCGTTCCTGGTAGTCCACCAGAACGAGTTGGGATTCGGAGGCGTCAAGCAGCATGGCGTGTACCGGGGAATGTCATGGGGATCCCCCATTGTCGCAGCCCTGGCGCGCGCGGCGGACCTTCAGGACGCCGGTGCCAGCCGCAGCAAGCGCCCTTGCGGGCTGTCGGTCACAAGATAAAGCCAGCCATCGGGTCCCTGGCGCACGTCGCGAATGCGCTCGTTGCTCCCCTGCAGCAGCTTCTCCTCGCGCTGCACCTTGCCGCCCGCCACCTCGAGCCGGTGCAGCGTGCCGAACTTGAGCGAGCCCACGAACAGGCTGCCGCGCCAGGCAGCACCGTACCGATCGCTGGTGAGAAAGGCCATGCCCGAGGGCGCGATGGAGGGCACCCAGTAATGCAGTGGCTGCTCCATGCCAGCCTTGGCCGTGCCCTCGCCCACCTTGCCGCCGCCATAGTTCTCGCCATAGGTGATCACGGGCCAGCCGTAGTTGCGGCCCGGCTGGGGCAGGTTGATCTCGTCACCTCCCTGGGGGCCGTGCTCGTGCATCCACAGCTTGCCATCAGGCGCCAGCGTGGCCCCCTGCGCATTGCGGTGGCCGTAGCTCCAGATCTCGGGCAAGGCACCGGCGCGCTCGCGAAACGGGTTGTCGGCCGGCACCACACCCTCGGGCGTGATGCGCACGATCTTGCCGTGGTGGTTGTCGAGCTTTTGTGCATCGTCCTTGCGGTGGTAGCGCTCGCCCAGGGCCAGGAACAGGTTACCGTCTCCGGCCTGCACGATGCGGCAGCCGAAGTGCAGGTTGCTGGCCATCTTGGGCTTCTGGCTGAAGATGACCCTCACGTCCTGCAGCGACCGGTTGTCGGGTGCCAGGGTGGCGCGCGCCAGGGCCGTGCTGTTGTCCGAGGTTCCGGCAGCGCCTGGTTCCGAGTAACAGAAGAAGATGCGCCGGTTGCGGCTGAAATCGGTGTCCGTCACCACGTCCAGCAGGCCGCCCTGCCCTCCGACGGCAATGCTGGGCAGGCCGGCCAGCGCGGGACCCAGTTGGCCACTGGCCTCCACCACCCGCATGCGGCCCGGTCGCTCGGTGACCAGAAAGCGGCCTTCCGGCAGGAAGGCAACGGCCCAGGGATTCACCAAGCCAGTGGCCACTGACGCCAAGGTGACAGCCTTGACCGCGGGGGCTGCGCCCTGGGCATGAGCGTGGACCATGCCTGCCGATGCTATGGAAAAAAGAGCAAGAAACCCCACAGCGCGCACAGAAATGCGGCATTTTGATGTCAGATACATGTCAGCCTTGGTGGACCTGGGTTCCATGCAACCCATAGGTATAAGGGAGCGGCGCAGGCAAGTCCAGCCCACTTGTGCAGGCATACGTGACTTCCCTCACAAAACGGGCAATTTAGCGTGGTACCCTTCGCCCCCATGTCCAAATGGTTTTGCACCCTCCTCATGGCTTGCGCTGTCGGCGCACAGGCTGCACCATCCACCGGTCAAGCGGATGACATGGAAAAGATCCTGATGGACAAGGGTCTCATGTCCCAGCTCAAGGACATGCAGCACACCGTGGCTGACAAGGCCCATACCGTGGCGGACAAGGCGTCCGATCTGGTGGGCAATGCCATGGGTTTTCTTGGCGTCCGCTACAAGCGTGGCGGCAACAGTGCCGAAACGGGCTTTGACTGCAGCGGCTTTGTCCGTGCGATGTACGAGCAGACGGTGGGCCTCTTGCTTCCCCGCCGTGCGGACCAGCAGGCCGCCACCACCACGGTGATCGACAAGAAAGAGCTGCAGCCAGGCGATCTGGTGTTCTTCAACACCATGCGCCGCACGTTCAGCCATGTAGGCATCTATGTGGGTGACAACAAATTCATTCACTCTCCTCGCAGTGGGTCGGAAATCCGGGTCGAAGACATGCGTGTCTCGTACTGGCAGCGCCGCTTCGATGGTGCGCGCCGCGTGACCCCTGCGGCCACGGCGGTCGAGTCCAACGCCCCTGCCGCGAAGTAAATCGCGTCAGCAGCCATGAACAAAGCGCGCTTCGGCGCGCTTTTGCATTGCGTCACGGCTTGACCACGTAGGTGGACTCCGTGCCGCGAACGGGGCCGCCAATCACGTTGACCGGCCTGGCGTTCGGGTTGCGAAGGAATTCCCTGGCGGCCGCCATGTCGGACTGGTAGCGGGCGCGTGCCTGCGACTCGCAGGCGCGGCGCTCGGCCGCCGCCATCGTCCGGCATTCCTCCAGGCTCACCTTCATGCCGCCACCGGCCTCGCGAATCGCGGTGTTGTAGCGCTGCTGGCGGGTCATGTCCTCCATGGCACCACGCTGCAGGGAGGCCTCATCGCCCTGCCCAAGAGCGGTCGACGGGCTGGCGGAAAAAGCGCCGACCACGAGCGCGATGGCGACCATGAAGGACGTGGGAGAGATCGGAGGGGCGGGTCTGCGCATATCGGGACTCCTGCAGGCAGTGCTGGGCATATCCATCACTGTAGGCACTCCCGATGCCCATCGTCATCAGCGGTGCGCGCGCCGCCGTGTGCGATCAGTCCTACACGCGGACGGATTGTCAACAATCCAGGCGCCGCGCGGGTGCAGGCATCCTGTCCGACAGACGTGGGCCTTCCATGCAGCTACAGTCGGGCCATTCTTTCACCTGCATACAAAGCGACAAAACATGTTCTCACTGATCGGAACGCTATTGATTGGACTGGTTGTTGGCTTCATCGCGCGCGCCATGAAACCCGGAAACGACTCCATGGGCTGGATCATGACGGCCCTGCTGGGCGTGGCAGGTTCGTTCCTGGCCAGTTATGTGGGTGTGGCCATGGGGTGGTACCAGCAAGGCGACGCGGCCGGCTGGATCGCATCCATCGTGGGTGCCATGGTGCTGCTGTTCATCTACAGCCTGATCAAGGGCAAAAGCTGAGCACCGGTCTATTGCCCTGGGCCGCGGTGGCCCCAGATCAGAGCTAGCACTTTTTCAGGACCTGACCGATGCCCACTGCCCAGACCATGGCCGCTGACGACCCTGCCCTGGCCGCTGCCGTGCAACGCAGCCGTCGCCTGCTGCACCGGCGCGCCCTGGTGGCGGCCGCTGCCAGCACCGTCCCCGTGCCGGGGCTGGACTGGGCGGTGGACGCCGCCCTGCTCTCGCGCCTGCTGCCGCAGATCAGCTCGGAGTTCGGCCTGTCGGCCCAGCAACTCGACCAGCTCGACCCCGAGAAGCGCGAGAAGGTGCAAAAGGCCGTGGGCCTGGTCGGCTCCGTGCTGATCGGCAAGCTCATCACCCGCGAGCTGGTGATACGCGCCACGCAGACGGTGGGTCTGCGCCTGACGACCAAGCAGCTGGCCAAGTACGTCCCCCTGGCCGGCCAGGCGGTCTCGGCGGCCATCGGCTATGCCACCCTGCGCTACCTGGGCGAGCAGCACATGCAGGACTGCGTGCGCGTCGCAAGGGAAGCCCAGCTGCAGCTGCCCGCACCCAAGAAATAGGCGCGGGCGGTCGCCCCGGGCTATTCCACCGCGCAGATGAAACTGCCTGCATCCTCTACGCTGCCCGTCCCCTTGTACTTGGCGAATTGGGGATAGGGGCACAGGGGCCGCGTGCGGTTCGGGTAGTCGGCCTGCGTGGGCAGCGCCCGGGCCGCGATCGTGTCGGGCGCCACGCCCTTCTCCACCCAGTCCACCATGGTCTGGATCGAGTCGAAGCTGTCCGTCGCCGGCCCGCCCGAGCAGTGGTTCATGCCCGGCACCAGGAAGGTCCGCGCAAAGCCCTGGGTGCTGGCCATGCCGCCGTTGTTGGCCGCCAGCCGTTCGTAATAGTCCACCGTGTCCTTGGCCGAGAAGATCGGGTCGGACATGCCGTGGATGAACAACAGCTTGCCGCCACGCTGGCGGAAGGCCGTGAGCTTGTCGTCGGCATAGGTGTCGTAGACAGCCGAGTACGCCGCCATGCGCGCCGGATCGGTGTCGAAGTTGAAGGCCAGCGGGTTGAAGGTGAGGTCCGGCGGCGTGAAGAACTCATTGACGAGCGCATCCACCATCAACGTGATGTAGCGCGCATCGGGCGTGGCGGTGGTGGAGCTGCCCAGCGTCCAGGCGCGCCAGCCGGGTGCGGCCAGGCCTGGATCCCAGGGCTGGCCGGCGTACAGCGCCTGCCCCGCCGAGTTGCGCGGGCCGGCAAAGACCTTGGTGAGGGCTCCCACCTGCGCGGCCGAGAGGCAGTCGGCCCCCTTGGCACCGCTGCACTGCAGCACGGCCGGGTTGAACTGGCAGGCCTTGGTATTGGCGACCATGCCGTCCACCACGCCATCGGCGGCATCGCAGGACGACTTCACGGCATTCGCGACCAGGTTCAGGTCGGCATTGCTGAAGGCCTGCGACAGGATGCGGTTGCCCGACGCGTTCTGCGGCGCAATGGCGTTGAACTGGATGGTGTTCCACATCGCGGCCACCGTGGCCCCGCTGGATACGCGCATGGCCGGCGCACCGGCCGTGATGGCGTCGAAGTAGTCCGGAAAGCGCTGCGAGAACACCATGCCCTGGCGCCCGCCGCCCGAGCAGCCCGAGAAATACGAGCGATCGGCCTTGCGGCCGTAGTGCGAGGCGATCAGCGACTTGGCGGCCACGGCCGTCTTGTCGTAGGAGTTGTAGGCATGGTCGGTGCGCGCCTGCGGGTCGGCGCCGAAGCTGGCGGTGGTGCCGATGTGCCCGCCATCGGTGGACACGACGGCAAAGCCCTGCCCCAGCGGCGACGGCGTGCCGCCCGAGATGCTGGAGCTCAGCGAGGTATCGCGCAGGATGCCATCGTTGCCGCCACCCCCCACGAAGAGGAAGCGGCCGTTCCAGTTGTCCGGCAGGCTCAGCTGGAAGCCGATCGCGTAATTCTTGCCATCCACCCCCACCCGCGGATTGATGCTGCCCGTGACCACGCAGTGGCCCGGCAGGAAGGCCCCGGTCGCAGCACCGCCCGGGCGCTTGGTATCGGCCGGTACATAGCTGGTCGACAGCGAGGTGCCGACCATCTTGCCCTTGCCCACCAGGTCGCTGCAGGCGACCGAATAGGAGACGTTGGTGGGTGGCCAGGTGGCGGCATCGTCGTTGCCGCCACAGGCGGCCAGCGCGATGGGCAGCAGCACAGCGGCGGGCAATGCGCCGCGGCGCACGGCGGGCACGCCAAAGAGAAGGGAAGGCATGGTGTGTCTCCTGAGGTGTTGTTGTCGTTCCTGGTGTGGCTCCTGCCCGGCTCAATCCGCCTTGAAGCCCGTGGCGGCCACGGCCTTGCCCCAGGTCACCGTGTCGGCGGCGATGATGCGGGTGAACTCCTGCGAGCCGGTGCCCGTCACGCGAAAGCCGGCCTCTTCCATCTTGGCCTTGCCCTCGGGCGACTGCACGGCCTTGACGATGTCGGCGCTCAGCCTGGCCACGATCTCGGGCGGCGTCTTCGCGGGCGCAACGATGCCGAACCAGGACGAGAACTCCAGGTTGGCGTAGCCCTGCTCCTTGATGGTGGGCACGTCGGGCAGCGCGTTGGTGCGCGTGGCGCCGGTGCTACCCAGGGCCGCGAGCTTGCCGGCCTTGACGTTGGGGGCGGCCAGGCCCACACTGGCGAACACGCCCTGCACGTCGCCGCTGAACAGGCCGCCCAGCGCGTCGGTGGTGTTCTTGTAGTGCACGGGTTCGGGCTTCAACTGCACCGCGTCACCGAACATGAAGGCGCCGAAGTGCCCCGGCGTGCCGGCGCCGAAGGTGGCCAGGAACAGGCCCTTTTGCTGCTTGGTCCACTCCACAAAGTCCCGGACGTTGCGCGCGGGCACCTTCTGCGGATTGACCAGCAGCACGAAGTCGGAGGTGACCACCTGGCTCACCGCCACGAAGTCCTTCTGTGGCGAGTACGGCAGCTTGGTGTAGCTGCTGGGCGCGATGCTCAGCTGGCCGGTCTCGCCCAGCATGAGGGTGTAGCCGTCGGGTGTGGCACGCGCCGCCTCGGTGGCGGCGATCAGGCCGCCCGCGCCGGGCTTGTTGTCCACGATCACGCCCTGGTTGCCCCACGCCTCGGACAACTTTTGCGCCAGCAGGCGCGCCACGATGTCCGGCCCCGTGCCGGCCGGAAAGCCCACGATGATGCGCACCGGCTTGTTCGGGTAGCCAGCGGCCTGGGCCTGGGCGGCGGCCCAGGGTGCTGCCAGGCCGGCGGCCACGGCGGCGGCCAGCAAGGCGCGCCGGACGGGTTTGAAAGATGTCTTCATGCTTGTCTCCAGTGGTTCTTGTGAGGGAGTCGGGGAAAGGAAAACGGGAAAACTCAGGCCAGTTCGAAGAAGCGCATGGCCACTGCATCGGGGTAGCGCGCGCCCGAGCCCACGAACATGCGCTCGGCGATCCAGGCCAGCGTGGGCGAGGCGGTCTCGAAACTCGGGCTGCAGCGGAAATAGATCTGCCCCGGGTCCACGGGCTCGCCGCGCACCAGACGGGCGATCAGCTCGGGCGGACCCGAGCGCACGGCGCGGTTCTGCACGTAGATGAAATCGCCGCCATCGGTCTCGAGCACGTAGCGCGCATCGAGCTCGGACAGCCGGTCGTTCACGATCAGCTGGAAATCCGCGCCGCCGGGCAGCACCCGTGCGCTCCAGCCATCGCCCGTGGCTGTGCCGCCGGTGATCGGGATCAGCCGGCGCAGGCCGTGCGCCGTGTGGCCCACCTCCTGCGGAACGCCCACCTGCACGCGCAGGTCGGCAAAGAACTTCAGGCGGGGTTCGGGCAGGGGCAACAGGGCAGTCATGGGCGGTTGTTCACAGCAAAACTAGTTATGAACCTAGCGTAAATCCGGTTGTGCCCACCGCCTGTCATCCCTGAGGATGACAACCCGATGACACCGATCTCCACGCACCTGCAAGGCACCCGACCATGAGGCAATGGCTCCCCTCCGGGCCGCCCGCCACGGGCAGGCATGCCGCCACCGGCCCCGCTGGCCAGGCCCTGGCCGGCATGGTGCAGCGCCTGGGCGAGGCCGGCTTCGCCGCTGGCCTGCTCGACGACCTGGCCCCCGTGCTGCCCGCGGCTTCGTGGTCGGTGTACCGCACCGGGCATCGCTGCAAGCCCACCCTGTTCATGTCGGCCAGCCGCGGCGTGCCCGACACCACGCAGGACTGCTGGTGGGCCTACCTCTCTGGCCCCTACCGGCGCGACCGCACCTGGGGCCGCCCCTTCGAGGATGCCCCCGCCGAACCGCTGACCCGGCTGTGCCATGTGACGGCCACCGAAGTCGAGGGCGAGCATCGCGCCCGCGTCTACGAAGCGCATGGCGTGGCCGAGCGCGTCTCGGTGGTCGACTACGAGAGCGATGGCTCGGTGTTCGCGGTCAACTTCTACCGCCACCAGCACCAGCAGCCGTTTCGCGATGGCCAGATCAGTGGCTTCGAGAGCGTGGCGCCCGTGCTGCTGGCCCTGGCGCGCAAGCACATCTCGCTGGCGCGCCCGCAGACCATGGTGCCGCTGGCGCAGGACGAGGATACGGACCATGCCGTTCTGCCTGCCCTGGTCGCCCTGCCACAGGGCCTGGCGGCTCTGCGTGAGCGGCTGCTGCGCCTGCAGCACGACCTGACGGACCGAGAGCTCGACGTCTGCGCCCGCGTTCTGCAGGGCATGACGCACGAGGGCATCGCGGCCGACCTGGGCCTGGGCGTGCCCACCGTCAAGACCTACCGCAACCGCGCCTTCGCGCGCCTGGGCATCCACTTTCGCAACGAACTCTTTGCGAAGGTCCTGGGACGCTAGCCCAACGTCCAGGGCGGTGGCCGGCGCCGTATGGTCTGCGCCTTGACGATGGCGGTGCTGGTCTGGGCCTTGTCGGCGATGCGGTCGAGCACGCCGTCGAGCTGCTCGATGGAGCGCACGTAGACCCGCGCCACGAAGCAGTCGTCGCCCGTCACCTTGTCGCACTCGCAGAACTCGGGCGTGTCGCGTATCAGTTGCTCCACCGCCGCCAGTTGCCCCGGCAAGGGCTTGATGCGCACGATGGCCTGCAGCTGGTAGCCCAGGGCGCGCGGCTCGATGTCGAGGGTGAAGGCGCGGATCACCCCACGCTCCTCCAGCCGGCGCAGCCGCTCGGACACGCTGGGTGCCGACAGGCCCACGCGCTCGGCCAGCAGCTTGAGCGAGGTGCGCGAGTCCGCGTGCAGCACGGACAGGATGGATTGATCTATAGAATCCATGGAAAATCACTCCAATTTCAAGCCATGCCTTCGATTATGAGGACTATCTGAAAAAACGCCTTCATTCAACCATTCACCCGTCAGCGCTATTTTTCTACACTCGGTGCATCTGACTACAAGGTTGAACGGCGATGGACAAGAAGACACAGGGCACGATGGAGATGAGCGGCGCCATGGCCATTTCAGGCACGATCGGCTGGTTCGTCGTGCAATCGGGGCAGGCCGCGCTCGACGTGGTGTTCTGGCGCTGCGCCTTCGGCGCGGCCACGCTGGCCCTGGTCTGCGCGGCGATGGGGATTTTGCGCGGCGTGCTCAGCTGGCGCCAGGCGGCCTGGGCCGCGCTCGGCGGCGTGGCCATCGTCACCAACTGGCTGCTGCTGTTCGGTGCGTATTCGCACGCATCCATCTCGATTGCCACGGCGGTCTATAACACCCAACCCTTCATGCTGGTGGCCTTCGGCGCCCTGCTCTTTGGCGAGCGCATCACCCTGCCCAAGCTCGGCTGGCTGGCCCTGGCCTTCGGCGGCATGCTGCTCATCGTGCAGGCCCGCCCGGGCGCGAGTTACGCAGGCAGCAACTATGCCCTGGGCATCGCCATGGCGCTGGGCGCGGCCTTCTTCTGGGCCGTGGCCTCGGTGATCGCCAAGCGGCTCACCGGCACGCCGCCGCACCTGATCGCGCTGGTGCAGGTCTGCGTGGGGGTGCTCATGCTGGCCCCGTTCGCCCACTTCGGCGAGCTGCCCCGCGATGCGCGTACCTGGGTGCTGCTGGTCACGGTGGGCGTGGTGCACACCGGGCTGATGTACATCCTGCTTTATGGCGCGGTACAGAAGCTGCCCACCTACCTGCAGGGCGCGCTGTCCTTCATCTACCCAGTGGTTGCGATTGCGGTAGATTTCATCGCCTTCGGCCACCGGCTGCAGCCCGCGCAGTGGCTGGGGGCGGCCGCCATTTTGCTGGCCGCCGCCGCGATGAACCTGCAGGGCAGCCGGCCGCGACCATCCGCGGCAGAGCCTGCGGCGCAGGGCGTGAAATAGGCCCGTGAGATAAGCACAAAATATCAAAATCGGCCGGCAGCGATGGGCACCATCGGAGGCTTCTACCCCAACCCAAGGAGCCCTTATGAACCACGCAATGCAAACCACCTGGGAAACCTACGTCGCCTCATGGAAGGCGCCCACCGCCGCTGAAAAGCAGGCCCTGTTCGCCACCAGCCTGGACGAACGCTGCACCTACACCGACCCGCTGGGGGTTGCGTCCGGCTGGGAGGCGCTCGGAGAGACCATGCAGGGCTTTCACCAACAGTTGCCGGGCGCCTACTTCGTGACCGAGCGCTTTGCGAGCCACCACCAGCACTGCATGGCCCAGTGGAAGATGGTGGGCGCCGATGGCGCGGTGCTCGGCGAGGGGGTAAGCTTTGGCCAGTTCAACGATCAGGGCAAGCTGCTGGCAATGACCGGCTTCTACGACACCCCTTGAATCCAGTGCCCGGCATGTTCTACCTGCACCGCATCCAGCGCGGCATCGACTTCATCGAGGCGCATCTCGATACCGACATCGCCCTGTCGGAAGTGGCGCAGGCCGCCGGGCTGAGCCAGTGGCACTTCCAGCGCATCTTCAAGGCCCTGACCAACGAGACCCTGAAGACCTACATCCGGTCCCGGCGCTTTGCCAAGGCGCTGGACCAGTTGCTCAATACGCGCCTGGGCATCCTGGACATTGCCCTGGCGGCCGGCTACGACACGCAGGAGAGCTTCACCCGTGCGTTCAAGGCCTGCTTCGAGCTCACGCCCAACCAGTACCGCAAGTTCGGCAGGCGCAGCCTCTTCGTCAAGAAGATCCAGTTCGACGAAGACTACCTGCGCCAGCTGGAGCGCAACCTGTCGCTCGCCCCCGACATCCGCGAGCGCCCACCCCTGCAACTGGTGGGGCTGGCCACCCATTTCTACGGCGCGGATTCCGACAAGGACAACCTGGGCCAGAAGCTGCCCCCACTGTGGGCCCGCTTCATGCCCCGGCTGGCAGAAATCCCCCACCGGGTGCCCGGGGTCTGCTACGGCGTGGTGAGCCAGACCGCCAGCACCTCCGACCTGCTGCTGTACCACGCCGCCATCGAGGTGTCGCAAGCCGGTGCCTTGCCCGAGGGCATGGTGCACTTCGAAGTACCGGCCGCCCGCTACGCCACCTTCGAGCACCGGGGCGCTCCGGAAAACGTGAACAATACCGTCAACTACATCTACGCCAACTGGCTCGCCGGTGCCGAACAGCGCCACAGCGGCGGTGCGGACCTGGAAATCTACGGGCCTGGCTACCAAGGCGGGTCGGACAACTCCGTCATGCACTACGCCGTGCCGGTGCTCGGGTAGTGCCCGATCGTGTCGGATAGTCCGGGCACAATCACCGCCCAGTGACACGCCCCGGTGACCCCTCCTCCCATTCCGCTGAACCCGTTCCACCGCGCTTTGACCGCCAGGCGGTGATCGCCGCCTGGGTGGCCGCGCTGCGCCGCCAGGCCGACGCCGCCGCGCTCAAGGCCCTGCCCCCGCTGACCGACGCCGAGGCTGCGCGCGTGATGGCGCTGATGCGCGGCGATGACCAGGCCGACGCGGCCCCACCGGCCGCCAGGCGCCCCGCCCTGCCGCCCGGCATTGCCGCCGGGCACTTTCGCCCGCGCATCACGCTCATGACCCTGGGCCGGGGCGACGGGCTGCTCGGCCTCAAGCCCCAGGGCAAGATGGGCCCACGCGGCGACAGCGTGACGCTGGCGCAGATCGACTGGACCTACCGGCTTGAAGACACACCCCAGGCCGCCATGGCCTGGCAGGCGCCGGCGCCCACCTCCATCCTCAACTCGCGCCCTGCACCGCTGCAGGACCTGTACGACACCGGTGGCCCCCTGGTGCGCATGCAGCGCGACCTGGCGGCCGAATCCGACGCCATGGACCTCGTTTGGGAGCTGGGACTGCTGCCCGTGGACGCCCGCTCGCTGCAGTGGCGCAACCGCGATGCCGCGGCCAACCTGGGCCCGCTGTGGACGCTGGCGCAGGAGGCCTTCTTCGGCGACTTCTGGGCCGAGCAGGTGCCGCGCCTTGCGGCCAAGGGCTGGAGCGTGGTGGTGCAGCCCGGCTTTGCGCATGAGAGCGTGCCTGTGCAGCGCTGGAAGCTCATCATCGCCCCCGACACCGGTGAGGTGCTGGGCAAGGAAGTGGCCGGCCCCGTGGGACCGCGCGAGCGCCCGGTTCAGAAGCTGCAGCTGCCCGCGCGAGAAGGCGCCTGGCTGCTGAGCCTTGGCATCGAGATCGATGGCGAGACACTGGACCTGGCGCCCATGCTGGCCGATCTGCTCAAGCGCGACGCGCGCTGGCTCATCGCGCGGCGCATGGCACGCATCGACGACCTGGAGATCATCTCGCTGCGTGCCCCCGGTGGGCGCCGCATCGATGCGCCTGCGGGCCCGCTCAAGGCCATCGTGGGCGCCATGGTCGACCTGCTCACCGACCCTGAGCGCAACCAGCGCCAGGACGGCGACCCGCTGCGCCTGGGCGCCTGGGAGTCGCGCCGGCTCGAAGCCCTGCGCGCCGGCCTGGTGCAGGCGCACCGGGTGGACGGCGCCAATGACTGGCAGCTGCAGGGCGATATCGGCCTGTCCCAGTTGGCCAAGCGCCTGAAGGCCATCGGCGAGCCCCAGCCCGTGCCGGCGCCCCAGGGCCTGCAGGTGCAGTTGCGCCCCTACCAGCTCGAAGGCCTGGCCTGGCTGCAGTACCTGCGCGCCCAGGGCCTGGGCGGCATCCTGGCCGACGACATGGGCCTCGGGAAGACCGCGCAGGCGCTGGCCCATATCCTGGTGGAAAAGGAGGCCGGCCGCCTCACCCGCCCGGCCCTGGTGGTGCTGCCCACCTCGCTGCTGTTCAACTGGCAGGCCGAGGCCCAGCGCATGGCGCCCGGCCTGCGCCTGCTGGCACTGCACGGGCCCGACCGAGGCCAGTTGTTTACCGACATTGCCGAGCACGACCTGGTACTCACCACCTACCCCTTGCTCTGGCGCGACGTGGAGGCGCTGGCGGCGCAGACCTTCCATCTCTTGATCCTGGACGAGGCGCAGATGGTCAAGAACGCCGGCAGCCGCAGCGCTCGCGCCCTGCGCCGCCTGCAGGCACCGCACCTGCTGTGCCTGACCGGCACACCGCTGGAAAACCACCTGGGCGAGTTGTGGGCCCAGTTCGATTTCCTCATGCCGGGTTTCCTGGGCGACGTGCGCAGCTTCAACGCGCGCTGGCGCAAGCCCATCGAGGAGAACGGCGAAACCCTGCGTGCCCAGCTGCTCTCGCAGCGCGTGCGCCCCTTCATCCTGCGCCGGCGCAAGCAGGACGTGGCCACCGAGCTGCCCCCACGCACCGAAGTGGTCCAGCGCGTGCAATTGCAAGGCAAGCAGCGCGAGCTGTACGAAGCCGTGCGTGCCACCGCCGACAAGCAGGTGCGCCGCGTGCTGGAGCGCGAGAGCTTCGACGGCGCGCAGATCACCATCCTCGACGCCCTGCTCAAGCTGCGCCAGGTGTGCTGCGACCCGCGCCTGGTCAAGGGCAGCAAGACCGCTGCAAGCATGGAGCGCGTAAAGCTCGAACTGCTGGCCGACATGCTGCCCGCCCTGGTTGCCGAGGGCCGGCGCGTGCTGGTGTTCTCGCAGTTCACCGAAATGCTCAACCTGGTGGCCGGGCAGCTGCAAGCACTGGAGCTGCCGTTCCTGAGCCTCACGGGCGAAACCCCGCCACGCCAGCGCGGCGCCGTGGTGCGGCAGTTCCAGGCGCAGGACGAAGCCAGCCCGCCCATCCTGCTGGTGAGTCTCAAGGCCGGTGGCGTGGGCCTGAACCTCACGGCGGCCGACACCGTGATCCACATGGACCCGTGGTGGAACCCGGCCGTGGAGGAGCAGGCCACGGCCCGCGCCCACCGCATCGGGCAGGAGCAGCCGGTGTTCGTCTACAAGCTGGTGGTGGAAGGCAGCATCGAGGAGCGCATGCTGGAGCTGCAGGCGCGCAAGGCCGCCCTGGCCCAGGGCGTGCTGGGGCACGATGCCGAGGGTGCTGTCAAATTCGGCGAGGCCGACCTGCACGCCCTGCTGGCGCCGTTGTCGGAGCCGCAGAACAACCCGCTGGCGATACCCGGTGAGGACGCCAAACGCTGGGGCGGGACGGGGCTGCGCAGGCCCAGGCCATTCGTGCCTGATCCCTGACCCCACGGCCACCCCAGCCATGCGACATGGGTGCAGAATTCAAAAGCAAGCTTCGGGGTGCATGGATCGCAGGCTGTTTCTACAGTCAGGCCATCTCCATTCACTTTGCGAGGCCTACCATGCATTTCACCGCAACCGCTGACAGCACCATGCCGCCAACCCGCCTCTCCAGGGCCTCCAAGGCCGCCCAGGCCGCGGCCACTCTGGCCGATCCGCGCTGGGTGGCGGTGCGCGCGCGCGATGCCGGGGCCGACGGCACCTTCTACTACTCGGTGCAGACCACCTGCGTCTACTGCCGCCCCAGTTGCGCCGCACGGCCGGCCCTGCCGGAGAACGTGCGCTTCCATGCCAGCACCGCCGATGCCGAGCAGGCCGGCTTTCGCCCCTGCAAGCGCTGCAAGCCGACCCAGGCATCGCCCATGGCGCACCACGCCACGCTTGTCACCGAGGCCTGCCGCATCATCGAGGCGGCCGAGACGCCACCCACATTGGATGAACTGGCCGCCCGCGTGGGCCTGAGCGCACACCACTTCCACCGCATCTTCAAGCAGGCCACGGGCCTCACGCCCAAGGCGTATGCCGCCGCCCAGCGCGCCCGGCGCGTGCGCAGCGAGCTGGCGGCACCCGTGTCCAGCAGCGTCACCGATGCCATCTTCAACGCTGGCTACAACGCCGCGAGCCGCTTCTACGAAGAGGCCGATGGCGTGCTGGGCATGACGCCCACGCGCTACCAGGCGGGCGGCAGGCAGGTCACCATCCGCTTTGCGATTGCGCAGTGCTCGCTGGGCGCCATCCTGGTGGCGCAAAGCGGGCGCGGTGTGTGCGCCATCCTGCTGGGCGACGATGCAGGGGTGCTGGCGCAGGACCTGCAGGACCGCTTCCCCCGGGCCCACCTGGTGGGCGACGACCGCAGCTTCGACGCGCTGGTGGCGCGGGTGGTGGCCTTTGTCGAGGCCCCGGGCCTCGGCCTGGCCCTGCCGCTCGACGTGCAGGGCACCGCCTTCCAGCAACGGGTATGGCAGGCGCTGCAGGCCATTCCCGCCGGCGAGACGGCCAGCTATGCCGAGATTGCCCAGCGCATCGGCTCCCCCACCGCGGCCCGTGCCGTGGCCCAGGCCTGCGCCGCCAATGCCCTGGCCGTGGCCATCCCCTGCCACCGGGTGGTGCGCAACGATGGCGCGCTGTCGGGCTACCGCTGGGGCGTGGAGCGCAAGCAGGCCCTGCTGGACCGCGAGCAGCGGCAGGCCACGCACGGCGAAACCCAGGGCCAGCCCGCATGAACGCCCGCCTCCCCGAACAGACGACCGACTGGGCTGCCCGTGCCAGCGCCATCGACTGGCCTGCGATGACGGACACCTTGAACACCGAGGGCGCGGCCATTCTCCCCGCCCTGCTCGACCCATCGGAATGCGAGGCGCTGGCGGACCTGTATACCGAGCAAGGCATTTTCCGCAGCCGCGTGGTAATGGCCCGCCACGGCTTTGGCAAGGGCGAGTACCAGTACTTCGCCTACCCGCTGCCGCCGCTGGTGGCCGGGCTGCGCGAGGCGCTGTACCCGCACCTGTGCCCCACGGCAAACCACTGGAATGCGGTGATGGACATCGCCACCCGCTACCCGGCCACACATGCCGAGTTCATCGACCGTTGCCATGCGGCCGGCCAGGTGCGCCCCACGCCCCTGCTGCTGCAGTACGAGGCGGGCGACTACAACTGCCTGCACCAGGACCTGTATGGCGAGCATGTGTTTCCGCTGCAGGTGGCGATACTGCTGTCGGAGCCAGGCCGCGACTTCACGGGCGGCGAATTCGTGCTCACCGAGCAGCGCCCGCGCATGCAGTCGCGTGCCGAGGTGGTGCCCCTGCGCCAGGGCGATGCCGTGGTGTTCGCGGTGCACCACCGCCCGGTCAACGGCACGCGCGGGCCTTACCGCGTGAACATGCGCCACGGTGTGAGCCGCCTGCGCTCGGGCATGCGGCACACCGCCGGCATCATCTTCCACGACGCGACATGACCCTGAACCTGTTCAGCGACGACGAAGAGGCCTTGCTGCTGGGGCAACAGGCAGGCACGCGCGAACCGCTGGCGCCCGGTGCCGTGCTGCTGCGCGGCTTTGCACTCGGCCTGGCACCGGCCCTGCTGCAGGCGGTGGAGGCGATCACCGCCCATGCCCCGTTCCGCCACCTCGAAACACCGGGCGGCCAGCGCATGTCGGTGGCCATGACCAACAGCGGCCCGCTGGGCTGGATCTCCGACCGCAGCGGCTACCGCTATGGCCGGGCCGACCCGCTCAGCGGCAGGCCCTGGCCCCCGCTGCCCACGGTGTTCGCCACCCTGGCACGCGAAGCGGCCGAGGCCGCAGGCTTTGCCGGTTTCGAACCCGACGCCTGCCTCATCAACCGCTACGCACCCGGCACGCGCCTGTCGCTGCACCAGGACAAGGACGAGCAGAGCCACGACCACCCTATCGTCTCGGTCTCACTGGGCATCCCTGCCGTGTTCCTGTTCGGCGGCGATGCGCGGGCCGACAAGCCGCAGCGCATTTCCCTGGCCCATGGCGACGTGGTGGTCTGGGGTGGCCCCGCGCGCCTGCGCTACCACGGCGTGATGCCGTTGGCCGAGGCCGTGCACCCGCTGACGGGCGCCTTGCGCATCAACCTGACCTTCCGCAAGGCGGGGTGAAGCGGGGCAAAAGCCCCTCAACCTGGCGTTGACCCCTTGGTATAGCCCGTCTGGCGGCACAGCGAGGAAAGCAGTTGCTGCGCCGCCGCCCTGCCGCGCAGGCTGTCGGCCACGGTGATGCTCTTGCCACTGGTCAGCACGGCCTGCAGGCGGTAATAGGTTTCCTTCTGGCCGCCGGTCTCGGTGGAATAGCTCTCCTTGAGCTCCAGGTGTCCAATCTCGCTTGCGCTTGCCCCGCTCTTGAAGCTCACGAGGCCCAGCAAGCGCCGCTCGGTCCGAAGGCCTTGGCGGTCCAGGTGCACGTCCAGACTGTTGCTCAGGCCGTAGAGTGCGCTCAGCACCACCAGCGAGCCGATGCCGCCAAAGAGCACGCTGAACAGCAGCGGTGCCTCGCTGTTCCACAGCAGGGTGCCAGCGCCCGCAAAGACCGCACCGAACACGAGCAACGCCAGCATGGTCTTCCAGCGTCGGCCATAGGGAAAGTACAGCCGCACGCCGCCAGGCACCTGTTCCACATCGGAGACGTCCTCCCCCTCTGTCTTGGCCACCTCGCCCAACTGAGGGTGCTGCGCAGCATCGTGCTGCAGCCAGACGGATTTCTGGTTCGTGAGGTACACCGGCACGTCGAAGCTCTGCACGAAGCCCGGCGCCGCGTTGTCGCCCGTGCTGCCCGGCAGGCTTCGCACCTCCACACGCCATTTGTGGTATTCGCTGCCGGGTTCTTCCGATGCGGGCAGGTGCGCCGGCAGGTCGAAACGAAAAGCGGCTCGCACGCCCTCGGCCTGCGGCTCCACCTGCGCCAGGCCACGCACCTGCCACAGCGTGCGGCTGCTGTAGGTGGTCTTGTTGCCCGAGCGGGTACGCGTGTGTTCCTCGCATTGCAGCGTGGCCAGGAAACGCAGCCCTGCCTCGTAGGGCACGGGCACCTCCAGGCTGGCGCCGAAGTGCCCGCCGATCGAACCCGGGAAGGGGTCGAGCGTGAGCCGCAAGTCACCATAGCGCCGCGCGTGGAGCATGGCGCGCACCGCCCAGACCAGCAAGGCCAGCCCGACCAGCGGAAACATCAGCAAGGCGCCCGCCAGCAGAGGGTTGCCACGCTCCAGCGTGCGCGGCACCACCATGGCGGCCATGGGGAACGCCACCAGGTTCCACACCAGGGCCAGGACCCAGAGCACCCACCGCCCGATGCGCCGTCGCGCCCGGATGCGGTTGTCCTTCCACTCGGCCCGGGATTCCCAGGGGCGCGCCTCCCAGGCCCGCCCCGCCACCCGTTCATCGCTGGACAGCACCGACCGGATGCGCCACGCGAACAGCATGATGCCCAGGCCCGCCCCGCCGAACACCAGCGCAAACACCAGCTTGAAGGCCAGCATGCCGAGCCGCAGGCTCCTGTCCAGCACCGCTTCGGCAGGGTTGTCCGGATTCACCCAGGCCTGCACCGGTGTGCCGCTGCGCTGCGCCTCCTCCAGCCGGGTGCCCAGTTCCTTCTGGAACTCGCCCACGTTGTCGCTGCCCGAGCCGATGGCCACGCGGCGCCCGGTGTACTCCTGCCCCGCCACGCGGTACTGGTACTCGGCTTTCACGCTGTAGGTGGTGGACTTGCTGCCGCGGCTCGCCACCGTCTCGGCCGACGCCAGCGTGGCCTGCACGGGTTGCCAGCCCTGCATGAGGGACCAGTCGTACAGTGTGGGCAGCACGCTGAACAGCAGCAGGCCCACGCCCACGGCCGCAAAGGGCAGCCCGAACAGCGCCAGCACCCAGGTGCCGGGGCCCTTGCTCTTGCTCTTGCGCTTGGGGGTGTCGGATGGCTCTGGCATCGCTGGTATCGCTGCCCCAGCCTGGGCGGCAGCGCCTTTCCCTCATGGAGTTTTGCGGTCGAACGGGCTCTTTGCCAGAATGGTGCCATGACATCCCCCCAACGCGCCACCCCCCAGTACTGGCTCATGAAATCCGAGCCCGAGGAATGCTCCATCGACGACGCCCTGGCGGCCCCCCGGGCCACCGTGCCCTGGACCGGCGTGCGCAACTACCAGGCACGCAACTTCATGCGCGACGGCATGCAGGTGGGCGATGGCGTGCTGTTCTACCACTCGAGCTGTGCCGAGCCCGGCATCGTCGGCATCGCCCGCGTGGCATCGGGCACGCGGGCCGACCCCACCCAGTTTGACCCGGCATCGCCCTACCACGACCCCAAGTCACCGCCCGACGCGCCGCGCTGGCTGCTGCTCGATGTGCAGGCCGTGCGCAAGACACGCCTGCTGGGCCTGCCCGAGCTGCGCCAGCACCCGGAACTGGCCGACCTGCGGGTGCTGCAAAAAGGCAGCCGCCTGTCCATCACGCCGGTGGACCCATCCCACTGGGACAGGATCATCGCGCTGCTGGACGGCAAAGGCTGATACCGGGCATCAGACGGCGCTTTGCGCAAGCCCCAGCGCCACGTGCTGCAGCAGCATGATGGTCTTGCCATCCTGGATGCGGCCCGAGGCGATGGCGGCCAGGGCTTCGGCCAGGGGCATCTCGATGACCTCGATGTCCTCGCCCTCCTGCGCGAGCCCGCCGCCGGCCTGCACGCGGTCTTCCGGTTCGTACTCGGCGACAAAGAAGTGCAGCTTCTCGGTCACCGAGCCCGGGCTCATGTAGGCCTCGAACACCTTGCGCGGTGTGCGCAGGCGGTAGCCGGTCTCTTCCTCGGCCTCGCGGCGGATGCAGGCCTCGGGCTCTTCGCCATCGAGCAGGCCGGCACAGGCCTCGATCAGTTGGCCGTCGGGCGAGCCATTCAGAAAGGCCGGCAGGCGGAACTGCCGGGTCAGTACCACGGTACTGCGGCGCGGGTCCCACAGCAGCAGGGCCGCTCCGTTGCCCCGGTCATAGGCCTCGCGGCTCAGCTGCTGCCATTGGCCATCGCGGCGGCGCAGCTCGACGCTGATCTTGCGCAGGGTGTACCAGCTGTCCGACAGCACCTGGGCATCCAGCAATCGGACATTGTCCGTATCGCCCGGCAGTGGCATGGGCTGGGGCCGCTTCATGGCGTCACGACCTCCTCGTCTGCCTCGCGCACCGGCAACTCATCGATGTGGTGGTAGACCGGCAGGCCCATGGCCTGCGCGCGTGCCACGTCCATGTCGGCACCACGCGATGCGCCCGGCAGGCGCAGCACGGCATCGCAGCGCGTGAGCAGGCGCTCGGCCACCGGGTACTGGTAGGCATGGAACACCGCATCGCCCTGCTCGCGGCCGCCGGCCGCATGGATGATGGGCAGCGCCAGCCATTCACCGAGCATCGGCAGGTGGCCGCGCTGGTAGATGGGCAGTGCCGCGGCCTCCAGCCGCTCGCGGTTGGCGGCGATGCGGGCGGGGTCGCCATCGGTGCCCGAGAGGTAGGGGCCGGCGATGAGGACGAGCAGGGGGCGGTCGGTCGCCACGGGATGGGGCATGGGATTCTCCAAAAAACACATTCGTGCAGTATCATGCATTTTCATAGAATTTCATGCAACCACACAGACCATGCTCACCACCCAGCGCAAGCAGCTCATCCTCCAGCGTCTGACACAGGAAGGCCAGGTCGTGGCCAAGGCGCTCAGCGACGAGTGGGGCATCTCTGAAGACACGGTGCGCCGCGACCTGCGCGAGCTGGCTGCGGACGGAAAGCTGCAGCGGGTGCACGGCGGCGCCCTGCCCGCCTCGGATGCCGTGGGCGACCTGCGGGTGCGCCAGGCGCTGGCGCCCGACGAAAAGCGCCTGCTGGGGCGTACCGGTGCGGCCATGGTGCGGCCCGGGCAGGTGGTCATCCTGGATGGCGGCACCACCTCGCTGCAGGTGGTGCAGCACCTGCCGCTGGACCTGCGCGCCACGGTGGTCACCCACAGCCCCGTGGTGGCCGCTGCGCTGGCCGGGCATGCGCACATCGAGGTGCTGAGCCTGGGCGGGCGCCTGTACCGGCACTCGATGGTGAACGTGGGCGCCAGCGTGGTGGAGGCGGCCGAGCGCCTGCGCGCAGACCTGTTCCTGATGGGCGTGACGGG
Source organism: Pseudomonadota bacterium (assembly GCA_040387235.1). Taxonomy (GTDB): domain Bacteria; phylum Pseudomonadota; class Gammaproteobacteria; order Burkholderiales; family Burkholderiaceae_C; genus Acidovorax. The sequence goes on from JAZKEE010000083.1 coordinate 31,471, forward strand.
CGTGCACGCCGAGGCCGGGCTCAGCACGGGCGACTTCGAGGAGGCCACCGTCAAGCGCGCCCTGCACCGCCGCGCGGCGGAAACCGTGGTGCTGGCGTCCACCGACAAGCTGGGCGCCGCATCGCCCTTCACCGTGGCGGCGCTCTGCGAGCTGGCCACGCTGGTGGTGCCGAGCACGGTGCCCGCCCGCATGCGCAAGGAGCTGGAGGCCGCAGGGGTGAATCTGATCCTGGCCTAAGCGGGCCCAGAGCCGCTGCGCCGCAGGTGCGCCACCAGCGCCGCCGCAAAGCCCGAGGGCTCCGCGCCCTTGCGCACGCAGATCTGCAGGTCGCGCTGGGCCCAGGGTTCGTCCATCTCGACGACAACCGGCGGGTCAACCAGGCCAGCCATCTTGACCGCGCTGCGCGGCACCAGGCCGATCCCCACGCCGGCCCCCACCATGCGGCAGACGGCCTCGAAGCTGCGCACCTGGATGCGCACGTCCAGGTGCCTGCCCAGCGCCGCTGCAGCATTCATGGTGAAGGTGTGGATGGCCGAGCCCGCGTGCAGCATGACGAAGGCATGGTCGAGCACCTCGGCAAAGCCGACCTGCGTGCAGTGCGACAGGGCATGGCCGTTCGGCACGATCAGCACCAGCCGGTCCTGCCGGTAAGGCGCCAGCTCCACGCCCGCACTGTGGCCGCTGTCCGCCAGCACCCCCACCTCGATCTCGCCGCTGGCCACGGCCACTACGATCTCGGTACTGGTGCGCTCCTCCAGCGTCACGCTGACCTGAGGGTGCTGCTTGAGAAAGCCCGCCAGGTCGTCCGGCAGAAAAGTGTGCGTGGCATGGGTGTTGGCCCACAGGCTCACATGGCCGCGGATGCCGGTGGCAAACGGTGACAGGTTGGCATGCATCTGCTCCAGGCTGGCCAGCACCTGGCGCGCATTGCGCAGCAGCGCCTCGCCTGCGCGGGTGAGCTGCACGCCGCGGGTCTGCCGCTCGAACAAGGTGGTGTGGAGCGCCTCTTCCAGCCGGCGCAGCCGGTGGCTGGCCGATGACGGCGCCAGGCAGGCGCGCGCGGCCCCGCGCGTGAGGTTGCGCTCTTCGGCAATGGCGACGAACAGGCGCAGGTCGGTCAGGTCGTAGTTCATGCAGCTGGTCCATAGCGTTCGTTATGGACGAACGCATGCTTGCGGGAATAGCAATTGTGCCCTGCAAGACAAGAGAGCAACATGGACCCATCGATTCTTCTTCCCCTATCGCATGCACGCATACCGTTCGCGGCAGCCGCATGCACCATGTCACCAGCCCTCCCCATGCCTTTCTGGAAACACTGGCCCGCCGAACGCATCGGCCTGGCCCTGGCCGTTCTTGCCGCCCTGGGCTTCTCGTTCAAAGCCATCTTCGTCAAACTGGCCTATGCCGTGCCGCAGGCCACGCCGGTCGATTCGGTCACCCTGCTGGCCCTGCGCATGGCGTTCTCGCTGCCGGTGTTCGCCTGGGTCGGCTGGCGCGCCAGCCGCAGCCTGGCACCGCTGACCCGGCGCGACTGGTTGCTGGTCGTTGCGCTGGGCCTCTTGGGCTACTACGGCGCGAGCATCCTCGACTTCATCGGCCTGCAGTACATCACGGCCAGCCTGGAGCGGTTGATCCTGTTCATGTACCCCACGCTCACCATCGTGATCGGCGTGCTCTTCATGGGCAAACGGGCATCGCGGCGCGAGATCGGCTCGCTGCTGCTGTCGTACGCGGGCATCGGCCTGGCCTTTGCGCACGACCTGCATGTGGCCGGCGATGCGCGGGCCGTGCTCATCGGCGCGGGCTTCGTCTTCGGCTCGGCGGTGTCGTACGCCTTCTACCAGGCAGGAAGCGAGCCGGCCATCCGCACCCTGGGCGCGGCGCGCTTCACCGCGCTGGCCATGCTGGTCTCCACCATGGCCACGCTGGCGCACTTCACGGTGTCGCAGCCGGTCGCGGCACTGGCGCAGCCCGCGCCCGTGTACCTGCATGCCCTGGGCATGGCCATCTTCTCCACTGTGCTGCCGGTGTTCATGACGTCTGCCGCCATCCGCCGCATCGGTGCCGCCCGCACCGCGCTGATCGGCAACCTGGGCCCCATGCTGACGATCTTCTTCGGCTGCTGGCTGCTGAACGAACCGCTGTCCTGGTGGCAGATGGCGGGTGCCGGGCTGGTGCTGGCGGGGGTGCTGCTGATCAGCAAGCGCAGCGCGCCGCCGGCGGCCAGGGCCGTGCCCCCGTCCATGCCGCTGGCGGGTAAGCCCAGCGTGGTCACCCAGCCTTGATCGAGGCGAACCAGGCCTTGATGGACTCGACGCGCTCGGGGCTGACACCCCCGGCCTGGTCCTGCACCAGCGGATGCGGCCCGGCATCCAGCACAAAGTCGGGCCGCAGCCCCAGTGGCTCGATGCGCACCATGAGAGGCAAACCGAGGGTGACTGGATAGAACGGGATGTCGGTGGCCATCACTGCGGCAAAGGGCGGATTGGTCTGCCTCCCCTCGTCACCCCGGATCCCCTGGTACCACATGAACAGTTCCTCGCTGATCTCGGCCCAGGCACCCCAGGCAAACTCCTCGGCATGGCCCGTGATGGGGAGCATGACCGAGCCGTAGAGGAAGTACCGTTCGTCGTCCATCACGCACATCTCGCCATCGAACCACATCCGATCTGCCCATTCCCCTGGCGGTACCTTTTGCGTCTCCGTCGGCCGGGAAACCGGAATGGAAACCGACAGCCCCCCGTGGGCCACCCCACAGGATGGGCAGATGTCGGGGGTTGGGGCTGGTTGTGTACCGGCCCGCGGAAGGCGAATGGTGGTCATGGGGTCGTGCCCGTGGAATCGGCCACCGGTTGCGTGGAACGGGAGGGGCATGCTACCTGACGAACCGACTGGGTGGGCTGCAGGCCTACACCGGTATCCAGGCACCCTGCCTATCATCAGTGCTCCGCCGCTCCACGCCGCCAGCCCCATGCGCAACCTGCTCGACTTCAGCTCCTGGTCCACCCTGCTCACCACCCTGATGGGCCTGCTGGTGGCCACCCTGGTCATGGTGGGCACGCGCCTGGTGGTCATGCAGACGATACAGAAACGCCGTGAGCGCGAGAACCGGCAGATCAACGAGCGGCTCAAGACCCTGATCGCCGCATACAAGACACTGGGTGGATCCTTCACCGGTCAATTGCAGGTGCACCCCACGCACATGCGCGACCTGCACCGGCAGCAGGTGCAGCAAAGCGCCGTCCACATGGCCTTGGCGGATGGCAGTGCCACCGAAGCCGATGAAGCCGAGCCAGCCGATGCAGTGCCCTCCCCCACCTTGACCAGCACCGAGCGCCAGCGCCGCGTGCGCGATGCCGTGGAGGCCGCGCTGTCGGACGTGATCCTGCTCGGCACCGAGGAACAGGTGGCGCTGGCCGCCAAGGCCGCGCAGGACATGGTGGCCGGCCGCAGCATCGAGACCGCGCAGTTGGTCGTGTCCCTGCGCCATTTCATCCGCGCGGCGCTGGACCTGGAGCCCATCCCTGCCGCCGTGGACATACCCAACCAGGGCCCGTTGAGGCCAGCCGGGAGCGGCGGTGCCGCAGGCAAGCGCGCGGGAGGCGGCGGCAATGCCGAAGCCGGTGGCGGGCGTGGAGGAGGTGCAGGCGGTGGTGGCTCCGGCGGAGCCGGCATGGGCGGCATGGCCCTGGGTGTCGGGGTGGGATCACACCGCGCAGACGGCGACACAATCGACAGCCCGGGACGCTGAACCGGAGGACGTTATCAGTCCTCGTTCTCCTCGAACAACGCATACAGCGCCACCGCCACGCTCAGTGGGAGCCCTTCGTCAAAGCCCTCCGGGTCTTCCGAGACCTCGACAAACTCGCTGCCGTTGACGGGCTCCAGCATGAGCGCAGGCACGGGCCGCGCCACCGCCACACCAGGGTAGTCATCGGGCCGGCCGCCTTCGGAGGTGTGCGGGTCGAACCAGATGTTGCCCGCTTCATAAAAGCCCGCCGCGTAGCGCTCTTCGATCAGGCGCAGCAGCCTGAAGGTCTCGGGGCTCAGGGCCTGCTCTGCCGAGGTGAACTGCACATGCCAGGCGGCCCCCAGGTACCAGTAGATCAGCAGCGCCGTGCCGCGGTCCAGTGTGGGTTGGTCCACCAGCCAGCGCAGCGCCTGGCTGTTGCCGTCGTAGTTGGAGCGCGCGGCGAACACATGCCAGGCAGCCGGAGAGGCATCGGCCAGGTAGGCGTGCACCAGTGCCCAGGCCCGGGCTTCGATGTCGTTGTCAGAAGTCATGTCGCAGTATGTTGGATCAGGCGCCCAGCACGGGTGGCCGCTCGATCAGGCTGTGGAGGATGGCATCGAACAAGGCATTGCCATCGTTGCCGCTGACAGGCTTCCACTGCACGTGCTGCGTCACGCGCTGGCGGTGGCGCAGGGTTTCAATCCACACTTCGCGCAAGGGCGTCTTACAGTGCAGGGCGAGCACCAGCAGTGCCATCTGTTCCTGCAGATAGAACAGGCCGTGCACGCCGCTTTCGCCGTCCCTGAGCACGCGGCTGACCTGGTCGACCGAGAGCAGCAGCTTGCCCAGGGCCGCCATGTCCCTGGGCGCGTCCTGCCAGAGGATGGCACGCTCGGCGGCCCAAAAGGCCAGGGCCTTGGCAAACTCACCCAGGTCGTGAGCGCTGCGCAGGTTGTTCTGGCCCAGGCGGGGGTTGCGGTGCCAGGGGATCTGCTGAAAATCGTTCAGGGTCCGTTCGTGGTCGGGGATGAAGGCCTTGATGCGCCCCCGCAGCTCGTGCCCGCCGATCTCGTCCAGCCGCGCCAGCCAGGCCTCGCGCACGCTGGGCAACCACCAGTTCACGGAGCAATGGATGTACTGCCGGTCATGCTCGGGCTGCACCTGTATGAAAAACGCCTGCACCGTAGGACCATGGCTGCGCTGCACAAGGCGTGCGCGTGAGTTCACCGGATGGGGGTGGACCTCGAAGCCCAGCGGCGCGAGCCGCTCCATCAGCGCGCCGCACAGCACGTCCAGGCTGTGGGGCACCCGCGCCGGGGCAAAGCTGCCGGGCGCGGCCTGCACCTTGGGCGGCTCCACCCGCAGGGAACGCTCGGCAAAGGGCTCGACCGTGCCGTCCTCGTAGACCACCTGGCGGTCCAGGCGGTAGAGCGCCCCGCCCTGCGGTTCGAGCAATTGCAACCCCGCATCCGCGGCCACATGGCCCAGGGTGGAAAGCACCGTGGAGTCGAGCGCCTGCACGTCGACACCCAGATTCAGGGGCCAGTGGTCCAGCGGCCCGAACGGCAGTCCCTCGGTCCAGATCAGGGGCTGCGACACACCGTTGGCACCAGCGGCCAGCGGGTAGTGGCACTGCACCTCGCGCAGGAACTGGTCGAACATGGCCACCACCCGCGGCGTGGCCACCTGGTCGCGTTTGCACGCGGCCAGCGCGGTGGGCACGTCGGTGGCCGTGATGCGGTCGAAGATCTGGACGATGAAGCTCATGAAAGCGGCAGGCGCCCGAAAATGTAACGGGATCAGCGGATTGTGCGCAATGGCGCGCCGGGCGGCTACCGGAAAACCCCGCCTGCATGAGACTCGATGCACTCACACAACGGTTGGTAGAAGGCCGGGTTGCAGCCGCGCACGCCGGTGTCCTGTTGATCAGTGCTTAGCCGGGCACAAAAAAGCCGCACGTGCCCGAAGGCATGCGCGGCTTTTTGCTGGAGTGAAGCGGCTCGTCTGCCTACTTACTTCTTCTGCGGCGGCACGTCCGTGCAGCTGCCGTGCGCGATCTCCGCCGCCATGCCGATGCTCTCGCCCAGCGTGGGGTGCGGGTGGATGGTCTTGCCGATGTCCACCGCGTCCGCGCCCATCTCGATGGCCAGCGCGATCTCGCCGATCATGTCGCCGGCGTGGGTGCCCACGATGCCGCCGCCCAGGATCTTGCCGTGGCCATGGGCCTCGGGGCTGTCGTCGAACAAGAGCTTGGTGTAGCCCTCGTCGCGGCCGTTGGCAATCGCCCGGCCCGAGGCCGTCCAGGGGAACAGGCCCTTCTTGACCTTGATGCCCTGGGCCTTGGCCTGGTCTTCGGTCAGTCCCACCCATGCCACTTCGGGGTCGGTGTACGCCACCGAGGGGATCACGCGGGCGTTGAACGCGGCGCTGGCCAGTTCCTTGTTGCCCTGGATCTCGCCGGCGATGACTTCCGCAGCCACATGCGCTTCGTGCACCGCCTTGTGCGCCAGCATGGGCTGGCCCACGATGTCGCCGATGGCGAAGATGTGCGGCACGTTGGTGCGCATCTGGATGTCGACGTTGATGAAGCCGCGGTCGGTGACCGAGACGCCCGCCTTCTCGGCGGCGATCTTCTTGCCGTTGGGGGTGCGGCCCACGGCCTGCAGCACCAGGTCATAGACCTGGGGTGCCGGAGCCGTGCCACCCTCTTCCGCAGCGGCAAACGTCACCTCGATGCCTTCGGGCGTGGCCTTGGCCCCCACCGTCTTGGTCTTGAGCATGATGTTGTCGAAGCGCTTGGCGTTCATCTTCTGCCAGACCTTGACGAGGTCGCGGTCGGCGCCCTGCATCAGGCCGTCCATCATTTCCACCACATCCAGGCGGGCGCCCAGGGTGCTGTACACCGTGCCCATTTCCAGGCCGATGATGCCGCCGCCCAGAATGAGCATGCGCTTGGGCACTTCCTTCAATTCCAGCGCGCCGGTGGAGTCCACCACGCGCGGATCGTCGGGCATGAACGGCAGGCGCACGGCCTGGCTGCCGGCCGCGATGATGGCGTTCTTGAAGGCGATGACCTTCTTGGTGCCCGTCTTCTCCTGGCCGGTGGCGCCGCTGGTTTCCTCCACTTCGAGGTGGTTGGCACCGACGAATTGGCCCAGGCCGCGCACGGTGGTGACCTTGCGCATCTTGGCCATGGCGGCCAGGCCGCCGGTCAGCTTGCCGATGACCTTTTCCTTGTGGCCGCGCAGCTTGTCGATGTCCAGGGTGGGTTCGCCGAAGCTCACGCCCAGGTCGGCCATGTGGCTCACTTCGTCCATGACAGCCGCCACATGCAGCAGCGCCTTCGATGGGATGCAGCCCACGTTCAGGCACACACCGCCCAGGGTGGCGTAGCGCTCGACCAGCACGACCTTGAGGCCCAGGTCGGCCGCCCGGAAGGCGGCGCTGTAGCCGCCGGGGCCGGCGCCGAGCACCAGCACGTCGCATTCCAGGTCGGCGCTGCCGCCGAAGCTCGATGCCTGGGGCGCCGGGGTGGCGGGTGCCACAGCGGCCGGAGCCGGCGCTGCCGCCACAGGCGCAGCCGCAGGTGACGCAGCAGGTGCGGGTGCCGCTGAGGCGGCATCCGCCGCCTCCAGCGTCAGCACCACGGCGCCTTGGGCGACCTTGTCGCCGATCTTGACCTTGAGCTCCTTGACCACGCCAGCGTGGCTGGAGGGGATCTCCATGGAGGCCTTGTCGGACTCCACGGTGATCAGGCTCTGCTCGGCCTTGATGGTGTCGCCGGGCTTGACCAGCACTTCGATGACGCCGACTTCGTCGAAGTCGCCGATGTCCGGAACCTTGATATCAATGATTGCCATACCAGGGTCTCCTCGTTACAGCAGGATGCGGCGGTAGTCCGCCAGCACCTGGCCCAGATAGGCATTGAAGCGCGCAGCGCTGGCACCGTCGATCACGCGGTGGTCGTACGACAGCGACAGCGGCAGCACCAGCCGCGGCACGAACTGCTTGCCATCCCACACCGGCTTCATCTGGCCTTTGGACAGGCCCAGGATGGCCACTTCTGGCGCGTTGATGATGGGCGTGAAGTGCGTGCCGCCAATGCCGCCCAGCGAGCTGATGGACATGCAACCGCCCTGCATGTCGGCCGAGCCGAGCTTGCCGTCGCGGGCCTTCTTGGCGAGGTCTCCCATTTCCGTGCTGATCTGCATGATGCCCTTCTTGTCGGCATCCTTGAGCACGGGCACCACCAGGCCATTGGGCGTGTCCGCCGCAAAGCCGATGTTGTAGTACTGCTTGTAGACCAGGGTGTCGCCGTCCAGGCTGGTGTTGAACTCAGGGAACTTCTTGAGCGCGGCCACCACGGCCTTGATCACGAAGGCCAGCATGGTCACCTTGACGCCGCTCTTCTCGTTTTCCTTGTTGGTGGAGACGCGGAAGGCTTCGAGTTCGGTGATGTCGGCCTCGTCGTTGTTGGTGACGTGGGGGATCATCACCCAGTTGCGGTGCAGGTTGGCGCCGCTGATCTTCTTGATGCGCGACAGGTCCTTGCGCTCCACGGTGCCGAACTTGCTGAAATCGACCTTGGGCCATGGCAGCAGGTCCAGGCCTGCGCCGGAACCACCACCGCCCGCCGGGGCCTTGGCCGCAGCACTCGAAAGTTGTGCCTTGGTCTGGGTGGCACCACTCATCACCTGCTTGGTGAAGGCCTGCACGTCGTCCTGGCTGATGCGGCCCTTGGGGCCCGTGCCCTTGACCTCTTCGATCGGCACGCCCAGTTCGCGGGCGAACTTGCGCACGGAAGGCGAGGCGTGGGGCAGGCCCGTGGTCGGGGCGCCTGGCTGATGGGCCGGCACCGCCACAGCGGCGGCTGCAGGGGCGGGGGCCGCCGCGGCCTGGGCCGGCGCTGGCGTTGCAGCAGCAGGTGCAGCGGCGGATGCCGGTGCGGGCGCGGCTGCAACCGGGGCGGAGCCTTCGAGCACGGCGATCAGGTCGCCGATGTTCACGGTGTCGCCGATCTTGACCTTGAGCTCCTTGAGCACGCCGGCGGCGGGCGAAGGGATCTCCATGGATGCCTTGTCGGATTCGACCGTGAACAGGGACTGCTCGAGCTTGATGGTGTCACCCACCTTGACCAGCATCTCGATGACGGCCACGTCCTTGAAGTCGCCGATATCGGGCACGCGCACTTCCACAGGGCCTGAGGAGGCTGCAGGGGCAGCAGCCGCCGGGGCGGGCGCCGCTGCGGCAGGGGCCGGTGCCGGGGATGCGGCGGCTGGCGCGGGTGCAGCAGCAGCGGCGGGAGCCGAGGCCGCTTCGCCCGCCACTTCCAGCGTGAGCACCACGGAGCCCTGCTTGACCTTGTCGCCGATGGCGATCTTGATCTCCTTGACCACGCCTGCGTGGCTCGACGGGATCTCCATCGACGCCTTGTCGGATTCGACCGTGATCAGCGATTGCTCGGCCTTGACCGTGTCGCCGGGCTTGACCAGCAACTCGATCACGCCGACTTCGTCGAAGTCACCGATGTCCGGAACTTGAATGTCTACCAATGCCATTGTTGTCTCCGGTTCTTTTATGCGTAGAGCGGGTTGACCTTGTCGGCCTGGATGTTGTACCTGGCGATGGCCTCGGCCACCTTGGCAGCGGGCACCTTGCCTTCTTCCGACAGCGCCTTCAGGGCCGCGACGACGATGTAGTGGCGGTTGATCTCGAAGTGCTCACGCAGCTTGCTGCGGAAGTCGCTGCGGCCGAAGCCGTCGGTACCGAGCACCTTGTAGGTGCGGCCGGTGGGGATGAACGAGCGGATCTGGTCGGCGTAGTTCTTCATGTAGTCGGTGGAGGCGACCACGGGACCGGTGGTCTTGCCCAGCTGCTCGGCCACGAAGGAGACGCGTGGGGTTTCCGTCGGGTGCAGCAGGTTCCAGCGCTCCACGTCCTGGCCATCGCGGGCCAGCTCGTTGAAGCTCGGGCAGCTCCAGATGCCTGCGGCCACGCCCCAGTCCTTTTCCAGCAGTTCCTGGGCGAAGAACGATTCGCGCAGGATGGTGCCGCTGCCCAGCAGTTGCACGGTGGGTGCATCGGCGGCCAGGGCGGGCGCCTGCTTGCACAGGTACATGCCCTTGATGATCTGCTCTTCCGTGCCGGGCTGCAGGCCGGGCATGGGGTAGTTCTCGTTGAGCAGCGTGATGTAGTAGAAAACGTTTTCCTGGCGCTCGACCATGCGCTTCAAGCCATGGTGCATGATCACGCCGACTTCGTGGGCGAAGGTCGGGTCGTAGCTCACGCAGTTCGGGATGGTGCCGGCCAGGATGTGGCTGTGGCCGTCTTCGTGCTGCAGGCCTTCGCCGTTGAGCGTGGTGCGGCCCGAGGTGCCGCCCAGCAGGAAGCCGCGCGCCTGCATGTCGCCCGCTGCCCAGGCCAGGTCGCCGATGCGCTGGAAGCCGAACATCGAGTAGTACACGTAGAACGGCACCATGATGCGGTTGTTGGTGCTGTAGCTGGTGGCCGCGGCGATCCAGCTGGCCATGCCGCCGGCTTCGTTGATGCCTTCCTGCAGGATCTGGCCGGCCTTGTCTTCCTTGTAGTACATGACCTGGTCTTTATCGACCGGGGTGTACTGCTGACCGTGCGGGTTGTAGATGCCGATCTGGCGGAACAGGCCTTCCATGCCGAAGGTGCGGGCCTCGTCCACCAGGATGGGCACCACGCGCGGGCCCAGGGCCTGGTCGCGCAGCAGCTGCGTGATGAAGCGCACGTAGGCCTGGGTGGTGGAGATCTCGCGGCCTTCGGCCGTGGGTTCGAGCACTGCCTTGAAGGTGTCGAGCGAGGGCACAGTGAAGCTCTCTTCGGCCTTGGGCAGGCGCTTGGGCAGGTAACCGCCCAGGGCCT
>JAZKEE010000084.1:0-10168 GCA_040387235.1 Pseudomonadota bacterium
GGCCTGGGCCACAAGCACGGCATCGTGCTGGGCAACCTGGTGGGCCTGATCGACAGCGACTACCAGGGCCAGCTCATGGTGAGCGCCTGGAACCGCAGCAGCACGGCCTTCACGCTGGAGCCCATGGAGCGCCTGGCGCAACTGGTCATCGTGCCCGTGGTGCAGGCCCAGTTCAACGTGGTGACCGAATTCACGGCCACCGAACGAGGCGAGGGGGGCTATGGCTCCACCGGTAAAGCCTGAGCCCATGCGGCATTTGTAATCTTTTGCACAAACGCTTACGGACCGCCCCGCGGTGTTTTTATCCTGTAGGTGATGACTGACGCCACCGGGGTGCGCGGCCTGACGCAGCCACCCGTTGCTTGATGGCGTCGCCGGCAAATCCCTGGTGCTTCAATCTCACCATTGCCTGGCGGTGAACGCTGCGGTCCCGCAACGATCTGCCTGGCGAGATTCATTTCAGGAGATCTGCCATGACCAAGATGACCCGTATCGCCACGCTGACCGGCTCCCTCGTCCTCATCGGGAGCCTTGCCGCCTGTGGCGCGCCTCCCCGTTCGGAGGAATACTATGCTGGCGGCGGCTACACCACCACGGCGCCCGCGCCTGTCTACCATTCTTCCAACCCCGTTCCAACCGAATTCGGCCGCGTGGCCAACATCGAGACGACGCAGACCCAGGGTTCGGGCCGCACCTCGGGTGCGGGTGCCGTGATCGGTGCTGTGGTGGGCGGTGTGCTGGGCAATGCGGTAGGCGGCGGTTCGGGCCGCGCCGCGGCCACTGCGGTGGGCGTACTCGGTGGTGCCGTGGCCGGCAATGCCGTGGAGCGTCGCAACAACAGCGGCGAATACGTCGGCTACCGCGTCTCGATCCAGCTGGACCAGGGCGGTTACCGCGCCTATGACGTGCCTACGCCCGGCGATCTGCGCATAGGCGACCGCGTGCGGGTGTACGACGGCCAGATCCAGCGCATCTGAGCCAGGCAATCAACACCCACCCAAAACGGGCCCTGCAAAGGGCCCGTTTTTCATGGGGTCAGTGCAGCAGGTCGTTGCCCGGTGCCTGTGGCTGGACGCGGAAGAACCCCGTCCCCGCGCTGCCCTGGCCGATTTCGTCCTCGGTCGCCTCGCGCACCGACTGCACCGTGAGCTGCAGGCGCAGCGCAATGCCGGCCAGCGGGTGGTTGCCGTCGAGCACCACATGCTCTGGGTAGATCTCGGCAACCGTGTACAGCACGTCGCGTGGCGCGTCGGGGTTCACGCCTTCGGGCAGGGCGGCGCCGTCGAAGGTCATGCCCTCCTCGAGTTCCGGCGGGAAGAGCGAGCGCGGCTCCAGAAACAGCAGCTGGTCGTTGAAATCGCCAAAAGCGTCCTCCGGCTCCAGGTGCAGCGCCACCGAGGCGCCGGCACTGTGGCCTTGCAGGGCTTCCTCGATGCGGGGCAGGAGGTCATCGCCTCCCAGCAGGAACTCCACCGGCTCGTCGAGCACGTCGAGTTCCTCCCCCAGGGTGTCCTTCAGGATCCAGGTCAAAGCGACCACACATTGTTCGGTAATTTCCATAGGAGAATTGTCGCAGTTTGACCAACCGCCCTGCAAAGGGCCACACAGTACCCATGGACGCCCACCAACCCCTGACCCTTCTGGGCGGACTCACCCCTGCCCAGTTCATGCGCCGCCACTGGCAGAAAAAGCCGCTGCTGGTGCGCCAGGCCATCCCGGGCTTCGTGCCGCCGGTGCAGCGTGCCGAGCTGTTCGACCTGGCCGGCCAGGACGGGGTGGAGTCGCGCCTGGTGCAGCAGCTGCGGGGTGCCTGGAAGCTGCGCCAGGGGCCGCTCCCGCGCCGCGCGCTGCCCTCGCTCAAGCAGCCCGACTGGACGCTGCTGGTGCAGGGTGTGGACCTGCACGACCAGGGCGTGCACGCGCTGATGCAGCAGTTCCGCTTCGTGCCCGAGGCGCGCCTGGACGACCTCATGATCAGCTACGCCAGCAATGGTGGCGGCGTGGGCCCGCACTTCGACAGCTACGACGTGTTCCTGCTGCAGGCCCATGGCCGGCGGCGCTGGCGCATCGGCCGCCAGAAGGACCTGGCGCTCAAGGAGGGCATCCCCCTCAAGGTCCTGGCCCAGTTCGAGCCCGAGGAGGAGTTCGTGCTGGAGCCCGGCGACATGCTCTACCTGCCGCCGCGCTATGCCCATGACGGCGTTGCCGAAGGCGAGTGCATGACCTATTCCATCGGCTTTCGCGCGCCGGCCCGGGCAGAACTGGCCAACGAGCTGCTGGTGCGCCTGACCGAAGAGGCCGAGGAGGGCGACGCCCGCGTGCTCTACCGCGACCCGCGCCAGGAGGCGGTGGAACAGCCCGCGGCCATCCCGGCCAGCCTGCAGGACTTCGCGCGCGAGGCGCTGGCCCGGGCCCTGGCCGAGCCGCTGGCGCTGGAGCGGGCCCTGGGCGAGTACCTGACCGAACCCAAGCCCAACGTCTGGTTCGATCCCGACGAATCCGGCGCCATGATCGAGAGCGTGGTGCTGGACCGCCGCACCCGCATGATGTATGACGCGCAGCACGTGTTCATCAACGGCGAGAGCTACCGCGCCGCCGGCCGCGATGCCACGCTGATGCGTCGCCTGGCCGACCAGCGGCGCCTGTCCGTGCGCGAGATGGCGCGCGCCAGCGACGATGCGCTGGAGCTGATATCGTCATGGTGCGACGCCGGTTGGGCGCACGCGGACGCTACCGAGGATGCCGAGGAGGATTGACCGTGACCCAGGACCCCAACACCGCTGCGAATCCCGCCGTCGAGCCGGCTGAACTGCCTTCGGGCCGCTTTGCCAGCCGGGAAACCTTCATCCAGCTCGTGCGCGATGCGCTGGCCACGGCGGCGCGCGACGGCTGGGAGGAGATCGTGGTCAGCGATGCCCATTTTCACGACTGGCCGCTGGGCGAGAGGGCGGTGGTGGAGTCGCTGCAGGCCTGGGCGCGCACGGGCCGGCGCTTCACCATGCTCGCCCGCTCGTACGACGAGGTGATACGCCGGCACGCGCGCTTCGTGCGCTGGCGTGGCACCTGGGACCACATCATCACCTGCCGGCGCAGCGCCTCGGCCGACCCGCTGGACATTCCCAGTGTGCTATGGTCGCCGCACTGGGTGATGCACCGGCTCGACCCCGAACGCTGCGTGGGCGTGACGGGCCGCGAGTCTCAGCGCCGCATCCTGGTGCGCGAAACGCTCAACGAGTGGCTGCACGGGAAAAGCGCACCCGGCTTCCCTGCCTCGACGCTGGGACTGTAGGACAACCGCCCGACTTGGTGTTTTCAGACCGTGCACCATGTGAAGGCACGGTAAACCTTGCCTCGGTGTTAGTCAGTATTGACTAAATGCCAATATAATCGGCGGCTGCGCCGAAATGGTGCTACTCAAGTGCACTGTGCCAATGCGCAAGGGCTTTTCAGGAGCCGGGCGCCGTGGCTTTTCAAGATTCTGTCTGTCCAACTAGGAAAAATCCAATGAAGAACTCTCTCGTTCTGGCCGCCCTGATCGCTGCTGCTGCCCTCGCCGCTTGTGGCAAGAAGGAAGAACCCGCTCCAGCACCAGCACCCGCACCCGTGGTTGTGCCAGCTCCTGCCGCTGATCCAGCACCTGCAGCTGCCGCTTCCGAAGCCGCTTCTGCCGCTTCGGACGCAGCTGCTGCTGCCAACGCAGCTGCAACGGCCGCCACCGCTGCTGCCAGCGCTGCTTCGAACTAAGCACGCCTGAACCCTGGCCGCGCCACGGCGCCGGCCTTTGGTTCGGAAGCCCGCCCTCGACAGAGTGCGGGTTTTTTTTCGCCTGCCCGCAGGGCATTCGGCCAGGCTCGCGGTGCTCAGAAGAGCGATGTGGGCAGGGGTGGCGGCGACAGGGGGCCGGTGGGCACGGGCTGCTCGCCCACGGTCAACCAGCCGGTCCCCTGGGCCTGGTCGGCCACGACGATGAGCTCGGGCGCCCACTGCAGTGCCCCTGCAAGCGCCTGGCGGGCCAGTTCGGGCGTGTTGTTGCGCGCACTCAGGTGGGCGGCCACCACCCATTGGAGGCCGTCGTGCCGCACGGCCTGCACGATGGCGGCCGTGGCATGGTTGGCCAGGTGGCCATAGGCGCCCCCCACGCGGCGCTTGAGGAAGGCCGGGTAGGCCGACGCGGCCAGCAGGTCGGGATCGTGGTTGGCCTCGATGAACAGGGCGTGGCAGCCTGCCACCTGCTGGAGCACATGGGGCGTGGCATGGCCCAGGTCGGTCAGCAGTGCCAGGTGGCTGGCACCGTCGGTGCAGCGCAATTGCAGGGGTTCGCGTGCGTCGTGTGGCACGGTGAAGGGCTGGAACGACAGCGGACCCAGTTCGATGGCCTGCATGTCGCAGGCGAGCTGCAGCAGGCCGTCGAAATCCGGTGCGCCGATGGCCATGTGCGTGCCCTGGCTCATCCACACCGGGATGCGGTGGCGCAGAGCCAGCGTGTGCGTGCAGCCGATGTGGTCCGAATGCTCATGGGTGATGAACACGCCATCGATCTGGCCGATCTGCAGGCCAGCCGCGGCCAGGCGGGTTTCGAGCTGGCGTATGCCCAGTCCGCAGTCGACCAGCAGCCGGCGCGTGTGCAGGCCGTCGCTGGCCTCCACGAGGGTCGCGTTGCCGGCGCTGCCGCTGGCCAGGTTCTTCAGACGCAGCATGTTGAAATGCATTGCGCCTGGGCACCACCCTGCAGGGTGGCGTCCAGGCGCAGCAAGTGAGGTCTTTCCGGTGGGTTGGGCTTACTTGAGCTCGTCCGCGATCACCCGCACGATGCGCTCGGCGTTGGCCGACGATTCGGGCGTGCCGCCTTCGTTGAGTACCGACACCGTGGTCGCGTCACCCTGGCTGCGCACGACGATGCGGTACTTGAGCGGCGGCACGGCGTCCGGCGAGCGGGTGAACAGCTTGCCGAAGAAGCCGGCTTCCTTCTTGTCCGCATTGGGGGCCACGTAGCGCACGAAGTACACGCCATCGTTGCGGTTGCGGTCTTCCACGGTGAAGCCGGTGCGGTCCAGCGCCACGCCGACACGGCGCCAGGCGCGGTCGAAGCCTTCCTTCATCTGCACCACGGGCACGTTGTTCACCGTGGCCACGGTGGCCGATTGCGCCACGGGCGTGGCCGCGGTGGCCACGACGGCCTTGGATTGTTCCTGGCTCACGCCCAGCCTGACCATCAGGCGGCGCAGGAACTCGGTTTCCAGCTCGGGGTCGGCTGCGCGGGGCTGCCAGACGGTCTGGTCCTTGGTGGTGTTGCTGTAGACCTCGACCATGCCGCGGTGCGTGATGTAGACCTCCGTGCCACCAGCGGCATTGCGCTCCAGGCGGGTGCGAAAGCGGTCGCGTTCACCGGTGGAGTACAGCGAATCGATGACCTTGCCCAGCGTGGAGCGGATCAGGTCCTGGGGCAGCTTGGCGCGGTTCTCGGCCCAGTCGGTCTCCATGATGCCCAGGTTGGCCTGGTCCAGGTCCAGCGTGAAGCCGTTTTCCAGCCAGAAGTCGCGCACGGGCTCCCACAGCTTGTCGGCGGGGCGGTCGATCACCAGCCAGCGCTTGTTGCCATCGCGCTGGATGCGCACGTCGCCCAGTTGGGCTGCGGCCGCGTTGGCCGTGCCCGAGGGCTGGGCTGCCTGGCTGGCCTGCATGGCCGCGGCCGACACGGCGCCGCCCGGCACGTTGTAGCGGGAGTCGCGCGAGAGCTGCGTGAGGTCTGGGGGCACCTCCAGCGTGGAGCCCTTGGCGGCGCTCTTGTAGTCGATCTTGTCGCCTTCCAGGGCGGAGCAGGCAGACAGTGCCAGGGCGAGGGCCAGCAGGCCCACTCGGGTAGTAACAGCGTTCACGCGAATATCCTCGGAGTGTCAGGGTTCGGGCGCGGCCCGGGGTGTTAGATCAGGCTGGCCGAGCGCAGGGCCGCTTCGACCACGGCCTCATTGGCCTGGCTCAGCGGCGTCATGGGCAGGCGCAGTGTGCCACCGCACAGCCCCATGCGGGCCACGGCCCACTTCACGGGAATGGGGTTGGCTTCGACGAAGAGCTGCTTGTGCACCGGCATCAGCTGGAACTGGATTTCCATGGCGCGCTGCACGTTGCCGGCAATGGCCGCCACGCACAGCTCGTGCATCAGGCGCGGAGCCACGTTGGCCGTCACGCTCACGTTGCCATGGCCGCCGCACAGCATCAGCGCCACGGCGGTCGGGTCGTCGCCGGAGTAGATGCCAAAGCCCTTGGGGGCCTCGCGGATCAGCCACTGTGCGCGCTCGATGTTGCCCGTGGCTTCCTTGATCCCGATGATGCCGGGCACCTGGGCCAGGCGCAGCACGGTGTCGTGCTGCATGTCGGCCACGGAGCGGCCGGGCACGTTGTACAAAATGGTGGGCAGGTCGCCCACGGCTTCGGCGATGGCCTTGAAATGCTGGTACTGGCCCTCTTGCGTGGGCTTGTTGTAGTAGGGCACGACCTGCAGCTGCGTGTCGGCGCCCACTTTCTTGGCAAAGCGGGCCAGCTCGATGGCCTCGGCCGTGGAGTTGGCGCCGCAGCCAGCCATGATGGGCACGCGCCTGGCGGCCTGCTCCACCGACACGCGGATGATCTCGCAGTGCTCCTCGACGTTCACCGTGGGCGACTCGCCCGTAGTGCCCACGACGCCGATGCAGTCGGTGCCTTCGGCGATGTGCCAGTCGATCAGTTTGCGCAGCGCAGGGTAGTCGACGCTACCGTCCTCATGCAAGGGGGTGACGAGGGCGACGATGCTGCCGGTAAGTGGCACGGAGGAAGAAGTCATGTCCGCAATGGTGAACGGTAAAAGAGCATTCTAACTAGCCCCACTGGCCAGCAGATGTCTTGAGGGTGCCGCCCCGTCAGCAAGTTCCCTTGCCGCCGTGATGCGTTGCACGAAACGCGCGGGTTCTTCGAGGAAGCCGTCCTCGTAGGCCACGGTGCGCAATCCGCTGCAGGCGGCCAGCAATTCGCCCGGCTGGAGCAGGAATTCGGGCCGGGCCGGGCGTCCCACCGTTTCGTTACCGTGTGCAAAGGTCTCGTAGATCAGCACGCCCCCGGGCGCCAGGCTGGCCACCAGGGTGGGAAACAGCGGGCGCCACAGGTAGTTGGTGACCACCACCGCGCCGAACTGGCGCCCGGTCAGGGGCCAGGGGCCGTTTTCGATGTCGGCGCAGAGCATTTCGCCCAGCGGGGCATTGGCGGCGATGGCTTCCAGCGAGCGGTCCACCCCCACCACCGTGTGGCCCTGGCCGTGCAGCCAGCGCAGGTGGCGCCCGGCCCCGCAGGCCACGTCGAGCACGGTGCTGGCGGGTGCGATCAGGGGCGACCAGCGGCGCACCCAGTCCGAGGGCTTGTCAGATCCGTGCATCGATTTGCCATGAAAGGTGAAGCAGCGGGTTCTGCCGTGGCAGGCCCGTGGGATGGGTCAGAAGCAGTTCCATACCTGGTCGGCCAGCATCACCATGAACTCGGGCACGGTGTACAGGCCGAACACGGCCAGGCAGGCCAGGATGGCCACCGCCCAGGCCAGCACCCGCCACGCCAGCGGCAGGGCCGGGGTGCGGTGGGGGGCGTGCTCGGGGGCGGCTTGCATCGTCATGGGGCAGAAGTTCAGGCCGCCATCATGCAGGCACGGGCGCTGGACGCTGGATAGGGCTTTCCTTGACGGGCAGGTTCACCAGGGCCGCGAACACCCCGAGCGCGATGGCGATGTACCAGACGATGTCGTAGCTGCCCGTGGCATCGTAGAGGTAGCCGCCCAGCCACACACCCAGGAAGCTGCCGATCTGGTGGCTGAAGAACACGAAGCCGCCCAGCATGGACAGGTGCTGCACACCGAAGATCTGGGCGATCGTGGCGTTGGTCGGCGGAATGGTGGACAGCCACAGCGTGCCCATCACGGCCGAGAAGACATACACCGAGGCCGGTGACAGCGGCACCACCAGGAACACCGCGATGGCGATCGCCCGCGCAAAGTAGATGAAGGCCAGGATGTAGCGTTTTTGCAGGCGCTGGCCCAGGGTGCCCGCAATATAGGTGCCGAACACGTTGAACAGGCCGATCAGCGCCAGCGCGTAGCTGGCCACCTGGGGTGACAGGCCATGGTCCTTGAGGTAGCTGGGCATGTGCACGCCGATGAACACCACCTGGAAGCCGCAGACGAAGTAGCCCGCCATCAAAAGCGAGAAGCTGGGGTAGCGGAAGGCCTCGAACAGTGCCTGGGCGACGGTCTGGTCGCGCTTGGGCGGTGCTGCGCCCTTGAAGCCCGGCTCGCGCAGGCCAAAAGCCAGGGGCACGATGAGCAGCACCGCCAGCGACAGCGCCAGCAGCGCCTGCTGCCAGCCGAAGCTGGCTATGAGCCAGCCTTCCATGGGTACCATGAGGAACTGGCCGAAGGAGCCCGCCGCTGCCGCCACGCCCATGGCCCAGGAGCGCTTCTCGGGCGCGATCTGGCGGCCCAGCACGCCATAGATCACCGCGTAGGTGGTGCCTGCCTGGGCGGCACCGATCAGCACGCCCGCGGTCAGCGCGAACAGCAGCGGCGTGGGCGACAGTGCCATGCCCGCCAGGCCTGCCGCATACAGGGCAGCGCCGGCCAGCAGCACGCGGAAGGCGCCGAAGCGGTCGGCTGCCATGCCGGCAAAGATGCCGATCAGGCCCCAGGAGAGGTTCTGGATGGCAATCGCCAGGGCAAAGGACTGGCGCGTCCAGCCCATTTCCTGGGTGATGGGCAGCAGCCACAGGCCAAAGCCGTGGCGAATGCCCATGGACAAGGTCACGATGGCCGCGCCGCACGCGAGCACCTGGAACATGGACAGTTTCGGAGGATGCATGGAAGACATGCGCAGAATGTAGCCAGATTGGCCACAATCTGCCCGCACACCACCGAACAGTACAGTTGAAGGCAGTGGAGCTGTATTTTTATCCAGTCTTTGCTGCGCCGCACTACAATCCGCCGCATGTCTGCCAAACCGTCTCCCGTCTCCGCCAGCGAATATTCCGAAGGTTCGATCCGCGTGCTCAAGGGCCTGGAGCCCGTCAAGCAGCGCCCGGGCATGTACACCCGTACCGACAACCCCCTGCACATCATCCAGGAGGTGCTGGACAACGCCGCCGACGAGGCGCTGGCCGGCCATGGCAAGAAGATCAAGGTCACGCTGCACGTCGACGGCTCGGTCAGCATCGAGGACGACGGGCGCGGCATCCCCTTCGGCATGCACCCCGAGGAAAACGCCCCGGTGATCGAGCTGGTGTTCACCCGCCTGCACGCGGGCGGCAAGTTCGACAAGGGCAAGGGCGGCGCCTACAGCTTCTCGGGCGGCCTGCACGGCGTGGGCGTGAGCGTGACCAACGCGCTGGCCACACGCCTGGAAGTGAGCAGCCACCGCGAGGGCAAGGTCGCCCGGCTGGTGTTCTCGGCCGGCGACGTGGTCGAGCCCCTGGTGACCCGCGCGCTGGACGCGGGCGAGCGCAAGCAGGGCACGACCGTGCGCGCCTGGCCCGATGCCAAGTATTTCGAGTCGAGCGCGCTGCCCATGGCCGAGCTCACCCACCTCTTGCGCAGCAAGGCGGTGCTGATGCCCGGCGTGTCCGTGACGCTGGTGAACGAGAAGACGCGCGACACCCAGACCTGGCAGTACAAGGGCGGCCTGCGCGACTACCTGATGCAGACGCTCAACGGCGACCCGGTGATCCCGCTCTTCGAGGGCGAAGGCTTTGCCGACCGCAACAACGAGAGCTTTGCCGAGGGCGAGGGCGCATCCTGGTGCGTGGCCTTCACCGAAGATGGCCAGCCCGTGCGCGAGAGCTACGTCAACCTGATCCCCACGAGCGCCGGTGGCACGCACGAAAGCGGCCTGCGCGATGGCCTGTTCAATGCCGTCAAAAGCTTCATCGAGCTGCACAGCCTGCTGCCCAAGGGCGTGAAGCTGTTGCCCGAGGACGTGTTCGCCCGTGCCAGCTACGTGCTTTCGGCCAAGGTGCTGGACCCGCAGTTCCAGGGCCAGATCAAGGAGCGGCTGAACTCGCGCGACGCGGTGCGCCTCGTCTCGGGCTTCGTGCGCCCGGCGCTCGAGCTGTGGCTCAACCAGCACGTCGACTACGGCAAGAAGCTGGCCGAGCTGGCCATCAAGGC
>JAZKEE010000085.1:0-62373 GCA_040387235.1 Pseudomonadota bacterium
ACCTCGCGCCAGTACACGCTGGACCGCAAGCAGTTCGGCCGCCCCCTGGCCGCCAACCAGCTGATCCAGAAGAAGCTGGCCGACATGCAGACCGAGATCGCCATCGGCCTGCAGGCCTGCCTGCGCCTGGGCCGCATGAAGGACGAAGGCACGGCCGCCGTGGAAGCCACCTCCCTCATCAAGCGCAACAGCTGCGGCAAGGCGCTGGACATCGCACGCCTGGCCCGCGACATGATGGGCGGCAACGGCATCAGCGACGAGTTCGGCGTGGCCCGCCACCTGGTGAACCTGGAAGTGGTGAACACCTACGAAGGCACGCACGATGTGCACGCGCTGATCCTGGGCCGCGCCCAGACCGGCATCGCCGCCTTCAGCAACTAAGACAAGGGCGCGCAAGCGCCCCTTGTCCCACTGCGGCCGCTGCACCCTGTGCGGCGGCCGTCTGTCCTTTCATGATTTGCAGTTCCTGATCGAATCCTATGAGCACACCTCCTGTCGGCGCCCTCGATGGCATCAAAGTCCTGGACCTCTCGCGCGTGCTGGCGGGCCCATGGTGCACGCAGATCCTGGCGGACCTGGGTGCCGACGTGGTCAAGGTGGAGCGCCCCGGCGCGGGCGACGACACGCGCCACTGGGGCCCTCCCTTCCTCAAGGACGCCGAGGGCAATGACACCAACCAGGCGAGCTACTTCACGGCCTGCAACCGCAACAAGCGCTCGGTCACCATCGACATGGCCACGCCCGAGGGGCAGCAACTGATCCGCGACATGGCGCTGCAAAGCGACATCGTGGTGGAGAACTTCAAGGTCGGGGGCCTGCAGCAGTATGGCCTGGACCATGCCAGCCTGCGCGCGCTGAACCCACGCCTGGTCTACTGCTCGGTCACCGGCTTCGGGCAGGACGGGCCGTACGCCGAGCGCGCGGGCTACGACCTCATGATCCAGGCCATGACCGGCATGATGAGCATCACCGGCCGGGCCGACGGCGAGCCCGGCGGCGGCCCTCTGCGCGTGGGCGTGGCGCTCACCGACCTGTTCACCGGCGTGTACGCCAGCACCGCCATCGTCGCCGCGCTCAACGTGCGCCACCGAACGGGCGAAGGCCAGCACATCGACATGTCGCTGCTGGACGTGGGCATGGCCATCCTGGCCAACCAGGCCGCCGGCTTTCTGGCCACGGGCAACGCGCCCACACGCCAGGGCAACAGCCACCCAAGCCTGGCGCCCTACCAGGACTTCCCCACGCAGGACGGTGCCATGCTGCTGGCCATTGGCAACGACGGCCAGTTCGCGCGCTTTTGCGCAGCGGCTGACCAGCCCCAGTGGGCCGGCGACGAGCGCTTTGCCAGCAACACGCTGCGCGTGAAGCACCGCGCCGAGCTGATCCCGGCCATGGAGGCCCTCACACGCACGCGCACAACGGCCGAGTGGATCGCCCTGCTCGAAGACAAGGCCGTGCCCTGCGGCCCGATCAACACCATTGCCCAGGCCTTCGACGATGCGCAGGTGAAGGCACGCGGCCT
Organism: Pseudomonadota bacterium; assembly: GCA_040387235.1. Taxonomy (GTDB): domain Bacteria; phylum Pseudomonadota; class Gammaproteobacteria; order Burkholderiales; family Burkholderiaceae_C; genus Acidovorax. The sequence continues at coordinate 1,523 of JAZKEE010000085.1, forward strand.
GGCCGTGGCCCTGCCACGCTGGAAGGACGGCGAGGCCGGCGACGGCGTGGCCCACATCACCGGCGTGGCCAGCCCGCTGCGCCTGTCGGCCAACCCGCCCACGCTGCGCAATGCACCGCCGGCGCTGGGGCAGCACACCGACGAGGTGCTGGCCGAGCTGGGGCTGGATGCGGCGCGCATTGCGCAACTGCGGACTGCCGGCGTTCTGTAATACCAGCACACTCCCGCCCCCAGGCCTGGCCTTGCAAGCCAGGCCTTTTTCGCTTCTGTGAGGGATTTGCCGCGCAACGACCGGGTCACAAAAAAGCCGGACACAAATATTTACAACGGCCCATAATGCAGTGGAGTGCCTTGGCATGCCGATTGCCTTGGCTGCGGTGATCTGTGGAATCCAAGGAGTCCCGTCATGAAGCTCAGCCTCAAGCTCCCCCTGGCCTTTACCGCGTCGTTGTTGCTGCTGTTTGCAGCCGCCATGTTCGGCATCAGTCGCCTGAACCAGGCGCTGGGCACCTACGAAACCACCGTGGCGCAAAGTTTCCAGCACGAACGCATGGCGTCGGACGTGCTCAACGGTTTCAAGGTGCAGGTGCAGGAGTGGAAGAACGTGCTGATCCGCGGCAAGGACCCGGCCCAGCTCACGCGCTACTGGGCGGCGTTCGAGAAGCAGGAAAAATCCGTCAGCGACCAGGCCCAGAAGCTGCTGGCGGCTCTGCCACCGGGCGAGGGGCGCGAACACGTGGTGAAATTCGTGCAGGCCCATGAGCGCATGGGTGCGGCCTACCGCAAGGGATTCGAGGCCTTCAAGGCCGCGGGGCAGGACGTGGAGGCCGGCGACAAGGCCGTGCAGGGCATGGACCGTGAACCCTCCCAGTTGCTTGACCAGGCCGGGGAGCTGATCGGCAAGGCCAGCAGCGAAATCGCCGACCGCGCAGCCGCCACCGCGTCGCGCGCCACCACCATCAGCCTGGCCGTGATGTTGGTGGTGTGTGCGCTGGGCATAGCCGGCGCCATCGTGTTCAGCCGCACGGTGACACAGCCGCTGGGCAATGCGGTGCTGGTGTCTCAGGCCGTGGCCGGCGGCGACCTGACGGTGGCCACCGAGGTGCGCGGCAGGGACGAGATCGCGCAACTGCTCAACGCCCTGCACGCCATGCAGGGCAGCCTCTCCAACGTGGTGAGCAATGTCCGCACCAATGCCGACAGCGTGGCCCTGGCCAGTGCCGAGATCGCGCAGGGCAACAACGACCTGTCGGCCCGCACCGAGCAGCAGGCCAGTGCGCTCGAAGAGACATCGGCCTCGATGGAGGAACTCAACTCCACCGTGCAGGCCAATGCCGACAATGCCCGCCAGGCCAACCAGCTGGCGCTCAATGCTTCCACCGTGGCCGTGCAGGGCGGCGACGTGGTCTCCGAAGTGGTCGAGACCATGAAGGGCATCAACGACAGCAGCAAGAAGATTTCCGACATCATCGGCGTCATCGACGGCATCGCCTTCCAGACCAACATCCTGGCGCTGAACGCGGCCGTGGAAGCCGCCCGTGCGGGCGAACAGGGCCGGGGCTTCGCCGTGGTGGCCAGCGAAGTGCGCAGCCTGGCCGGCCGCAGTGCCGAGGCGGCCAAGGAGATCAAGAGCCTGATCCACGCCAGCGTGGAGCGCGTCGAGCAGGGCACGACCCTGGTCGACAAGGCCGGGGCCACCATGACCGAGGTGGTGGCCTCGATCCGCCGCGTGACCGACATCGTCGGCGAGATCAGCGCCGCCAGCAGCGAGCAGAGCCTGGGGGTGTCCCAGGTGGGCGAGGCCATCACGCAGATGGACCAGGCCACGCAGCAGAACGCCGCCCTGGTGGAGGAAAGCGCGGCCGCCGCCGACAGCCTGAAGGTGCAGGCGCAGCAATTGGTGGACGCGGTGGCCGTGTTCCGCCTGCAGGGCGGTGACCAGCCCGTGCGGCCCGCCGCCAGCGCAGGCCGGGCACCCCGGCTCGCGGCGGCCTGAAGGACCGAAAACGGCGCAGGCAGCCGCCCTTGCGGACGGCATTGCGCCAATGATCAATAGGCGCGCAGGTGGGCCATGGTGGCCAGGCAGGCCTGGGCCACTTCTGCGCCCTTCTTCACGAAGTGCTCGCGGAAGAAGCGCACATGCTCTTCGTGCTCGTGGAAGTCGCGCGGCGTGAGCACGGCACTCATCACCGGCACCTCGGTGTCGAGCTGCACGCGCATCAGGCCGTCGATGACGGCGGTGGTCACGAACTCGTGGCGGTAGATGCCGCCGTTGACCACCAGGGCGCAGGCCACGATGGCGTCGTAGCGGCCGCTTTGGGCGAGCTTCTTGGCCAGGAGGGGGATCTCGAATGCGCCGGGCACGTCGAAATGCTCGACCTGGTCGGCGGCCAGGCCGTTGCGGCCGAATTCCGCCACGGCCGCATCGCGGGCCTGGTGGACGATGTCCCGGTGCCAGCTGGCGCAGATCACCGCGACGCGTTCGCCGCGCGGGGCGTCGCTGCCGGCAATGGCCGTGACTGCTTGGGGAGGGAGAGGCTGATTCATGGATTTTCTCGTATCGAAGAAAAGGATTACCAGAATCAGGGCGCGCGCGAACAAGGCGGCTGCACACGGCGCTGCGCACGCGCGGGCCTCCATCCACAGCGCCTGCCGACCCGATGGCCGGCCGCACCGAAGCGGCAATGCATCCACGCGGGCGCCCACACCGGCGGCAGGGCCCATGGCTTCGCGATCTCTTTCATCCGGACTGTGACCGTCGGCTCTGGCATCGCACCAGATCTGCTGACCCCGCTGCACTTGGCGTGGACCCGAAGATCCACCAGCCAGCCGCTGCGGGCGCTCGCGGGCTCCTGCACGCGCCTTCGATGGCCGAAGGCTGTGCAGATACCGCCGGTGGGGAATTGCACCCCGCCCTGAGAACGCTGCCGGACTGAAGGATTTTCTGTCCGGCAACGCCATTCTAGGGAAAAACCCGCGCTCTTGCAGTCGCCCGCAAGACCGGCACGATGTCAGCGCGGCTTTTCGAACCCGCCCTCGACCCAGGCCGTGGCGCTGGCCACGGTGAGCTTGAAGCTTGGCGACACGGGCACGCGCGCCAGCTCTTCGCCCAGCTCGTCCTGCGCGCTCAGCGTGGCCGTGGCGCCCTCCTCGTCGGGCACGATGGCCAACGCCACGCGCAGGCGCTGGCCCTGGGCAGTGGTGATGGCCAGGTTCTTGTTGAGCTGGGCATGCAGCTGCTGCTCATGCCGGCGCAGCACCTCGCTGGCGGTCTTCACCAGGGTGTTGAAGGCCGACACATCGAGCGGCTTCGGGTTCTTCTTGTCGCGCCCCATGGTCCAGGGCCCCACCAGCGCGGGCTCGGCTTCGCCGTGCAGGGTCATGGACACCGCCCAGCCATCGTCGTCCTCGTTCTTGATGACGCGCGCCATCCAGCGCTCGTCGCTCCACAGGCGCGGTTCGTTGATGGGTTCGGGGATGTCCTGGTGGTCTGGCATGGGGGAGGTCCCGCAAGGATTCAATGGGAGAAAGGGCGCAGAGCATACCGGCCGGTGGCAGCGTCGATTTTCGAATAACCTTTTGTTATCGATGGAGCGCCTGAGGCATTGCAGGCGGTTCGCTCACGGTGCAGCCTCGGTGGGCGGCGCAGCCACCGCGCGCAGCACATCGATGAACGCCTGCGCGGCCGGCGTGGGCAACTCGCCCAGCCGCGTGATGAGGCCGTAGTCCGGCATGCGGTCCGGCAGTTCCACCGGGATGCGGGCCAGCAGCCCCTTGTGGATATAGCGCTCCACCAGCGCCGAGGGCTGCAACGAAAGCATGTCGGTCGCCTGCATCATCTCCAGCGCGAACAGGAAAGAGGGGGTCTCGACCACGCCCGAAGCGAGTGCCAGTCCGTTGCGCCCGAAGATGTCGTCGGACACCTTGCGCAGGGCGGTGGATGCAGGGTAGAGAATCCATGGCCAGTGGGACAGCTCCGCCATGCCCAGGTCACGCGCGCCGCGCAGCGGGTGGTGCACGCCCGCCACCACCTGCAGTGGCTCGCTGGACAGGCGCTCGTACTGGAACTGCGTTCGCTGCGCGTCGTCGGTGAAGCGCCCGATCATGAGGTCGATCTTGCGCTCCGCCAGCCAGGCGACGAGCTGGTCGCTGCTCTGCTCCAGCACCTTGAGCACCAGCAGTGGCCGCAGGCGCTGTATCTCGGCCACGGAGGCGATCAGCACATGTGCGGCGGACCCCGTGATGGCGCCTACCGTGAGGTGGCCGTGCCCGCCTTGCTTGAGCGCATTGAACTCCTCCACGAATTTGCGGTGTCCGGCCAGGGAGGAGGCGGCATAGCGCAAGGTGAACAGGCCCAGCTCGTTGGGCCGCATGCCGCGCGAGAGGCGCTCGAACAGGCGGGACTCCAGGATCTCCTCGATGTCCATCAGGATCTTGGTGGCCGCCGGCTGCGTGATGTGCATCTGCTCGGCCGTCAGGCGCAGATTGCGCGTCTGGCCCAGGATGTCCAGAAACTGCAGGTGCCGGAAACGCAGCCTCGCGCAGGCCTGCGCCATGGACAAGGGTTTACCCGGAAATGGGCCTGAAGTCATAAGCATTTGGAATGGATGCTAGCAAAAAAGTGAGTGGACCCGGGGAGGCCCAAAACCTAATCTCTGCCTTGCGTTCAGGAGGGTCCGTCAGAGACCTGATGGCGCCGATGGGCCACCCCATCGTGTCCAGCCATTCCATATTTGGAGACATTCATGAAGTTCAAAGCACTGGCCCTGGCGGCCACGATCCTGGCCGCCCTGGCCGCTCCGGTTTCTGCACAGATCAAGGAACATGTGTTCAAGGTAGGCATCGGCCTGAACGATGACCACCCCCAGGCACTGGCCGTCAAGCACTTTGCCGAGCAGCTCTCGGCCAAGAGCGGCGGCAAGCTGGTGGCAAAGCTGTACGCGAGCGGGTCGCTGGGCAACGACGTGACCATGACCTCGGCGCTGCGCGGCGGCACCCTGGAGATGACGATTCCCGACACCTCCACCCTGATGTCGCTGATCAAGCCCTTCGGTGTACTGAACCTGCCCCTGACCTTCAACAACGAGCAGGAGGCCGATGCCGTGCTGGATGGCCCCTTCGGCCAGAAACTGCTGGCCAAGCTGCCTGAAAAAGGCCTGGTGGGCCTGGGCTTCTGGGAGAACGGCTTTCGCCACGTGACCAATTCGCGCCGCCCGATCACCAAGGCCGATGACCTGGCGGGCCTGAAGCTGCGCGTGATCCAGAGCCCCCTGTTCCTGGACACCTTCAACGCCCTCGGGGCCAATGCCACGCCCATGCCCTTCACCGAGCTGTACTCGGCGATGGAACAGGCTGCCGTGGATGGCCAGGAGAACCCGCCCGCCACCATCCTGTCGAGCAAATTCTACGAAGTGCAAAAGCACCTGGTGCTGTCGCGCCACATGTACAGCGCCTGGGTGCTGCTGATGTCCAAGAAGGCCTGGGACGGCCTGTCGGCCCAGGAGCAGAAGATCGTGCAGGAGGCGGCCCGCGAGGCCACCCTGTTCGAGCGCAAGACCATCCGCGCCTTCAGCGAAACGGCGCTGGGCGAACTCAAGAAGGTGGGCATGCAGGTGACCGAGCTGGCGCCGGCCGAGCAGGCCCGGATGCGTGCCAAGCTGCAGCCGGTGCTGGCCAAGTACGGCAAGGAGTTCGGTGAAGAGACCACGGGCGAGCTGAACGCTGAACTGGCCAAGGTGCGCGGCACCACCAAGTGACCGCGGCCGGTGCGGGCACTGCCCCGCGCCAGCGCGACAGCCCTTCTCTCTTTTCAGAAGCTACGCCATGGACAAGACACCCAGCCGCCCGTTCCGCTCGCGCGAATGGTTCGCCGACCCCGAGCGCTCGGACATGACCGCGCTCTACCTCGAACGCTTCATGAACTACGGGCTCACGCCCGAGGAACTGCGCTCGGGCCGCCCCATCATCGGCATTGCCCAGACGGGTAGCGATCTGTCGCCCTGCAACCGCATCCATGTCGACCTGGCGCGGCGCGTGCGCGACGGCATCCGCGATGCCGGCGGCATTCCGATGGAGTTTCCGGTGCACCCGATCTTCGAGAACTGCCGCCGCCCCACGGCCGCGCTGGACCGCAACCTGGCCTACCTGGGACTGGTCGAGATCCTGTACGGCTACCCCATCGATGCCGTGGTGCTGACCACGGGTTGCGACAAGACCACGCCGGCCGGCATCATGGCGGCCTCCACCGTGGACATCCCGGCCATCGTGCTCTCGGGCGGCCCCATGCTGGACGGCTGGCACGACGGCGAGCTCGTGGGCTCGGGCACCGTGATCTGGCGCAGCCGCCGCCAATTGGCAGCGGGCGAGATCGGCGAGGAGGAGTTTCTGCAGCGTGCCTGCAGCAGCGCGCCCTCTGCGGGCCATTGCAACACCATGGGCACAGCCTCCACCATGAACGCGGTGGCCGAGGCCCTGGGCCTGTCGTTGCCGGGCTGTGCCGCCATCCCAGCGCCCTACCGCGAACGCGGCCAGATGGCGTACGAGACCGGGCGGCGCATCGTCGACATGGCCTTCGAGGACCTGCGGCCCTCGCGCGTCCTCAGCCGCGACAGCTTTCTCAATGCCCTGTCGGTGGTCAGCGTGGCCGGCGGCTCCAGCAACGCGCAAGTGCACATCATGGCCATGGCGCGGCATGCCGGCGTGGACCTGCGGGCAGAGGACTGGACCGAACACGCCTACGACCTGCCGCTGCTGCTCAACATGCAGCCCGCCGGCAAATTCCTGGGCGAGCGCTTCTTTCGCGCTGGGGGCGTGCCAGCGCTGATGTGGGAGCTGCAGCAGGCCGGGCGCCTGCGGGGCGACTGCTTGAGCGTGACCGGCAAGACCGTGGCCGAGAACCTGCAGGGCCGCGAGACGCGCGACCGCGAAGTGATCTTCCCCTTCGCGGCGCCCTTGATGCACAAGGCCGGTTTCCTGGTGCTCCAGGGCAATCTGTTCGACTTCGGGATCATGAAGACCTCGGTGATCTCCGAAGCCTTTCGCCAGCGTTACCTGAGCCGACCCGGGGCCGAAGGCATCTTCGAGGCCCGCGCCGTCGTGTTCGACGGTGCCGACGACTACCACGCACGCATCAACGACCCGGCGCTGGGCATCGACGAGGGCTGCATCCTGGTGATGCGCGGCGCCGGCCCCATCGGCTGGCCGGGTTCGGCCGAAGTGGTCAACATGCAACCACCCGACGCCCTGATCCGCCGCGGCATCACCACCTTGCCGACCTTGGGGGATGGCCGCCAGTCGGGCACGGCCGACAGCCCGTCGATCCTCAACGCCTCGCCCGAAAGCGCGGTGGGCGGCGGCCTTTGCTGGCTGCAGAGCGGCGACACCATCCGCATCGACCTGGGGGCCGGCCGCTGCGATGCGCTGGTGGCGCCCGAAGAGATCGCACGCCGCCGCCGCGAGCTGCCAGCGCCCCCGGTGCCCAAAAGCCAGTCGCCCTGGGAGGCGCTGTACCGCGAGAAGACCGGCCAACTGGTCGACGGCGCCACGCTGGACTTTGCCCTCGACTACCGCCGCATTGCCGAAAAGACGCCGCGCCACAACCACTGACCGGCCCCCAAGGCCGGTTGGCACCGATCCCGAACTTTCAAGGACTTCCCGATGAGTGACACGACAGCGGCCGCCGTGGCCGGTGCGGCGACGCACGCCCATACCCTGCCCGACGACGGCCTGGCCGGCACCCTGGTAGGCCGCGCCTGGGTGGCAGGCAGCCCCCCCGGGCCCGCCGTGGTGGCATTGCGCGCCGAGGGGGTCTACGACCTGAGCCAGCGCTACCCCACCATGAGCACCCTGCTGGACATGCCCGATCCCGCCGACGCCGTGCGGGCCACCCCGGGCCGCCACCTGTGCAGCGTGCCCGAACTGCTGGCCAACAGCCAGCCCGGCCTGCGCGATACCGCACGCCCCTGGCTGCTGGCGCCTTGCGACCTGCAGGTGGTGAAGGCCGCGGGCGTGACCTTTGCGGCCAGCCTGATCGAACGCGTGATCGAAGAGCAGGCCCGTGGCGACGCCAGCCGCGCGCAAGGCCTGCGCAGCCAGGTGATCGGGCTGATCGGCGACAGCCTGGCCGACATCCGGCCGGGCTCGGACCAGGCCATGGCCTTGAAGGCGCTGCTGCAGCAAAAGGGCCTGTGGTCCCAGTACCTCGAAGTGGGCATCGGCCCCGATGCCGAGGTCTTCACCAAGGCCCCCGTGCTGGCCTCGGTGGGCACGGGCGAGGACATCGGCATCCGCGCCGACTCGGCCTGGAACAACCCCGAACCCGAAGTGGTGCTGGCGGTGAACAGCCGCGGCGACATCGTCGGCGCCACCCTGGGCAACGACGTCAACCTGCGCGACATCGAAGGCCGCAGCGCGCTGCTGCTGGGCAAGGCCAAGGACAACAACGCCTCCTGCGCCATCGGCCCCTTCATCCGCCTGTTCGATGCCAGCTTCGGCCTGGACCAGGTGCGCAGCGAGACCGTGCACCTGCGCGTGGCGGGCGCAGATGGCTTCGAGCTGCGGGGCATCAACACCATGGCCAGCATCAGCCGCGACCCGACCGACCTGGTGGCCCAGACCCTGGCCGCGCACCAATACCCCGATGGCTTCATGCTGTTCCTGGGCACCCTGTTCGCCCCCATCGAGGACCGCGACCAGCCCGGCGGCGGCTTCACCCACCACCTGGGCGACGTGGTCACCATCCACAGCGCCTGGCTCGGCGCCCTGCACAACACCGTGACCCACAGCGAGAGTGCACCGCCCTGGCGCTTCGGGCTGCGGGCTTTCATCGCCAACCTGGCCGCACGCGGCCTGCTGCAAGGCGCGCAGCTTTGAGGCGCTGACCGCCCAGCAACCCAGGAGGCAAAAAAATGCTCGACATCTTCATCGACCGCTACGTGCGGGCCATCAACCTGCTCATTGCGCTGGCACTCGCCGCCATGGTGGTGCTGGTCTTCGGCAACGTGGTGCTGCGCTACGTTTTCAATTCCGGCATCACCGTCAGTGAAGAGCTTTCGCGCTGGCTCTTCATCTGGATCACCTTCCTGGGCGCAGTGGCAGCCATCAAGGAGAACGCCCATCTGGGCACGGACATGCTGGTGTCCCGGCTGCCCGTGAAGGGCAAGAAGGTCTGCATGGTGCTGGGGCAGGTGCTGATGCTCTACATCACCTGGCTGTTCTTCGAAGGCAGCTACAAGCAGATGAAGATCAACTGGGACGTGGAGGCACCGGTCACCGGGGCCTCGATGGCCTTCTTCTACGCCTCGGGCGTGGTGTTCTCGGTGTGCGCCGGCTTTCTGCTGGTGCTGCAGTTGCTGCGCGTGCTGGCCGGCAAGCTCAGCGACGGCGACCTGGTGATGGTCAAGGAGTCCGAAGAGCAGGCCGAGCTGGAGGCCCTGCAGGCTGAGCTCGCGCGCGAAAACGCCGCCCCCGGAAAACCGGAGACAAGAACATGACCGTGCTGATTTTTCTCGGCGGCCTGCTGGGCGCCATGGCCCTGGGCATCCCCATCGCCTATGCGCTGCTGGCCTCAGGCGTCGGCCTGATGTGGCACCTCGATCTGTTCGACTCCCAGATCCTGGCGCAGAACTTCATCAACGGTGCGGACAGCTTTCCGCTACTGGCCGTGCCCTTCTTCATGCTGGCGGGCGAGATCATGAACGTGGGCGGCCTGTCGCAGCGCATCGTGAACTTCGCGCTGGCGCTGGTCGGGCATGTCAAGGGCGGCCTGGGCTACGTGGTGATCCTGGCGGCATGCCTGCTGTCCTCGCTGTCGGGCTCGGCCGTGGCGGATGCCGCGGCACTGACGGCGCTGCTGCTGCCCATGATGGTCAAGGCCGGGCACAAGAAGGAGGTATCGGGCGGGCTGATCGCCGCCTCGGGCGTCATCGGTCCCATCATCCCGCCGAGCATCGGCTTCGTGATCTTCGGAGTGGCAGCCAATGTGTCGATCAGCAAGCTGTTCATTGCGGGCATCTTCCCCGGCATCATGATCGGCCTTGGCCTCGCGGTCACCTGGTGGTGGGTGGGGCGCAAGGAAGCGCTGACCCTTCCTGCAAAGAAGAGCACGGCAGAGATCTGGCGCGCCGCACGCGAGTCGGTCTGGGCCCTGACGCTGCCGGTATTCATCCTCGTGGGCCTGCGCATGGGGGTCTTCACGCCAACCGAGGCCGCCGTGGTGGCCGCCGTGTACTCGCTGTTCGTCGCCAGCGTCATCTACCGCGAGCTGCCGCTGTCCGCGCTGCTGCCGATCTTCACCACCGCTGCCAAGACCACCGCCGTCGTGATGTTCCTCGTGGCTGCGGCCATGGTGTCCTCCTGGCTGATCACGGTGGCCAACCTGCCGACCCAGATGGTCGAGCTGCTCAAGCCCTTGATGGGCAACCAGACCTTGCTGCTGATAGCGATCATGGTGCTGGTGATGCTGGTCGGAACCGCGATGGACATGACGCCCACCATCCTCATCCTGACCCCGGTGCTGATGCCCGTGATCAAGGCGGCCGGGATCGACCCGGTCTACTTCGGCGTGCTGTTCATCATCAACAACTCCATCGGCCTGGTCACCCCGCCGGTGGGCACCATCCTGAACGTGGTGGCCGGCGTGGGGCGCATGAAGATGGACGAGGTGACGCGCGGCGTGCTGCCCTTCATGGCCGCCGAGTTTGCCGTGATGTTCATCATGGTGCTGTTTCCGCAAACAGTGCTGGCGCCGCTGCGCTGGCTTACGGGCTGACCCGCAGGCACGTGCTCCCGACAGGAGATTGCCAGAATTTCCTGGATCGGGAGCGGCTTTTGGCGTGCAATCCCTTCTCCTGCCAGAGCCCACCTAACTGGAGATACGCGCCATGCCCGATTTCTACATGCCCTTGTCCGGACCCGTGAACCAGGCCTTCCAGTACTGGACGAAGATGACGATGGGCCAGGTCGGCCTGATCAACATCAACATGGGCAAATCCTCGGACCCCGCGCTCGAGCAGAAGATCATAGAGGACGTGGGCAGCTACGGTCGCCAGATCGGGCAGTTGAGCGATGCGCTTCTGGCCGTGTTGCAGCACATGAAGACCGACACCTGGGATGCGGAATCGAAGGAGGCCGTGGAGGCCTTCCGGCAGCAGGTGAAGGAAGTCGCCAGGCTCAAGGAGCGCCACGAACGCGCCAGCCGGCAGCCGGCCTAGGCAGGCTGCGGGGCTTGCGCCTCCAGCGGGGGCAGGCGGTAGACCAACACCTTGAGCGAGCGTTCCTGCGACACATCGGCAAACACCGCCGGATTCGCCACGCGTTCCACAAACTCCAGCTCCGGCGCGATCTCGCGCATCTGGTCCTTGAGAAAGGCCGTGTCCAACTCAGGCGCATTCAGGCACAGCAGCGCATGGCCGCCCGGGATCAGCAGGTCGGGCAGGCGGCGCATCAGGCGCGCGTAGTCCTTGGTGGCGACGAAGCTACCGCGCTGGAAACTCGGCGGGTCCACGATCACCAGGCCGTAGGGCCCGCCGCGCGTGATCTTGCCCCAGGTCGAGAAGATGTCGTGCGCGAGGAAGCTCGCGCCGGTGGTGAGGCCGTTGAGCTGGTGGTTCTGCTGGCCGATGGCGATGGCACCTTGTGCCATGTCCACGTTGACCACCTGCCTGGCGCCGGCCTGCAAGGCCACCACCGAGAAGGCGCAGGTGTAGGCGAACAGGTTGAGCACCTTGAGGCCGTAGCGGTCGGTGCTGCGCGCGGCGGCGTAGTCGCGCACCCAGCGGCGGCCCTCGGCCATGTCGAGGAACAGGCCATGGTTCTGGCCGCGGGCCACGTGCACGCGAAAGCGCGCGCCCTGCTCGGTCACCACATGCGGGTCGGGCACGCTGCCGGCCATCAGCCGGGTCTCGCTGCGGCCCTCGTGCCGGGTCTGGAAGACCCAGTTCAGCGGCTCGCCCGGGTGCAACTGCTCCCAGCACGCGGCCAGGGCAGCACCTATGGTGGCCAGGTCCTCCTCGGCCACGGGCTGGAAGCTGGTGAGCACCCACACGGGCGGGAAGACGTCCAGCACCCAGTGCTCGCAGCCCGGGTACAGACCACCGCGGCCATGGAACACGCGCTGGGCGTCGGTGGGCAGGGGGGCCATCGTGGCGATGGCGTTCAACAGGGCTTGCATCAGGAGGAAGGGGGCAACACGGAGCAGGGAGTGTATGCACTGCGCACAATGCAAAACGCCCGGCGATGCCGGGCGTGTGCCTTTCAGCCCTCTGGCCGAAGGCGATCAGCTCGCCACGGTGAAGCGCTGCTGCACGTGGCGCGGGTTCTCCAGCTCGTCGGCGATGGCCACGGCCAGGTCGGCCACGCTGATGCCGCCTGGGGCTTCGCCATTCATCAGCGGAGCATCGGTGCCCAGGCGGTATTTGCCGGTGCGCTCGCCGGGGGCCAGCAGGATGGGGGGCGACAGGAAGGTCCAGTCCAGCGAGGTTTCGCTGCGGATGAGGTTGAGCGCCTCGCGCGCGGCCAGGGCGCCCGGTTTGTACTCGGCGGGGAAGTTGGGAGTGTCCACCAGTTGCACGCCGGGCGCGACGTACAGACTGCCTGCGCCGCCCACCACCAGCAGGCGCTTGACCGCAGCCTGCTTCACGCCGGCATAGATGGCGCGCGTGCCGACCAGGAACTGGTCGTGGATGTCGGGCACGGTCCAGCCCGGGTTGTAGGCGTTGACCACGGCGTCGTGGCCGGCCACGGCCTTGGCGACCTGGGTGGCGTCCTGGGCATCGGCCTGCACCACGGTGAGGCCGTCGCGCGCAGCCAGTTTGCCGGGGTTGCGAGCCAGCGCGGTCACCCGGTGCTGGCGGCGCAGCAGTTCTTCGAGCACGGCCGAGCCGACGAAGCCGGTGGCGCCGATCAATGCGATGTTCATGTCATTTCCTGTGGTTGAAGTTCGATGCAGTAAGAATAGGGGCTTGTCAAATAACCCACTAGGCGGCAAAAATCGCCTTCACCTTGAAGCCCCACTTCACAATCTAAGAAAAGACATGGATGACCTCAAGCGCATGGCCGTATTCGCCGCCGTGGTGCAGCACGGCTCGATGAGCGGGGCCGCGCGCGCCCTGGGCATGAGCACCTCGGCCGTGAGCCAGCAGGTGCGCAAGCTCGAAAGCGATGGCGGCGTCACGCTGCTGCACCGCTCCACCCGCCAGTTGGCGCTGACCGAGGCCGGCCAGCGCTACCACGCGCGCTGCGCCGCCATGTGCGCGGCAGCCGACCAGGCACGGGCCGAACTCGCGGCGTCGCGCGATGCGCCGAGCGGCGAGCTGCGCCTGTCGGCCACGGTGGGCTTTGCGCGCCACATCGCACCGGCCCTGGGCGAGATGCTGGCGGCCAACCCGGCCCTGCGGCTGCGCCTGCTGGTGGACGACGCGCCCATCGACCTCATCAACGCGCGCATCGACCTGGCGGTGCGCTTTGGCCGGCTGCAGGATTCGAGTTGGGCAGCGCGGCGCCTGTGTGCGATGAACGTCTACCTGTGCGCCTCGGCCGGCTGGGTGGAGCGCCACGGCATGCCCCCGCACCCTGACGCATTGCTCTCGCACAGCTGGCTCGGGCTGGTGCGCGACGGCGAGGCCATGTTCGCCGAACTGCGCAACACGCTGGGCGAGGCGCGCGCGCTGCGCATGGAGCCGCGCATTGCCAGCAACAACCAGTTGTCGCTGCAGCAGATGTGTGAGGCTGGCCTGGGCGTGGCCATGCTGGGCAGCAGCGACGTGCACGAGGCCCTGCAGACCGGGCGCCTGGTACGGCTGCTGCCGCACTGGGACCTGGGCACGCTCGACGTATGGGCCGTGACCCCCCAGCGCGACGCCCAGCCCGCCAAGGTGCGCCAGGCCATCGCGGCGCTGCACGCCTACCTGCGCCAGGTACCGGGCATGCTGGACTGAGGGCGGGAGACATGCACCCCCATCCCTCGGATTTTTATCGCGGCGGGCGATAAATTCCATCGTTGTGCGGGTCCGGTGGCCTGCCTACAGTCGCGGCTTCTTTGTTTCACCCAGAAGCCTCGCCATGACGACCCACCCAGCCACGCCTACCTACCCCATCGACCGTGTGATTGCCGCCTTTGCCCACGGCGACATGCCCATGCTGCTGGCCCATGTGGCCGAGGGCGTGGACCTGCGCATCGACCATTACCAGGACGGTGCGGACACCAGTTGGCAGCTTGCCAAGGACAAGACCGGCCTGCTGGCCGTGCTGCAGCGGCTGGCGGTCGAGGTGTTCCCCCGTGGCACGCAGATCCTGCACACCCACAGCCAGCCACTGGGCAACGACTGGGTGCTCACGCAGTTCCACCAGCGCTTCTTTTATGCGGTACAACAGCGGGAGGTGGAAAGCCTGACCTGGATCATGAGCCACTCCGTGGCGGGCCAGGTGGACTTTTTCCGAGAAACCGTCACCACCATCAACCCGGTCTGATTCCGAACTTGATCCATGCTGTTCGACCTGCGCGCGCTTGGTTACTTCGTGGCCGCTTATGAGGAACGCTCGGTGACGGCGGCTGCGCGGCGCTGCTTCGTGGCGCAACCGTCCATCAGCATGGCCATCAAGGGGCTGGAGGACGCGCTCGACACCGTGCTGTTCGAGCGCAGCCGCAATGGCCTGGCGCCCACGCCTGAAGGGCACCGCCTGTACCCACGCGCCTGCAGTCTGCTGGCGGATGCGAACGCCATGGTGCGCGACTTCCGCGAGTCGCCGCGCGAAACCCTGCGCGTGTTCCTGCAGGACGCCCTGCTCGTGGGCCCCGCCGCGCCGCTGCTGGCGCAACTGGGGCATCACCTGCCGCAGACCCTGGTCCGCCTGACCGCCAGCGCCGAGGAGTCCCGGCTGCGCCTGGTGGCCGAGCATTGCAAGGCTCCGGGCGACACGTTTTTCCCGCTATGGCGCGAACCCTATGTGATGCTGGTACCAGCACAGCACCCGTTGCGCTTCAAAAAGCGCTTCGGCGTGGCCGACCTCAAGGGCCTGCCGCTGATTGAATGGCCCCACTGCCCACTGCACCAGTCGTTCATCCGCCTGCTGGCCGAGCGCGGCATTGCACTGGAGGTGCGCGCCAGCGCCGAACGCGAGGAACTGTTGCTGCACATGGTGGATGCGGGCATGGGCCTGGCTGTGGTGCCGCAATCGCACGCCGCCCAGGCGCGCCATGCGGTGGTGCGGCCGCTGGACGGCGCGCTGGCCTTCGACCGGCACATGGGCCTGGCCTGCGACGCGTCCGACGCGCCCATGCTGGCGCTGCTGGGTGTACTGGCTGCGAGCGCGGCAGGGCCTGCACTGGCCACCGCCTTGCCGCGCATGGCGTAGCAGCGGCCCGCCCTCCCGGTGGTCGTGCCAGGCTGCTTAGGGTACAACCAGGGCTGTACCAACGCCCGCACGCCCCCATGATCCTGGAAATCGCCCAACTCACCATCCGCTCCGGCCAGACTGGCGCCTTCGAGCAGGCCTTTGCCCAGGCCCAACGCATCATTGCATCGATGCCGGGCTACCTGTCGCACGAACTGCAGCGCTGCCTGGAACGGCCGCAGGACTATGTGCTGCTGGTGCGCTGGGCCACCCTGGAGGACCACGAGGTGGGTTTCCGCCAGTCCGCGCAGTACCAGGAGTGGAAAGCCTTGCTGCACCATTTCTATGACCCTTTCCCTACCGTGCTGCACTATGGACCGGTGGCGGGCCTGTAGCACAATGGCCAAGCGTGGGAGCTGCGCCACGCCACCCTATTTGTAACAACAGGCATGGGCTGGCACGGGGCATGCATCGGCAGATGTATCGGCGCCGCGACGCTTGGGTCCGGGCAGACCCCATTCGGGTACGACCTGACAATTTAACGTGTTGCGCACGCCGTTCTGATCCTAGAATTTGTAAACGCGCGTATCAGCGCAAAGGACATCCCATGAAAGCAGTGCAGCAGGACATCGACGAGCGGACCAACCTCACCAGCACCAACAAGTTCGAGCTGCTGCTGTTTCGCCTGGGCACCGACAGTGCCCTGGGCAAATCCGAGCTCTTCGGCATCAACGTGTTCAAGATCCGCGAGATCGTGGCCATGCCCAGCATCACCCCCATTGCGGGCACCACGCCCCACTCGCTGGGCGTGGTCAACCTGCGCGGCCAGGTGATCCCCGTGCTGGACCTGCCCTCCATCGTGGGCTGCAAGCCCCAGACGGGCCTGAACATCATGCTGGTGACGGAGTACGCGCGCACCACCCAGGCATTCGCCGTGGAGTCGGTGGAAGACATCGTGCGCCTGGACTGGAAACAGGTGCTCTCGGCCGAAACCAGCGGCGCCGCCGGCAAGCTGGTGACCAGCATCGCGCGCCTGGACGGCAACACCGACGAGTCGCGCCTGGCCCAGGTGCTCGACGTGGAAGCCATCCTGCAGATGGTCTCTCCGTCGGACGGCCATGAGGTGACCGAAGAGAAGGTGGGCGCCAAGCTCAAGCTCAAACCCGGCAGCATCATCCTGGCGGCCGACGACTCCTTCGTGGCGCGCTCGCTCATCGAGCAGGAGCTCAAGGTGCTGCACGCCCCTTACGAGATGGTGAAGTCCGGCAAGGAAGCCTGGGACCGCCTGAACGCGATCGCCAAGAGCGCCGAGGCCGAAGGCAAGACGGTGCTGGACCGCGTGGCCATGGTGCTGACCGACCTGGAAATGCCCGAGATGGACGGCTTCACCCTGACCCGCAACATCAAGCAGGATGCGCGTTTCCACGGCCTGCCGGTGGTCATCCATTCCTCGCTGTCGGGCTCGGCCAACGAAGACCACGTGCGCAGCGTGGGCGCCGACGGCTACGTGGCCAAGTTCGTGGCCGAAGACCTGGCGGAAACCATCCGCCGCGTACTGCCCAAGTAAGGAGCAAGCGCTTCGCGGGGGCCGGAACCTGCTGGCGGCATGCCGCCGACCCGCCGGCGTGAACGATGTCACGCACCTACCCGGCCAATGGCATTTGGCCTACCCGCAAGGACTATCGCTGCATGCGCGTCTGCGGCACACTGGTTGCCGGTCAACCAAACACAGGGCTCAAACGTCAAGTTGTAAGTCGCCTTCGGGATGTAACACCTTCATGGTGTTGTTTTCCGCGGCTTTACCTGCAACGCGGAACGCGCCTTGTGCGCCGGGAGTCTGAATCCACATGACAAATACCATCGCCCGCGTTCTTTCCGCCACGGTCCTGGGCGCCGTGCTGACTGGCTGTGCCACGGTACCGGGCGACCCGTACTACGCACCGGCCCCCACCTATTACCCGCCGAGCTCGTCGACGATCATCTACGACTCGCCGCCTGTCTACCATTCGGCGCCCCCCGTGTACGTGGCACCGCCACCAGCGGTTTACTACGGCAACCGCCGCGACGAACGCGACTGGGCCCGTGAACGGGAACGCGAACGCGCGCAGCAGCAATGGCGCGATCAGGCCGAGCGCGAACGCCGCGACCGGGACCGTGATCGCGACCGTGACAACGCCCGCCGTGACCAGGATCGCCGCAACCAGGCTGACCGGGAGCAGGCGCGCCGCGACCAGGTCGAGCGCGACCGGCGCGCAGCAGAAGAACGCCGCAATCGCGAAGCACGCCCAGGCCAGATGGCCCCTGGGAGCTACACGCCTGCTCCGAATGACTGGCGCGCACGCCAGCAATCGAACAGCAAAGAACAGCCCTGAGCGACGGTTAGCGGCTCTGCGAGACGCGACATGATCCGGGCTTGCCACCTTGTCGTCGGCCTTTGCGCGGCTTGGCTATGCCTGGACGCGCAGGCCCAGGTGACGCGCTGTACCGATGCACGCACCGGCAAGGTCGCCTACACCGACGGCATGTGCAACATCGGCGAGGCCGCACACGAGGTCACGATACGCCCCTCGCCTGAAGAGGTACTGCGGTACCAGCAGTTCTACGCCGAAGCGCTGGAGCGCAGCCGGCAGCGGCTGCAGGCGGGCAACGGCGCCGCGCCATCCGATGCGCAGCGCGCGGCAGACCTCCAACGCGCACTCGCCGACTATGCCCCGCGGCAGTATGACTATGCCAGGTCGCCCGGGTGCGCAGGCTCCCGCGGCGCCTACGACCTGCTGCGCATCCAGCAGGACCATCGTTCCACGCGGGAATATGGCCCGCTCAAGGAGGCCGCCCAGCGGCGCATGGACATGGATTGCATGGGCCCGGAGGCCTATGCCGAACGCGAGCGCCAGCGTGAGCAGGACCAGCGCGAGAAGGAGTACCGAGAGGCTGCACTGCGGCGGGAGACTGACCTGCGCGACCAGCGTGAGCGCGACCACCGCTACCACCAGGAACGCGAGCGCGAGCGGGACAAGGAACGGCAGCGCGACCGGGAGCAGGCCCAGCGCGAGCAAGCGGACCGCGAACGACGCGATGGTGAGCGTGACATCGCACGGCGGGAGCAGGAGCGCCGAGTGCAGCAGACGGAACGCGAGCGGGAGCAGGCACGGCGTGACGAGGCCGCGCGCGACAACCGTGCCGCCGCGGACCGCAGACGCAACGAAAACCGGCCGGCCCAGTCCGGCCTCAGCGTGACATCGACCGGCTGGCGCGGCGGCGTGCGAGCCAACCCCTGAGGGGCCGAAGCTTGGAAACCACCATGGTCTGCGTCCTGCGCCCCGCTCTCTACGGTCTGTTTCTTGCAGGCCTGTGCCTGGGTGCGCAGGCCCAGGTGATCCGCTGTACCGATGCGCGCACCGGCAAGGTGACCTACACCGATGGGATCTGCAGCAGCGGCGAGGCGGCCCGCGAGGTGGAGCCCCGCCGCACGCCCGAAGAGATACTGCTGGACCGGCAACTTTCCGCCGAAGCGCTGGACCGCAAGCAGCAGCGGCTGCAGGCCGAGAATGAGGCAGCGCAGGCCGACGCACAGCGCGCGGCAGACCTCCAGCGCGCACGCGCCGCCAATGCTCCACTGCCGCAGGACTATGCGCGCTCGCCCGAGTGCGCTCGCTCACGCCGTGCCTATGACCTTCTGGCCGGCGAGTCCCCCCGTTCCACACAGGAGCATGCGCAGCGCCTGGAAGCTGCCCAGCGTCAGATGGACCTCGATTGCCTGGGCCCGCAGGGCTATGCCGAAATAGAGCGTGCTCGCGCCGCCCAGCCCCGCGTGGTGGTGGTGCCACCGCGCTATGGCCCCGGCTACCCGGCGCCCTACCCGCCCGCCGTGTTTCCCCAGCCCTTCCCCACCGTGCCCCGGCCACCGCCGCCACGGCTCACGCAGTGCTCGGACTACCGCTGCACCGACAACCAGGGCAACACCTACCCGCGCAACGGGCCAGGACGCTTCCCCGGCCAGGGTGGCGTGTGCCGCTCGAACGGCGGGCAGGCGCCCTGCTGAGCACAGCCGCGGCAGTTGCCACACAGCGGCATCCGGCGCAGCCCTGAAGAGCGGCTGCTCGCCTGCATGCCTGCCCGCGAGCTGCTCTTGATCGGAAGCATCGGCACTGCAACGCAGAACTCTGCCCGTTCCGCGTCAACCAGACACCCCCGCCGCGCGTCAAAGTCGGGCACGGTCACCTGACCGACGGTCCAAGGAGCTTCATGACCCCTTTGCTTTTGCGCCTGGCATCCCTTTGCATGCTGGGTGCCGCGTTCGCCGGTTGCAATGCAGGGCGGTACCCGACCCGCCCACTGGGCCTGCCGTATGTCGACCTGGCAAGCTACCCATCGCCCATCCCACCCACCGCCGTTGCCCCGGTCCCGACCGCGCTGCAGGCCCCGCCGCCGGACCCCGTGGCACCAGCGGAGCCGGCAGCTCGCCAGACTACCGGCACCACGGCATCCGCGCACCGGCCATCGGGCCTGCCCGGGCTCCAGCATGTGGGCCTTGCGAGCTACCCGTCACCCATTCCAGCGCCGCCTGCAGCGGCACCTGGCGCACCGAAGGCGGCTGCACGAGCCACCCGCGAAGGCGCACAGCCCGCAACCATGCGCACGGCCTCTGAGGCTCCGGCGGCACGGTCGCTGCCGTGGACTCCGCCCGCCGTCACGCGCAGCAACAGCCATGCGCAGGACATGGAGCGCATGCGCCGCATCGAGGAAGAGGCGCGGCGCGACAATGAACTGCGCCTGGAAGCCATGGCGCGCGAGATGGAGCGCGACCGCAGGGAGCGCGAGCGACAGCGCGAACAGGACCGCCTGGAGCAGGAGTACCGCGAAGCCGCGCTGCGCGAGCAGATCGAACGCGACCGCCGCTACCACCAGCAGCGCGAGCAGGAACGCGAGCGTGAACGGGACAGGGAGCGGGAGCGGGAGCGCGATCGGGATCGCGAGCAAGGTCGCAGGGACCAGGAGCGGCGTGACCAGGCCAATCGCGACCAGGCCCGCCGCGAGCAGGCCGAACGTGACCGCCGCGCGGAGGAGGAACGCCGCAGCCGCGAGACCCGCCCGGCACAGATGGCCCCTGGAAGCTATGCACCTGACCCCAAGGACTGGCGCGCACGCCAGCAGTCGAACAGTGCCGAAAGGCCCTGAGTGAACGGTCGTGGCCGTGTCCGGTAAAGCTCAGGCCCGCAAACCCTGGGCCACGCTGGGGTAGCGCAGCCGCAGGCCCAGCTCCTGCAGCATGCGCCGATTGTCCAGCCGGCGCGACTCGCTCATGAAGCTCAGCAGCACCACCGGCAGTTCGGCCTGCGCCGTGCTGCGCGGCAGGCGCGGCGGGCGCGGCAGGCCGTACAGGTCGGCCGCCATGTCGAAATAGTCGCCCATCTTCAGGTGGCTTTCATCGCTCACGTTGTAGATGCGCTGCGGGCGCCCCTTCCACAGCGCACGCAGGCAGGCCCGGGCCAGGTCGTCGGCGTGGATGTGGTTGGTGTACACGTCGTCCTCGGCCACCAGCACCGGCGTGCCTTTGCGCAGCCGCGCCTCGGGCGTGCCGCCTGCGCGGTCGGGTGCATAGATACCGGGAATGCGCAGGATGCTTGCGCGCACGCCCGCGCGCCCCAGGTGACGCACCGCACGCTCGGCGTTCACGCGGCGCTGCGCGCGCGGGGTGCCCGGCGCAAGGGCACGGGTCTCGGGCACCAGCGCGCCCTGGCAGTCGCCATACACCCCGCTGGTGGATGCATACACCAGCGAGACCGGCTGGCTGCGCAGGCGCAGTGCGCGCGCCAGCGCCACGGTGCGCGGATCGCGCCACCAGGCAGCGCCGCCGGCCCCTTCGCCAGGCGGCGGGGCCAGGTGCATGACCCGGGTAGCCACGCCCGACAGGCGGCGCAGGGTGGCCGCATCGTCCAGATTGCCCAGCAGCGGCGTGATGCCCCGTGAGCGCAGGTCGTCGATCCGGGCGGGGCTGGAAGTCAGCGCCAGTATGCGCAGGCGCGGGGCCGATGCGCCGGAGGCCCGCAGCTGACGCACCACGCGCTGGCCCACATCCCCGCAGCCCACGATCAGCAGGCGTTCACGGCGAAAGCGCGCCGGCAGGGCGCCAAGGGGGCTTTGGTTTGAGGGCAAAATCAGGTCCGCGAAGAAGACAAGCTCCAAGGATACCCACAACATGACCAGCGCCGAGGCGGCCCCCGCGACCAGTTTCCAGATTTCCGTGCAGCCCAGCGGCCGCGCCTTTGCCGCACAGGGCGATGAGTCCATCCTGGCCGCCGCCATCCGCAGCGGCGTGGGCCTGCCCTATGGCTGCAAGGACGGCGCCTGCGGCTCCTGCAAGTGCAAGAAGTTGAGCGGCGCGGTGTTCCATGCCAACCACCAGTCCAAGGCGCTCTCGGCCGACGAGGAGGCCGCCGGTTTCGTGCTCACCTGCTGCGCCAAGCCCCTGACCGACGTGGTGCTCGAATCACGCCAGGTGACGGACGAAAGCGCCTACCCGGTCAAGAAGATGCCGGTGCGCGTGTCCACCCTCACGAAGAAGTCGCACGACGTGATGCAGGTGCGCCTGCAACTGCCGGCGGCCGACACCTTCCGCTACCACGCGGGGCAGTACATCGAGTTCATCCTGCGCGACGGTGCGCGCCGCGCGTACTCCATGGCCAATGCCCCCCACACCCAGGGCGAGGCGCCGGGGGTGGAGCTGCACATCCGACACATGGCGGGCGGCAAGTTCACCGACCATGTGTTCGGCGCCATGAAGGAGAAGGAGATCCTGCGCGTGGAAGGCCCATTCGGCAGCTTCTTCCTGCGCGAGGACTCGGACAAGCCCATCGTGCTGCTCGCCTCGGGCACGGGCTTTGCGCCCACCAAGGCGCTGATCGAGCACCTTCAGTTCAAGGGCAGCACGCGGCCCACGGTACTCTACTGGGGCGGCCGACGTCCACAGGACCTGTACATGGCCGATTGGGTACAGGAGCGCGTGGCCGAGATGCCCAATCTGCGCTATGTGCCCGTGGTCTCCGACGCCCAGCCCGAAGACGGCTGGACGGGCCGCACGGGTTTCGTGCACCAGGCCGTGATCGACGATTTCGCCGACCTCTCGGGCCACCAGGTCTATGCCTGCGGTGCACCCATCGTGGTCGAGTCGGCGCGCGACGCCTACAGCGCCCAGCGCGGCCTGCCGCCCGAGGAGTTCTTCGCCGACGCATTCACCTCCGAGGCCGACAAGCACGGCTGATACGGCAGGCAAGACCGTTTTTTTTGGAGTGGACACTCCATTTTTTGCACAATGGCACCATGAACCGCAGAAACCTCACCACCCTTCTCGCCAGCGCCGCCATCGTGGCCGCTGCCCTCCCACACGCCGCCGTGGCCCAGGACCCGGGCCAGCCGATCCGCCTGATCGTGCCCTATGCGCCGGGGGGCCCCATCGACGTGACGGCGCGCGCGCTGGCCGAGCGGGTGCGCGATTCGCTGGGCACGGTGATCATCGACAACAAAGGCGGTGCGGGCGGCAACATCGGCGCCGATGCGATCGCCAAGGCTGCGCCGGACGGCCTGACCATCGGCATTTCGGCCACAGCCACGCACGCCGTGAACCCATGGCTCTACACCCGCATGCCCTATGACGCGGGCAAGGACTTCGCCGGCATCACGCAGATGGTGCGCGTGCCCAATGTGCTGGTGATCAACGCGGCCAAGGCCGAGCAGCTCAAGATCAACACCCTGGCCGACCTGGTCGCCTACGCCAAGGCCAACCCGGCCAAGCTCAACTACGGCAGCGGCGGCAACGGCAGCGCCGGCCACCTGGCGGGCGAGATGTTCAAGCAGCGCGCCGGCATCTTCGCACTGCACATCCCCTACCGCGGCGCCAACCCTGCACAACTGGCCCTGCTGGCCGGCGAGGTGGACTTCAACATCGACAACCTGGCGGCCGCGGCCCCCAACATCCGTGCCGGCAAGCTCAAGGCCCTGGCCGTGACCTCGCTGGCGGCCAGCCCCTCGCTGCCGGGCGTGCCACCGCTGTCGGCCACCTACAAGGACTTCTCCATCGACACCTGGTGGGGTCTGGTGGCCCCCGCGGCCACGCCCAAGCCGGTGATCGACAAGCTCAACAAGGCCTTCGTGGCGGCGCTGAATGCCCCCGAGACCAGGACGCGCTTCGGCCTGCTGCTGGCCGAGCCCGTGGCCACCACGCCCGCACAGTTCGACACCTTCATGGCCAGCGAGCGCGCCAAGTACCAGCAGGTGGTGAAGGCCTCTGGGGCAAAGGTCGACTGAGCGCCCCACCGCTCCATGCTTCAGCGCCCCACGGGGCGCTTTTTCATGCCCGTGCCGGCAGCACCGCCCGCTGCCTTGCCACCACGGCCTCCAGCGCGGCCACCATGGCATCGCATTCGGCGTCACCCACGGGCAGCGACAGCGCGATCAGGCCGCGCCGGGCCATGAACACGCCCTCCTCCAGCAGGCCGAAGAACACCAGGTCCTTGGCGCGCCCGTCGCTGCCCTGCAGGTCGGCAGGCGAGCGCACGGGCGCGGCCGTGGCGTGCAGGGTCATCAACGATCCGGTGCCGGTGAAGGCCATGTCCACGCCGTGGCGCTCGAGCACGGCATTGAAGCGCCCGCGCAACTGCTCGCCGCGTTGGTTGAGCGCCTGCACCACCTGGGCCGTCAGCACCTCCTTGAGCCCGGCATGGCCTGCAGCCATGGTGAGCACGTTGTTGTTGAAGGTGCCGGCATGGGCCAGCGCATCGGGGCGGCGCGGGTCGAAGCGCTCCATGACGTCGCGGCGCCCGCCGAACACCCCGAACGACATGCCGCCCCCGAGGTATTTGCCCGCGGTGGTGAGGTCCGGCCGAATGGACAGCAACGCCTGGCGTCCACCGAACGACAGGCGCGAGGTCATGACCTCGTCGAACACCAGCAGTGCGCCGCATTCGCAGGCCAGCGTGCGCAGCGCCTGCAGGAAGGCCGGCTCGCCAGGGATGCAGCCGCCGGCCCCGAGCATGGGCTCGACCAGGATGGCGGCGATGTCCGCCCCGTGCGCTGCCACCAGCGCGCGCACGCTGTCGGCATCGTTGTAGCGCGCCACCAGGAAGGCGTGCGGCACGTTCATCGGCGAGCCCCCACCCGCGAAGGTGAGCACGCCGCCGTGGTAGGCACCATCGAACACGACCACCTTGTTGCGGCTGGTGTGCGCCTTGGCGGCGGCCAGGGCCAGCAGGTTGGCCTCGGTGCCCGAATTGGCGAAGCGCATCAGCTCCATCGAGGGAAAGCGCCGCTGTATCTCCTGCGCCAGCAGGCCCTCGCGCGCCGTGTGGGACGAGAGGTTGATGCCGCCGGCCAGCGCCTCCTGGATGGCGCCCATGATGACCGGATGGGAGTGTCCGTAGAGCCCCGCCGTGAATTCGCCCAGCGCATCGATGTAGGCGTGCCCGTCTGCGTCCCACACCCTGCAGCCCTCCCCGCGCGCCATGCTGAGCGGGAAAGGTCCGTGGAACAGCACGCTGCGGGTGTTGCCACCGGGCAGGGATTTTTCCGCCTCGGCCAGCAGGGCGGCGCTGCGCGGATTGCGTGCGCGGTAGTTCTCCACGGTCTGTAAAAGGGCGTGATCCAAGGGGGCTGGGGCGGAACTCATGGCTTCTCCTGTACGGTGTACAAGAAATTATGGATCCGGCAAGACGATCTGGCAAGCGGTGGCGTTCGGCGCGGCCGGATGCCCGACAATCCGGCAACTGCCTTCCCCCTTTCCCTCGATGCCTCGCGCCAGCCCCAAAGCCCCACCTTCCTCCGACGCCACCGCCATGCCCTTGTCGCGTGACAGCGTGCTGGCGGCGGCCCTGGCGCTCATCGACCAGCGCGGGGTAGAGGCTTTCAGCGTGCGCGACCTGGCCCGCTCGCTGGGTGTCTACCCGACAGCGCTGTACTGGCACGTGCCCGGGGGCCGCAATGCGCTGATCGCCGGCGCGGTGACGGCCGCGGTCGGCGGCCTTGAGCCACCCGCCGCGGCAGGCGACTGGCAGGCCGAGCTGCGCACCCTGTTCGCACGCTATCGGCAGGCCGTGCACCGGCACCCGCGCATCGCACCGGTGCTGGGTGCGCAGCTGGTCTCCAACGCCAGCCTGGACCCGCTGTTGCTGGACCGCATCCTGGCGCTGCTGGAGTCGGCCGGGTTCGCGGACCAGGGCCTGTTCGATGCCTACAACGTGGTGATTGCCGCCATGGTCAGCTTCGTGACCCTGGAGCTGGCGCCGCAGCCCGATGACGACCCCGACGGCTGGGCCGCGGGCCACCAGGAGCGCCTGGCGCAGATCGATCCCGTGGCCTGCCCCACCCTCGCGCGGCACCTGCCGCAGATGGCCAATCGCGCCTTCGTCGTGCGCTGGAGCAGCGGCAGCGAGCAGCCGCTGGATGCCGGATTCGAGGCATGGTGCCAGGTGGTGGTGCAGGGGCTGGCCGCGCGGCTGCCCCGTAGTGCTTTGGATTAGGGCGTAGGGAAACAGCCGCAGAAAAGCACTGTCCGGCGCCATGCCAGACCGGGCCTGGCTACGCCTGACCCATCATCTGGTGCACCAGCGCCCCGAGAATATGGGTGCCCCTGACCACCCTATCGGCGGACGTGGAACAGTAGTTCAGGCGAATGCAGTGGGCAAAGCGCCGGTCTGCCGAAAACAGGGGTCCGGGCATGAGGCTCACCCCGGCTGCCATCCCCAGCCGCATGAGTTCCAGGGAATCTATGCGCCTGGAAAGTTCAACCCACAAGAGGTAGCCGCCTTCGGGTTGGGTGACCCTGGTGCCCGCTGGAAAGGACTCTGCAATGGCGTCGACCATCACCGCCCGGTGATGAAGGATCGTCTGCCGGATGCGACGCAAGTGAAGGTCATATCCTCCCTGCGCAAGATAGTCCGAAATGGCCGCCTGCGACGGGATCGATGCGGAAAGGCTGCTCATCACCTTCAGCCGCTCGATATCGCGCGTCCACCGCCCTGCGGATGCCCATCCCACCCGATAGCCTGGCGCCAAGGTCTTGGAGAACGACGAGCAATGGATGACCCAGCCATCGCGATCGAATGCCTTGACCGGTCGTGGCTTCCGGGGTCCGAAGTACAGGTCGCTGTAGACGTCGTCCTCGATCATGGGCACCTGGTACTTGGCCAGCAATCCCGCCAGTGCCTTCTTCTTCTCTTCGGGCATCAATGCCCCGAGAGGATTCTGAAAGGTCGGCATGAACCAGCAGGCCTTGACGTCCCCTGCCGCCAGCGCAGCCTCCACGGATTCCAGACCCACGCCATCTGAAGGGCAGGTCGGGAGTTGCAATGCGCGCAGCTTCAGGCGCTCGATGGCCTGCAGCGGGGCATAGAAAGTGGGTGCCTCCAGCAGGACAAGATCGCCCGGTTTCGTCAAAGCCTGCAGGCTGAGGTTCAGCGCATCCATCGCGCCACTGGTGATGATGATCTCGTCGACATCTGCATGAATGCCGTCGACCACGTAACGCTGTGAAATCTGCTGGCGCAGGCGCAGTTGCCCCGCTGCCAGCTCTTCAATGAGTTTCGCCGGCGGCAGCCGCCGCATTGCTGCCCCCATTGAGCGAGCCAGTCTGTCCACGGGGAACAGCGTGGGATCCAGGAAAGCCGACCCCAGGGGCACCCCATGGCCATCCCGCGGCTGGTTCAGCAGCTCGACCACCAGATCGCTGATGGCCACCGCGTTTGGACGCGGAGAAGGGCGCGTGGTCTTCGGGCGCGGCAAAGACGCTTGAACCCGAGGACGTACGTAGTAGCCGGAACGGGGACGCGCTTCGATCAGCCCACGGGACTCCAGCAGATAGTAGGCCTGGAAAACCGTGGACTGACTGAGCTGCCGCCGGTCGCTGGACTGGCGCACCGAGGGAAGTCGATCTCCCACCCTCAACGATCCCGAATGGATCAGCGCATGAATTTCATCCGCCAGTTGCTCGTACTGCGTCATGGCCCGGTATATCGCAAAGGATGCACGCACTCAGAATAGCCGAGAAACGAACTGCCGTACGCGGGGTCAAGCAGAACGCCATATCCGCCCCATGGGGCCACTGCTTCCATATGTCCACGTCGGGAGACGAGGGTTTGGGCTTGGCCGTCGACCCGCAGCCCTCGACCAATGCGTCGCGCGACCAGGTGAGGCGCGTCCTGCGAAAGAGGTATGGCCGCCGCTCCTCAAAGCCGGGCATTCCGTGCAACAGGTGCTCGCGCGTCAAGCTCGGCGATTGGAGGCTGACGAGGTATGACCAGACTGCTCGCACCGGGTTGCCTGTGCCTGCGGTTCCCGGATGCGGCCGTTCAATCTTGCTTGATCATCGAATGCCTGTTTGGCCGGCCTCTGCGCCAGGCCTCGGCCTTGGGGCGACCGAGGCCATCTCTGGATGTCGGCTGGCTAATCCGAGGTGTCGAGGGTGTTTTGGGCGGGCGCTTGCGGTGCGCTGGCTTCGCTTTTCTCCTTCTTGCCTTGATCGTAATGCCACTTGATGGCGAAGAACATTCCCGTGCCGAAAACGAGAACCTTGAACGTGATGAAGACTACAGGGACCCAATCCATCTTTTTCTTTCCTGGCTGTTGCTTGAAAACGCTGCTTGAGCAGCTTCATCCTGTTCAAGCCGTCGAACCTGATTTCGATGTGGCTTGGCAAAAAATCTGAAAGCCCGGGTCGATGTTATGGCGCCCGCTGTCCGGGCGAACGCATCAGCTCTGCTTGAATTTGTCCATAGCAGATCGAAATCGCAGTGCAAGGCGGCAGCCTGGGAAGCCGCTTTGCAGTCGGGACGATTTGCGGCTGCAACGCCTGGTTTCGGGCGCCGACTCTGGCCGAAGGGCTCTGTGCCAAGCCCCATTCGGAACACGTTCTCGCCCCAAGCTCGGCGACTTGGGGCCGGCGAGGCATGGCTGCTCGCCCCCTGTTGCCTGCGCCTGCGTTGCGGTGATGGCCGGCCTGAAGCCGCGACTTCAGGGACCGGCCCCAGCCACCGGCCAGAGCAGGGTTTCCGTGCGCTCGATGCGCTGGTCCGCAACGGCTGCCAGTTGGTCTGGCGTGACCCTTTCGGGGGCCAGTTCGGACAAGGGCAGCAGCACGAAGGCACGCCCGCCCATGCGCGGGTGCGGCACGGTGAGGTCGGCAGTGGCCATGGCTTCCTCGCCGTAGAGCAAGAGGTCGAGGTCCAGCGTGCGCGGTGCGTTGCGGTACGAGCGCTCACGGCCCGCCGCTGCTTCAATGGCCTGCAGGGCCTGCAGCAGGGCCAGGGGGGACAGTTGAGTGGCCAACTCGGCCACGGCGTTCAGGTAGTCGGGGCCATCGGCATCCACCGGCGCGCTGCGGTACAGCGAGGAGACCTGGCGCACCTCGGTCTGCGGCAGCGCGGCCAGGGCGGCCAGCGCCTGCTGCAGGGCGGCGCCCCGGTCACCGAGGTTGGCGCCCAGGCCGATGAAGGCCGCTGCTACGGCCATGCCCGCGGCGCCGTTCACTCTGCCGCGGGCGCGGCAGAACCTTCACCGCCGCCCGTGGGCTTGCGGCGACGGCGGCGGCGCTTCTTGGGGGCGCTGCCGTCCGGCGCAACGGCATCGCCGCCGTGCTCGGGTGCGAAGTCGTCACCGTCGTCCTGCCCGCCGTCGGTGGGCGCCGCACGGGGTGCACGCGCCTTGGGCTGCGGGGCCGCCGGGGCCTGGCCCTCGCCGCCCGGCGCGGCCTTGGGTACGCGGCGCGCCGTGGGCTGGCTCACGCGCTGGCGTGCCTTCTGTTCTTCACGGGCCTGGTCCATCAGGTCCTCGCGGCGGTCGTCGTCCGCGGCCTGGAAGTCCTGCCACCATTCGGCCAGGGCCTCGCCGATCTCGCCCACGTCGGCGCGCAGGCGCAGGAAGTCGAAGCCGGCACGAAAACGCGGCTGCATGACCATGCCGAAGGGCGTGCTGCCCACGCGCTTTTCGAAACGCGGCTGCATGACCCAGATCTCGCGCATGTCGGCCGCCAGCTTGCCGCGGCCCGAGACATCGCCGATGCGCTTGTCGAACACCTCGTCGATGGCCTCCTGCAGCGCTGGCAGCGCGTGCTGGCGCTGGTTGGTCATGCGTGCATCCCAGCCGTTGCGCACGTCTTCCCACAGCACGCAGGCGAGCAGGAAGCTCGGCGCCACGGGCTTGCCTTCGCCCACGCGGCGGTCGGTGTCTGCCAGGGCGGCGCTCACGAAGGGGGTCTCGGCGCGCTCCACCGCCACATCGAGCAGCGGATAGATGCCCTTGGCCATGCCGAGCTTCTTGAGCTGGGCGACGGTGGCAATGGCATGGCCGGTCTGCAGCAGCTTGAGCATCTCGTCGAACATGCGGCTTTGCGGCACGTCGGCGAGCAAGGCCTGCGACTGGACCAGCGGCGCGGCGGTCTTGGTCTCGATGGTGAAGCCCAGGGCGCTGAGCTTGGCGGCAAAGCGCACGGCGCGGATGATGCGCACCGGGTCTTCGCGGTAGCGCGTGGCGGGGTCGCCGATCATGCGCAGCGTCTTCTTCTTGGCGTCCTGGATGCCCTTGTGGTAGTCCACCACGATCTGGCTGACCGGGTCGTAGTACATGGCGTTGACGGTGAAGTCGCGGCGCGTGGCGTCCTCGTCCTGCGGGCCCCAGACGTTGTCGCGCAGCACGCGTCCGCTGGCGTCCACGGCATGCTGCATGCCCGACAGCTGCTGCTTGCTGGTCTTTTCGTTGCCTGCGACCTGGCCGGCGGCAGCGTTGTCCAGGTAGGCGCGGAAGGTGGAGACCTCGATCACCTCGTGCTCGCGGCCGCGGCCATGCACCACGTGCACGATGCGAAAGCGCTTGCCGATGATGAAGGCGCGGCGGAACAGCCCCTTGACCTGCTCGGGCGTGGCGTTGGTGGCCACGTCGAAATCCTTGGGGCGCAGGCCCAGCAGCAGGTCGCGCACGGCGCCACCGACGATGTAGGCCTCATAGCCTGCCTGCTTGAGCGTGGCCACGACCTCGGCCGCCCGGCGGTCCACCAGCTCGGGGTTGATGCCGTGCACAGTGGCGGGCACCTCTTCGCGCTTGCCGAAATGCGGCTTGCCGCCCGAAGTGCCGGGCGTCGATTTGCCCAGCAGTTTGTCGATGAACTTCTTGATCATGGGTGTGCAGTAAACAGGTCCAGTATGCGCCAGCCACGCTCCTGGGCCAGCGCCCGCAGGCGCGGGTCGGGGTTGGTGGCGACCGGGTGGTCGACTTTTTCGAGCAGGGGCACGTCGTTCATCGAGTCACTGTAGAACGTGCTCTCGACGTCGCCCCAGGCAAGCTGGCGCTGTGCCAGCCACTGCTCCATGCGCGTGACCTTGCCTTCGCGCATGGTCGGCACACCGTCGATCTCGCCGGTGTACCAGCCACTCGCGTCACGCACCAGTTGCACCGCCAGCAACTGCTGCACCCCCAGCGCGCTGGCGATCGGGGTGGTCACGAACTCGTTGGTGGCGGTGACGATCAGTACCTCGTCCCCGGCATCCAGGTGCTGCTGCACCAGGGCCAGGGCCTGGGGTCGGATGGCCGGGGTGATGACCTCGCGCATGAACTGTTCATGCGCCTCGGCCGCCGCCTCGGGGCCGCGCAAACGCACGGCCTCGGTGGCAAAGCGCACGTAGTCGTGCACGTCGAGTGTACCTGCCTGGTAGTGGGCATAGAACTCGCCGTTGCGGCGTGCGAATTCGACCGGGTCGTTCCAGCCGATGCGGATGGTGAACTCACCCCACTCGTAGTCGGAGTCGAGCGGCAGCAGCGTGTGGTCCAGGTCGAACAGCGCGAGCCGCGGGCGGGTGGCCGGGGAGTCAGG
The DNA here is from genome assembly GCA_040387235.1 of Pseudomonadota bacterium. Classification (GTDB taxonomy): domain Bacteria; phylum Pseudomonadota; class Gammaproteobacteria; order Burkholderiales; family Burkholderiaceae_C; genus Acidovorax. The sequence goes on from JAZKEE010000085.1 coordinate 32,703, forward strand.
GGTGGTCATTCGATCAGGCACCAGGATGCGCCAGCAGAGGAAGGCAAAGGCGGCGGCTCATTCGGACTCGAGCATCGTCTTGAGCAGCGGGATGGTGATGGCGCGCTGGGTGCGCAGGGCAAAGGCGTCGAGCTGGTCGAGCAGCTGCATCAGGCTGCCCAGATCGCGCGAGAAGCGGTTGAGCATGTAGTCCATGACCTCGTCGCCCAGGAACACGCCACGCGCGTCGGCCTCCTGGCGCAGCACGGCACGCCGCTCGGGCTCGCCCAGCAGCTGCAGCTGGAACACATGGCCCCAGCCCAGGCGGCTGCGCAGGTCGTCACGCAACGGCAGGTCGGCCGGCGGCAGGCTGCCAGCGGCCAGCACCCAGCGCTGGCTGCCGCTGGCCGGGCTGATGGCGTTGACGAACCAGTTGAAGGCCGTGGCCTGCTGGGCCGTGCTGTACAGGTGCACATCGTCCATGAGCACGGCGGACCAGTTCTCGTCGAACTCGGGCGGCTCGGCCACGGCGGGGTCGAGCCAGCCGACGCTGTCGCCCTGCTCGCGCAGCGCCTGGCGCACGGCCTTGAGCAGGTGCGATTTGCCGCTGCCCGACTCGCCCCACAGGTAGGTGGGCACGGGCGAGCGGGTGGCCTGGCTGCTGCCGACGCCGGCCGCCAGGCGCAGGTGTTGCAAAGCTGCCTCATTCGGACCGGCAAAGAAGCGGGAAAGCGTTGGGCCCGTGGCCAGACCGATGTCGAGAGCCAGTTGCTTCATGCGCGGCACCCAGGCAGCAGGGACCAGCCCATGGCAGGGAATGCGAAAGCGGCGGGCAAGGAAAAAATCAGCAGCGGCATCACAGGTGGCATTGAAAGATGTCTGGCCGTAGGTGACTGCGGCGGAACGCGGCGAAGGTGGCGGCACAAGGCCCGTTGCGTTGCCCCGGGAATCCTCTTGCGAAAGATACCGGCCAGCGACAATACGGCCGATTTTAGTCTCCTGCCGGCGCCACCATGCAGCGCGCCCCCACCGCCGTCGCCAGAGCCCTCCATGACCCACCTGCAACCGCGCTCCCAACGCCTGCCTGCCAGCATCTGGGCCCTGGGATTCGTGAGCCTGCTCATGGACATTTCTTCCGAAATGATCCACAGCCTGCTGCCCGTCTTCATGGTGGCGGTGCTGGGCGTGAACATGCTCACCGTGGGCATCATCGAAGGCGTTGCAGAGGCCACGGCGCTGGTCCTGAAGGTGTTTTCGGGCGCGCTGAGCGACTGGTGGGGACGCCGCAAGCCCCTGGCCGTGCTCGGCTACGGGCTGGGGGCCCTCTCGAAACCGCTGTTCGCCATGGCTTCCACGGTGGGCTGGGTGGTCGCGGCCCGGCTGTTGGACCGTGTCGGCAAGGGCATCCGCGGCGCACCGCGCGATGCCCTGGTGGCCGACCTGGCCCCCGAGGGCATGCGCGGCGCCGCGTTCGGCCTGCGCCAGTCGCTCGATACAGTGGGGGCTTTCCTCGGCCCGCTGCTCGCCATGGGGCTGATGTTGCTCTGGGCCAACGACTTTCGCGCCGTGTTCTGGGTGGCCGTGCTGCCCGCCGTGCTGTGCGTCGTGCTGCTGCTGGTCGGCGTGCGGGAACCCGAGCGCCCTGCCGGCGCGGCCCGTACCAACCCGATCCGCCGCGACAACCTGCGGCGCCTGGCGCCGCGCTACTGGTGGGTGGTGGCCCTGGGCGCCGTCTTCACCCTGGCCCGCTTCAGCGAGGCCTTCCTGCTCCTTCGCCTGCAGCAGGGCGGGTTGCCACTGGCCTGGACGCCCCTGGTGCTGGTCCTCATGAACCTGGTGTTCGCGCTGGGCGCGTACCCGCTGGGCAGGCTGTCCGACCGGATGAGCCACACCACGCTGCTGGCCTGGGGGCTGGTGGTGCTGATCGCCGCCGACGCGCTGCTGGCCCTGCGGGGCCACGGCATCGCGGCCTGGCTGGGCGTAGCCCTGTGGGGACTGCACATGGCCATGACCCAGGGTTTGCTGGCCACCATGGTGGCGGCCACCGCCCCAGCCGACCTGCGCGGCACGGCCTTTGGCATGTTCAACCTGGTCAGCGGCCTGGCACTGCTGGTGGCCAGCGTGGTGGCGGGCCTGCTGTGGGACCAGTGGGGCGCGGGCGCCACGTTTGCCGCTGGAATGCTCTTTGCCACCCTGGCGCTGGCCGGTGTGCTGCTGCAGGCGGGCCTGTCCCGCAGGCCTCCAAAGCCCCCGTTTCGGCAGGGCTGAGAACTGCCGGCGGAGCATGCCCCTTAAAATCCCCGGATTCCAGCCCGCCGTGCGGGCCTACCAGCACCACACCATCCCATGAGCTCCTCTGCCACCCCTACCCCCCTTTCCTACAAAGACGCCGGCGTTGACATCGACGCGGGTGACGCGCTGGTAGAACGCATCAAGCCCCTGGCCAAGAAGACCATGCGCGAAGGCGTGTTGGCTGGCATCGGCGGCTTTGGCGCACTGTTCGAGGTGCCCAAGCGTTACAAGGAACCTGTTCTGGTCTCCGGCACCGACGGCGTGGGCACCAAGCTCAAGCTGGCGTTCGAGTGGAACATGCACGACACCGTGGGCATCGACCTGGTGGCCATGAGCGTCAACGACGTGCTGGTGCAGGGTGCCGAGCCCCTGTTCTTCCTGGACTATTTCGCCTGCGGCAAGCTCGATGTGGACACGGCTGCGGCCGTGGTCGGCGGCATCGCCCGGGGCTGCGAGCTCAGCGGCTGCGCGCTGATCGGCGGCGAAACGGCTGAAATGCCCGGCATGTACCCCACTGGCGAGTACGACCTGGCGGGCTTTGCCGTGGGCGCGGTCGAAAAATCCAAGATCCTCACGGGCAAGGACGTGCAGCCCGGCGACGTGGTGCTGGGCCTGGCCAGCCATGGCGTGCATTCCAACGGCTTCAGCCTGGTGCGCAAGTGCATCGAGCGTGCCGGCGCCGATACCCCAGCGACGCTGGACGGCAAGCCCTTCAAGCAGGCCATCATGGAACCCACGCGCCTGTACGTGAAGAACGTGCTGGCCGCGCTGGCCGCCCACCCCATCAAGGCCCTGGCGCACATCACCGGCGGCGGCCTGCTCGAGAACATCCCGCGCGTGCTGCCCGAGGGCACTGCCGCACACCTCACCAAGGGCAGCTGGCCGCAGACCGAGCTGTTCGCCTGGCTGCAGAAGACTGCCGGCATCGACGACATCGAGATGAACCGCACCTTCAACAACGGCATCGGCATGGTGGTGGTGGTGGATGCCGCCAACGCCGCCGCCACGGCCGCTACGCTGGCGGCTGCCGGCGAGAAGGTGTACACCATTGGCGCCATTGCGCCGCGCGGTGACGGTGCCGCCGTGGTCGTTGCCTGAGGCGGCCGCGCGCCATGGCGCAGCCACCGCTGGAACCGCCTGACGACACGGGCGTGGGCACGGACTTCGTGCCCGCCCCCCTCCCCGGCACGCCCGCCGTGCCGGCCACCATTGCCGGCATCGACGCCCCGCCCCCCTTCGGCCCGCTGCCGCGCGGCGTGGCGCTGGCCAGCTACCTGCTGATGGCCGGGGCGCTGCTGCTGGTGATGTGGCGCAACCTGCTGCCGGGCCTGCTGTGCGTGTGCCTGGGTTTCCTCGCCACACGCGCGCTCGCGGCCTGGCTGGCGCAGTTGGCCCGGCGCCGGGGCCCACCTGCCTCCAGCGTGCTGCCGCGCCTGGCGGAACTGACCGCAGCGGCCGTGGTCATGCTCTCGCCGCTGGTGCTGCTGGCGATAGGGGTCACGCATTCGCGCGGCTACCTGGTCGAGGCCCCCCAGCAATACCGCGAGCTGCTCGACTACATGGCGCGCACGGTGCTGGAGTTGCGGTTGAAACTGCCGACCGACATGGCCAGCCACCTGCCCGAAGGCGCGGCGGAGATCCAGCGCATCATCGCCAGCTACCTGGGTGCCAAGGCCGGCGCGCTGGCCATGGCCGGCCGCGCATGGCTGGCAGGGCTGCTGTTTGCCTATGTCGGCCTACTGATCGGCGCGCTCGCCGCCGTGCGGCCGCCGGCACCGCCGCGCGGGCCCCTGGCCGCTGCCCTGCAGCAGCGCATCACGCTGCTGGGCGAGGCCTTCCGGCAGATCGTGGCGGCGCAGTTCTGGATCGCCAGCTTCAACACCTTGCTCACGGCCCTGTTCCTGCTGTTCATCCTGCCGATGTGGAAGCTGGAGCTGCCCTACACCCCCGTGCTGATCACGCTGACCTTCGTGGCCGGACTGGTGCCCATCGTGGGCAACCTGCTGTGCAACGCGGTGATCACCATCGTGGGCCTGTCGGTATCGCCCATGGCCGCTGCAGCCTGCTTGGGCTTCCTGATCCTGATCCACAAGGCCGAATACGTGATCAACGCCAAGGTCGTAGGCCGGCGCACGCACATGGGCGTGTGGGAGCTGCTGAGCGTGATGTTCGTGGCCGAGGCAGTGTTCGGCCCGGCCGGACTGGTGGCGGCCCCGCTGTTCTACGCCTACCTGAAAAAGGAATTGGTCGCCGCGCGGCTGGTGTGAGCCAGCCGGCGCGGCGCGGTCATTTGCGCGCGAACTGCTTTTCCGCGAAGGCCCACACCAGCGCCGAGGCGTCCGGCCCCTGCGGGTCGCTGTAGGGCAGGCTGGGGGTACCGCCGCTCCAGGCATGGCCCAGACCCACGATTTCGCGCAGCGCCACCACCGAGCGGGCGCGTGCCCTGTATTCAGTCACCCGCGTCGCATGGCGCTTGCCGCGCTGCAGCATGCGCGCCGTGCCGGCCCGCGCACCCAGCGCCTCGGCCCACAGCGTGGCCGTGGCCACCGCATTGCGCACGGACACCACGCCGTCGGCATCGCCGTGCAGGATCAGCAGGGGCGGCAGCGGCGGCAGCGGCGTGCCGTCGATGCGCAGGCCCGGCACCAGGGCACTGGCGCCCGGCGGCTCGGGCAGGTGCGCCTCGCGCTTGCCATGCATGGCTGCCATGGCCGTGGCGGCCGACTCGGCCGTGCCCGGCGCCACGCCGGAATGCATGGCCACGGCGCAAAAGCGCTCCGGGTAGGTCGCCCCCAGCAGGGCTGCCATGCTGGCGCCGGCCGACAGGCCCGCCACCACCACGCGATTGAGGTCCACCGGATGCCGGCGCGCCACCTGGTCCACGGCCGCCATCAGGGTGGCGGCTTCGGCAGCGGCCTTGCCATTGCGCCGTTCGAACCAGTTCCAGCAACCATGGGCATTGGCCAGCCGCTCCTGCTCGGGGTAGAGCACCAGGAAGCGCTTGCGCGCCGCCAGCCGGTTCATGCGCGAACTGGCGGCCAGGTCGCGCCCGGTCTGCCCGCAGCCATGCAGCATGACCAGCAGCGGCAGTGTCTCGCCCTTCTTGAGCGCGAGTGCGGGTGGGATGTACAGATGGAATCGCCGCGCTCCCGCGGGCCCCGGCGCAATGCCTGCCAGCCACTCGCCACTGGCGGGCTGCGGCTTGCGCGGGCGCGGCGCCACAGAGCGGATGGGCTGCGGCCTGGCCGCCTTCTTGGCCAGCTTGGGCACGGCCCGCAGTGCCGTCACCGCCTGCGCACGCATGGGTTTGGCAGCCTTTTCAAAGGCCTTGAGGTTGCGCTGGTAGGCGCGGGTGAGCGCCGACAGCGAGAAAAGACGGGAACGGCGTGCCATGGGCAGATGTGCTGGTGCTATCCATATATAGGGAAAACCCTATGCACCATAGCAGCTTATGGCTTCACGCGCCTGACGCTATGCATTCAATAGCACCCATACCGTGCCGACAAAGGCCCATCCCAGCCGAATCCAAAGACCAAGGGTATTTGGCGCAACCAAGGGCACAACGATGGCCCGACGCAGCAAAATCATGGCAGAAATTGATCGATACATGTCCAGAGCCGGCAGGACTTCGTGGTTCCTTGGAGGGAAGATACCGCCATTCCAAACCGAACCCGAAGGCCTTGACCATGAAAACCTGTCTGATTGTGATTGATGTGCAGGAATCCTTCCGCCAGCGCCCCTACTTCACGGCCAACGACCTGCCCGCCTACCTGGCGGCGCAGAACGCGCTGATCGAAGGCAGCTTGGCACAGGGCATCCCCCTGGTGCGCATCTTTCACAGCGAAGGCCCGGCGGATGCCAGCAACGCCTTCGCCATCGAATCCGGCCATGTGCGGGCACTCGACGGCCTGGCCGCCTTCGACGCGGCGGCCACCTTCACCAAATCGCGCCACAGCGCGCTGGTGGGCACGGGCCTCGATGTCTGGCTCACCCGCCACGGCATCCAGCGCCTGGTCGTGAGCGGCATCCGCACCGAGCAGTGCTGTGAGACCACCACGCGCCACGCCTCGGACCTGGGCTGGGAGGTGGACTTCGTGACCGACGCCACCCTGACCTGGGACATGGTGCAGCCCGATGGCCGCCTGCTGCCCGCCGCCGATATCAAGACCCGCACCGCCACCGTGCTGGCAGGCCGCTTTGCCACGCTGCGCACGGTGGAAGAGGCCCTGGCCGCCGCTGCGGCGGCGGGCTGAACGCAGGAGACCACCATGCGCGCCACCGTCTGCGAACTGCCCTACCAGCCCCCCCTGCTCGAACCGGCCTGGGCGGCCCTTTGCACGCATGTGCGCAGCGAGCAGTCCGAATTGGTGCTGCTGCCCGAATTCGCCTTCGTGGAGCCGGTGTGGGAATCCACGCCTTTCGATCAACAGCGCTGGGCCGCGGCCGTGGCACTGAGCGATGCCTGGATGGCGCGGCTGCACGAACTGGGCGCCACCCGGGTGGTAGGCGCCCGCCCGGTCACGGTGGACGGGCACCACTACAACGAGGGCTTTGCCTGGTCAGCCCGGAGCGGGTACCAGCCACTGCGGCGCAAGTTCCATCTGCCCGATGAACCCGGAGGCTGGGAGGCCCGGTGGTTCGAGCGTGGCGATGCCGGCTTTGCGCGCTTCACCGCCGGCCCCATGGGGTTCGGCCTGAACATCTGCACCGAACTGTGGGCGCTGGACACCTGCGCAGCCTACGCAGCCATGGGCCTGGACGCCATCCTCACGCCGCGTGCCACCGCCGCGGCGACCACCGCCAAATGGCTGGCCATGGGCACGGTGGCCGCTGTGCGTACCGGCGCCTTCAGCCTGTCGTCGAACCGGGTGGATGTAGCCGCCGGCAGCTACGGCGGCGCGGGCTGGGTGATCGACCCCGACGGCGCCCTGCTGGCCCGGACCTCGGTGGAGCAGCCCTTCTGCACGGTGGACGTGGACCCTGCGGTGGCCGCCAGCGCCCGCAACACCTACCCACGCTATGTGTTTGCCCGGCCGGTACCGGCCGTGCCACAGCGCTGACCCCCTTCTTCCCTCTGACCACCCACGCCATGAGCATCATTCCCCCCCGCCCACGCCCCCTGCAGGTTTCCATCCTGGTGTTCGACGATGTCGAAGCCCTGGACCTGGGCGGCCCCTACGAAGTCTTCACCACCGCCTGCCGCATGCAGCAGCGCCTGCAACCCGGAGCACCCATGCCGTTTTCCGTGCAGTGCGTGGCACGCAGCATGGCGCCGGTGCAGGCACGCGCCGGCCTGCGCGTGCTGCCCGATGCCGACTTTGCCACGGCGGGTGCCCCGGACGTGCTGATCGTGCCCGGCGGCGTGGTCGATGCGGCCGCTGCCTGCGCCGAGACGCGCGCCTGGGTGGCCCAAACTGCAGGCGGCGCGCAGATCACGGCATCGGTGTGCACCGGGGCCTTCATCCTGGCAGCCGCCGGCGTGCTCACCGAAGGGCCGGCCACCACGCACTGGGAGGACATCGCCGATCTGCGCGCGCAGTTTCCCGCACTCGATGTGCAGGAGAATGTGCGCTGGGTCGACCGCGGCGCGCTGGTCACCTCGGCCGGCATCAGCGCCGGCATCGACATGAGCCTGCACCTCGTCACGCGCTTGGCCGGCCCAGCGCTTTCCGAGCGCACCGCCCGCCAGATGGATACCCCATGGAACCCCAGACCCTGAGCGACCACGCACCCATCCACGTCTACTTCGCGCTGCTGCCCGGCAGCCTGGTGCTGGACTGGGCAGGCCCGGCCGAGGCGCTGCGCATTGCCAACCAGTTGCTGCGCGCCCAGGGGCAACCCGAGCGCTTCGTGCAGCACTTCACCAGCCCCACGCCCGAGGCGGTGACCTCGGTGGGCGCCATGCTGACCGGGCTCGAGCCCCTGCCCGTCACCCTGCCCCAACCGGCCTGGGTGGTGCTGGTGGGCCTGCCGGGCAAGGCCATCGCGGTGGACAACAGCGAGGCGCGCGACCTGCTGCACTGGCTGCGCGGCATGCGCCTGGCCACGGGTCGGCTGGAGCTGGTCACCATCTGTGCGGGGGCCGTGCTCGCAGCCCACGCCGGGCTGCTCGCCGGCCGTCGCGCCACCACGCACCACCAGCACCTGGGCGAACTGGCCATGGTCGACCCGCATTGCGACGTGGTGTCCAACCGCGTGTTCGTGCACGACGGCGCGCTGCACAGCAGCGCGGGCGTGACCACCGGCATCGACCTGGTGCTCTACCGCATTGCCGACACCTGCGGCCCGGCCATTGCCGCCCAGGTGGCCCAGACCATGGTGGTGGCCCTGCGCCGCGGCCCGCAGGACCCGGAGCTCTCGCCCTTTCTGCACCACCGCAACCACCTGCACGGCCCGCTGCACCGCGTGCAGGACGCCGTGGGCCAGCAACCCCAGGCCCCCTGGAACGTGACCGCCATGGCCGAGGTGGCGCACACCTCGCCGCGGCACCTGAACCGGCTGTTCCTCGAACATGCGGGCATTGCACCGCTGCAGTACCTGCGCCGCATCCGCCTGGCCGCGGCCGAGGCAGCCCTGCAGTCCGGCCACAACGTGACACAGGCGGCGGCGCTGGCCGGCTTCAGCTCGGACACACAGCTGCGCCGTGCCTGGCACCAGTTCGGCCGCCCCGGTACACCGGCACGGGAGGTGGCGACCCGCCACTGACCTGTCCAGCAGGCGCCACAACGGCCCCGCAGAGGGGAATGCCGTCCCATAATGGCATTTCGTGTGCTTTGGAATGCCCCGACCGACATGCAAGAACCGCCCATCCCCGCCGACGAAGACGACCGCCTGCAGGCCCTGCGCCAGCTGCTGATCCTGGACACGCCGCCCGAGGAGCGCTTCGACCGCATCGTGGCCTTTGCCGCGCAGGAGTTCGACATGCCCATCGCCCTGATCTCGCTGGTCGATGCGCAGCGCCAATGGTTCAAGGCGCGCGTGGGGCTGGACGCCGAGGAGACGGCACGCGACGTGTCGTTCTGCGCGCACGCCATCCTGAAGGACGAGACCATGGTCGTTCCCGACACCGCGCTGGACCAGCGCTTTGCCGACAACCCGCTGGTGACCGGCGGGCCGGGCATCCAGTTCTATGCCGGCGCCCCGCTCAAGCTGCCTGGCGGCGAGAGCATCGGCACACTGTGCATCATCGACCAGCAGCCGCGGGACCTGGACCGGGTGGACCTGGCCATCCTGGCCTCGCTGCGCGACCTGGCGGTGGAGGAGCTCGTGCGGCGCCATGCCGAGCCAGCGCCTGACAACGAGGACCGGAATCCATGAGCGGCGCAGCGAAGGGCATCCTGCTGGTGGAGCCCAGCATGCTGACCGGCAGCATCATCGTCTCCACGGCGCGGCAGCTGTCCCTGCCCGAGGTGCGCCAGGTGGCGAGCGTGCGCACCGCGCAGCAGCAGTTGGCGCAGCGGGATTTTGCAGGCGTCATCGTCTCGCTGGACGAACGGCAGGAGGCCGTGCAGTTGCTCGAAAGCGTGCGCGCTTCGCAACTGGCCGTGGCGCCATCGGTGCCGGTGGCCGTGACCACCTCGGAGGTGGACGCTACCACCGCCGAGCAGATGAAGACCTTGCGCGTGCGGCGCGTGCTGCTCAAGCCCTTCAAGGTGAAGGATGTGATCTCCACCATCGAGCTGCTCAAGAACACCTGAGATACAGCGCGCAAACCTGAGCGCCACCGTCCGTCTCGCGCAGATGAAGCGAGTGTCCCGGTGCAAGGCCCGCCCCGCCACACCGGGGGCGTCCCCTCCCGACTCGCGCAGCGAGTCGGGAGGGGGTGCTCAATAATTGTCCGGAACGTACATGTTGGCGGGCACGGGCTGGCGCAGGTACTCGGGGTTGCGCACGCGCTCGGGCAGCACCACGGGTGGATGGGGCACGTCTTCGTAGGGGAACTGCGACAGCAGGTGCGAGATGCAGTTCAGGCGCGCCTTCTTCTTGTCCACGGCCTGCACCACCCACCAGGGGGCTTCGGGGATGTGGGTGCGCTCCAGCATGGTTTCCTTGGCCTTGGTGTAGGCCTCCCAGCGCACCCGGCTTTCCAGGTCCATGGGGCTGAGCTTCCATTGTTTGAGCGGGTCGTGGATGCGGCCCAGGAAGCGCAGGTGCTGCTCTTCGTCGGTGATGGAGAACCAATATTTCACCAGGGTAATGCCCGAGCGCACCAGCATCTTCTCGAAATCGGGCACGGTGCGGAAGAACTCCTCGTATTCGTCGTCGGAGCAAAAGCCCATGACCCGCTCGACGCCGGCGCGGTTGTACCAGCTGCGGTCGAACAGCACCATCTCGCCGGCGGCAGGCAGGTGCGCCACATAGCGCTGGAAGTACCACTGCGTGCGCTCGCGGTCGTTGGGAGCGGGCAGCGCCGCCACGCGGGCCACGCGCGGGTTCAGGCGCTGGGTGATGCGCTTGATGACGCCGCCCTTGCCGGCCGCATCGCGCCCTTCGAACAGGATCACCACCTTCTGGCGGCTGTGCTGCACCCAGTCCTGCAGCTTGACCAGTTCGCCCTGCAGGCGGAACAGCTCCTTGAAGTACAGCTGGCGTGCATGCCTGTCGGTCGGGACCAGGTCACCGACATCGTCCACGTTGCGGTCCTCGATCTCCAGCTCCAGCTCTTCGTCATAGCTGTCGATCAGGTCGTTGGCGATGCGTTGCATCAGGTCCTGGGCATCGATGGGTGCGTTTTGGAACATGGCTTCGAAGGAGCAGATAGGGTTTCCCATGATGCGCCTGTCCGGTGACAAAACCATGACACACACATGAAGTGTCACACCGCTGTCATGCGGTAACAGCAGTATCGGTGGCCGTGCGCTGGCATCTTCCGTCGCCATTGCAGCCTTTCCGTCCCATTTTCAGCCCTTCATGAACGCACCCGCCGCCAGTACCGCAGGCCAGAATTACGGGGGCGACGCCGCAGGCCTGATCTGCGGCTACCGCATGGATGGCACAAGCCCCGCGCAGGCCATCGACTCGGTGGAGGCTGCGCAGTGGCTTGCGGGCCTGGCCCGGGCCGAGGTGCTGGTGGAAGGCCGCGGCGCGGATGCCACTGGGGAAGTCGACGCACCCGGCCCCTTCGTCTGGCTGCATTTCAACCTGAGCCACACCCAGGCGGTGCGCTGGATGGAGCGCCATGCCGGGCTGCCCGACGCCTTTTTCGAGGCGCTCAAGGACGGCTCGCACTCCACCCGCATCGAGCGCGACGACGACACGCTGATCGCCGTGCTCAACGACGCCCATTTCGACTTCGCCTTCGAGCCCTTCGACATCGCCACGCTGTGGATCAGCGTGGCGCCGCAGTTGGTGGTCACGGCCCGCGCCCACCCGCTGCGCTCGGTGGATGCACTGCGCACGGCGGTGCGCAACGGGCATTCGCCGCGCTCCAGCGTGGCGCTGCTCGAGCAGCTCATGCGCACCCAGGCCGGCGGCCTGGTGGACATCGTGCGCGGTGTCACGCAGCGCATCGACCGCATCGAGGATGAACTGCTGGCCGGCCGGCTGGACCACAAGCGCGCCCGCCTGGGTGTGCTGCGCCGGCTGCTGGTACGGCTGCAGCGCCTGCTGGCGCCCGAGCCGGCGGCCCTGTTCCGCCTGCTGCAGAACCCGCCGGCCTGGATGGGAGCCGACGACGCGCAGGAGCTGCGCGACTCGACCGAGGAGTTTTCGGTGGTGCTGCGCGACATGCAGGGCCTGCAGGAGCGCATCAAGCTGCTGCAGGAAGAAGTGGCCGCCAACGTACAGGAGGCCAACAGCCGCAGCCTGTTCGTGCTGACGGTGGTGACCGTGCTGGCCCTGCCCATCAACATCATGACCGGCCTCCTGGGCATGAACGTGGGCGGCGTGCCGCTGGCGGACAGCCCGCATGGCTTCTGGATCATCGTGGGCATACTCGTGGTGTTCACGGCCGTGGCGGCGTGGATCGCCCTGCGGGGCAACCGGGACAGGTAGGGACCGGCAGGACCTGCCGGATGCGGGCCATTACAATCGCGCCCCTTGTCTTGCTGCTCCCCGGATACCGCGCCACCATGAACATCGTCGTCAACGAAGAACTCAAAGCCTATATCGACCCCCTGACCCGCGACGAGCACGATGCCCTGGAACGCAGCCTGCTGGCCGAGGGCTGCCGCGATGCCCTGGTGCTCTGGGGCGATGTGCTGGTGGACGGCCACAACCGCTACGGCATCTGCCAGAAGCACGGCCTGCCTTTCCAGACGGTGCAGAACACGCATTTTCAGAGCATGGAAGACGTGCACCTGTGGATGATCGACCAGCACCTGGGCCGCCGCAGCGTCTCGGACTTCCAGCGCGGCGTGCTGGCCCTGCGCAAGCGCGAGATCGTGGCCGCGCGCCGCAGCCGCGCCGCCGCCATCCCGCCCGAGCCGGTGGACGAGGCCGACCTGCCCTGGTCGTCCGACGGCCCGACGGCCGCACCCCCGCCGCCAGCACCCGAGCCGGACGTGCCTTCCGAGACCCTGAGCAGCCGCGAGGCGATCGCCCGGGCGGCGCGCCTGAGCAGCAGCCAGGTGGTGGCGATCGAGAAGATCCAGAAGCAGGCGGCGCCCGAATTGGTGGCGGCCGTCAAGTCCGGCACCATCTCGCTGAACACCGCGGCCGCCGTGGCGACCCTGCCGGCCGAAGAACAGGTGGCCGCCGCCAAGGGGGGCAAGGACGAGCTCAAGCAGGCCGCCAAGCGCGTGCGCGATGCCAAGCAGCGCAAGCCGCGCGAAGAGAAGGAAGAGGTGGCGCCCGAAAAGGAGGCATCCGATGCCGGCGGCGAACTGCAGGCGTTGCGCCTGCGCGTGGCCGAGCTGACGGCCGAGAACGAAGCCCTGCGCGCAGAGCTGGCACGGCTGCAGGGCTGATTGGAACCGAAGAAAGCGCCAACGCGCTTTCGAAACCTATTCGTTCGCGCTGCGCAGGGCGCTCAGGCGGTCGGCGACATGGTCCAGGTCCAAGCCGTCGTCCGCATGGTGCAGGTAGGTCTCCAGGTCGGAAATCGCCTCGGGCAGGTTGCCGCGCTCGGCATGCGCGAGCCCGCGATCGCGCCACTCGCCCCAGGCCTCGGGCTGCAGCACGATCAGGCGGTCCTGCACCGCGATCAGCCGCTGCCAATCCTGCTGGGTGCGGTGCACCTCCTTGAGGTTGCGCAGCATGCGCGCGATGATGTCGCGCGGGGTGGCTGCCTGCAGGTACAGGCCCAGGGGCACGTCGTAGTCGTCCACCAGGCCGTTGCGGCGCTTGTAGGGCTCCAGCCGCTCACCCAGCTCCTCGCGGCTCAGGGACTGGCCGGAGATCGGGTCCAGCACCACCTGCCCCTTGGGCAGCAGCACCTTGACCATGAAGTGCCCCGGAAAGGCAATGCCGCGTGCGTGCAGCCCCAGGCCCTGGGCCAGCTCCATCCACAGCACGGCCAGGCTGATGGGAATGCCCCGGCGCGTGCGCAGCACGGCGTTGAGGTAGCTGTTCTCGGGGTCGTAGTAGTTGTTGACGTTGCCGCCGAAGCCCATGTCGGCAAAGAAAAACTGGTTGAGCGTGCGCAGGCGCTGCAGTGCGGGGGCGTCGGCCGGCAGGCGGCGCTTGATGCGTGCCTGCAGCTGGTCCACGTCGCCCAGCAGCAGTTGCACGTCGAGCTCGGGGTATTCGTCCTGCGCCAGGCTGGCGGCGGCCTCCAGCAGGGGGAAATGGTCATCGCTTTGCACCAGCGATGCAAAGTACTCCAGCGAGGTGGGAACGGTCAGACTCAGTGGCATGGCAAGGTTGTACGGTTCCGCTCCCGCCGCGTCAAGCAGCAAAAGTTACGGAAGGCAGGGTTATTGAGGACCACACCGAAGAGCAGGCGTCAGCGTTTGAGCATCCTGCGCAACTTGAGCCCGGCGGCCCACAGGGCGCCGAAGTACAGCAGCGCCGATGCCCCCATCAGCAGCACCAGCAGGCCGATGCGCTGCCATTTGACCGCACGCATGGCCACCCAGTCGAAATGCTGCGACGACCACACCAGCAACAGCGCCAGCAGCGCACTGGCCGCCACCACCTGCAGGATGAAACGGCCCCAGCCCGGCAGCGGCTGGTAGCTGCCGCGCCGCCGCAGGCCGATGAGCAGCCAGAGCGCGTTGATAAGGGCCCCCAGGCCAATGGACAGGGCCAGGCCGGCGTGCCCAATCCCGATCCATCGCACCAGCACCACGTTGAGCAACTGGGTAATGACCAGCACCGAAATGGCGATCTTCACCGGCGTGCGCACGTCCTGGCTGGCGTAGTAGCCCGGCGCCAGCACCTTGATGGCCACCAGGCCGAGCAGGCCCGCGCCGTAGCCCGACAAGGCCATCGCGATCTGGCCCACGTCGAAGTCGGCCAGCTTGCCGTAGTGGAACAGCGTGGCCACCAGCGGCTTGGAAAAGGTGAGCAGGGCCACCGCGCAGGGCACGGCCAGCAGCACCACGATGCGCAGGCCCCAGTCGAGCATGGCGGAGTACCTGTCGGCGTCGCCTGCGGCCTTGGCCGCCGTGAGCTGCGGGGTGAGCACCACGCCCAGGGCCACGCCCAGCAGCGCGGTCGGGAATTCCATCAGCCGGTCGGCATAGAACAGCCAGGTGACGCTGCCCGGCTCCAGGTAGGACGCTATCTGGGTATTGATCATCAGCGAGATCTGTGCCACGCCCACGCCCAGCAGGATGGGCCCCATCAGCGACAGCACCTTGCGCACGCCGGGGTCGGCCCAGGCCGTGCGGATGGCGCGCCAGGTCACCCCGATGCGCGGCAGCAGCCCCATGCGCGCCAGCACCGGGATCTGCACCGCCAGCTGCAGCACACCGCCCAGCAGCACACCGCCGGCCATGGAGTAGATGGGCTCGATGCCGCGCGCCTCCAGCTGCGGGGCGCCCAGCAGCGCCGCGCCGATCATCGACAGGTTGAGCAGCACCGGCGACGCGGCCGGCACGGTGAAGTGCTTCCAGGTGTTGAGCACGCCGGCCGACAGCGCCACCAGCGACATGAAGCCGATGTAGGGGAACATCCAGCGCGTCATGAGCACGGCGGCGTCGTAGGCCTCGGGGCTCTGGCGCATGCCGCTGGCCAGGGCCCAGACCAGTGCCGGCGCCCCCACCACCCCGAGCACGCAGGTCAGCAGCAGCACCCAGGTCAGGGCCGTGGCGACGTTGGCGATGAGCACGCGCGTGGCGTCCTCGCCCTGCTGCGCCTTGCTGGTGGCCAGCACCGGAATGAAGGCCTGGCTGAACGCCCCTTCGGCAAAGAAGCGGCGAAACAGGTTGGGAATGCGGAAGGCGACGTTGAAGGCGTCCGTCAGGGCATTGGCCCCGAAGAAGGAGGCCATGAGCAGGTCGCGCGCCAGGCCCGTCACGCGGGAGGCCAGGGTCAGCAGGGAGACAGTGGAAGCGGCTTTGAGCAATGACACCGCCGGGAGTGTATGCGCTGGCGGCACCGGCAGCCCGCTGGCAGGCCCGGGTTGCACCGGCTCGCCCCCGGGTGCCGCCAGGGGAATGGACAAGGCTTGTTTCAAAAAAATCCTCCGCGCCGTGGTGATGGGGTGCGGACACTGTGGGAGATTTCTGTGAGGAGAGGATGAAGTCGGTGGTGCGGGCATGAAGCCGGGTCCGCCATGGCGTGGCAGCCCTTCTTTTGGCCGGCTGTAGGACGAATTCACGGTCTGGGCTATAATCGCGGGCTTTGCTGGCATCATCCTCAGACCTTAAGGAAACACACAATGGCATCCGCTAAACCCAAGAAGAAGAACCCGCGCCTGGCGTCGGGCCGCAAGCGCGTCCGTCAGGACACGAAACTCAACGCCGCGAACACCTCGCTGCGCTCCAAATACCGTACCGCTGTGAAGAACGTCGAAAAGGCTGTTCTGTCCGGTGACAAGACCAAGGCGACCGAACTGTTCGCCAAGATGCAAGCCGTGGTGGACTCCGTGGCCGACAAGGGCATCTTCCACAAGAACAAGGCTGCTCGCGACAAGAGCCGTCTGTCTGCCAAGGTGAAAACCCTGGCCCTGGCCGCCTGACCCACTTCAGGCAAACAGCCCGGACGGCACGCGCCGTTCGCCGTTTGTAACGGGTGCGCTGCCAGCAAAAAAAAGCGAAAAACCGCCTTCGGGCGGTTTTTTCGTTTCTGCGGATTTGCATTCGACCAACTGGCGTCGTTCGGTCTTCTTGCCGAGCCCCCACTGTCTGCGGCTCCCTGCCTGGCCATCCGGCCGACTACATATCCGCTCCATCTCCTGTGTCCAGGCACAAAAAAAGCCCCGGAGGGCCTTCATGCATGCAATGGGAGAGCCTGGCGTCAGGGCTTGGCAGGAGGCGGTAGCACCGGGGCATCCGGCACCAGGCAGGCCTCGGCCACCTGCAGGTTGTTGTCGCGCGCGAAGTTGACGACGAAATCCCAGGCCATGGGCTCGTGGTCGCGCAGGTCGCGGTGCACCACCACGCACTTGACGCCATTGAGCGTGGTGGGAATGCACCAGGGCGAATAGCTCAGGTGGCTGCCCGGCCGTGCCCCGCCGGGGCGAAAGCTGCTCATCACCCCGGCCAGACGCTCGGCCCAGTCGCTGGGACGGAAGGTTTTCCCGTCCTGGGTGACGCCTTGGATGAAGATTTCTTGGGAGGTGGGGGCAACCATCGGGTCGAAGTGTAATGGACAGCCAGCAGCCACAGGATCGCTGCATGCTGCACTGCAGCGTGAGATTCTAACTCTTATATAAGAGCTACCTCCCTATTTCCCACCAGAGCACAAGGCATCGCCAGCCGACCGCATTGCAGTGATGCGCAATCGTCAACAGCGGGTCATCGCATGGCCCCTAGAATCGTGCTTCGTTTTCGGGACTACCCGCCTTTCACCGCACCGCCAGGAGATTTCTGCATGACCGCTTTCATTGAGGCCGCCTCGCCCCACGTGATGAACACCTATGGCCGTGTGCCCATCGCGCTGGCCCGCGGTCAGGGCTGCCGCGTGTGGGACGTGAATGGCAAGGAATACCTCGATGGCCTGGGCGGCATCGCCGTGAACACACTGGGCCACAACCACCCCCAGCTGGTGCCCGCGCTGCAGCACCAGATCAGCCAGATCATCCATTCCTCCAACTACTACCACGTCCCCCTGCAGGAGACCCTGGCAGCCAAGCTGGTGGAGCTGTCGGGCATGACCAACGTGTTCTTCTGCAACTCGGGCCTGGAAGCCAACGAGGCAGCGCTGAAGATCGCGCGCAAGTACGGCGTGGACAAGGGCATCGCCAAGCCCGAGATCGTGGTCTACGAAAAGGCCTTCCATGGCCGCTCCATCGCCACCATGTCGGCCACCGGCAACCCCAAGATCCACAACGGTTTCGGCCCGCTGGTGGAAGGCTTCGTGCGCGTGCCGCTGAACGACATCGAGGCGATCAAGCAGGCCACCGAGGGCAACCCCAACGTGGTGGCCGTGTTCTTCGAGACCATCCAGGGCGAAGGCGGCATCAACCCGATGCGCGTCGAGTACCTGCAGCAGCTGCGCAAGCTGTGCGACGAGCGCGGCTGGCTGATGATGATCGACGAGGTGCAATGCGGCATGGGCCGCACCGGCAAGTGGTTCGCGCACCAGTGGGCCGGCATCGTGCCGGACGTGATGCCCCTGGCCAAGGGCCTGGGCTCGGGCGTGCCGATCGGCGCTGTGGTGGCCGGCCCCAAGGCCGCCAACGTGCTGCAGCCGGGCAACCACGGCACCACCTTCGGCGGCAACCCGCTGGCCATGCGTGCCGGGGTGGAAACCATCCGCATCATGGAAGAGGACGGTCTGCTGCACAATGCAGCCACCGTGGGTGAGCACCTGAAGGCCGCGCTCGTTCGCGAGCTGGGCAGCCTGCCCGGGGTCAAGGAAGTGCGCGGCCAGGGCCTGATGCTCGGCGTGGAACTGGACAAGCCTTGCGGTGTGCTGGTGGCCCAGGCGGCCGAAGCCGGCCTGCTGCTGAGCGTGACGGCCGACAAGGTGATCCGCCTCGTGCCCGCGCTGATCCTGTCCACCGCCGAGGCCGACGAGATCGTCGCCAAGCTGGTCCCGCTGGTCAAAGCCCTGCTGGCCGAATAAACCCTGGGCGCGCATGGAGCGCGCCGCAATGCCATGAAACATTACCTGCAGTTCAACGATCTCAGCGCCGACGAGTACACCTACCTGTTCGCGCGTGCCACGCTCATCAAGAAGAAGTTCAAGGCCTACGAAAAGCACCACCCCCTGGTGGACCGCACGCTGGCCATGATCTTCGAGAAGGCGAGCACGCGCACACGTGTGAGTTTCGAGGCCGGCATGTACCAGTTGGGCGGCAGCGTCGTGCACCTGACCACCGGGGACAGCCAGCTCGGCCGCGCCGAGCCCATCGAGGACAGCGCCAAGGTCATCAGCCGCATGGTGGACCTGGTGATGATCCGCACCTACGAGCAGACCAAGATCGAGAGCTTCGCCGCGCACTCGCGCGTGCCCGTCATCAACGGCCTGACCAACGAGTTCCACCCCTGCCAGATCCTGGCCGACATCTTCACCTTCATCGAGCACCGCGGCTCGATTCAGGGCAAGACGGTGGCCTGGGTGGGCGACGGCAACAACATGGCCAACACCTGGCTGCAGGCGGCCGCGCTGCTCGGATTCAAGGTGCACGTGAGCACCCCACGCGGCTATGAGGTGGACCAGAAGCTGGCCAACCTGGGCCCTGACAGCTACCGCTTCTTCAGCGACCCGCTGGAGGCCTGCGCTGGCGCCGACCTGGTCACCACCGACGTGTGGACCAGCATGGGCTACGAGGCCGAGAACGAGGCCCGCAAGGCCGCATTCGCCGACTGGTGCGTGGACGCCGAGATGATGGCCGCCGCCAGGCCCGACGCACTGTTCATGCACTGCCTGCCTGCGCACCGGGGTGAGGAGGTCGAGGCGGACGTCATCGATGGCCCTCAGTCGGTGGTGTGGGACGAAGCCGAGAACAGGATGCACGTTCAGAAGGCACTGATGGAGTACCTGCTGCTGGGCAAGGTCGCCTGAGTCCCTTCACGATGCCCTGGCGCCGCCAGCCCGCCCATTGTGCCGATCTGCTGGCGCACTGGCAGTCGCTCGGCCAGGCATTGGGGCGTGACACGCCGGCCTGGCGCAGCGAAGGCCGGCGCCTGCTGCTGGCCTGGGCGCGCTGGCCGCGCGCCTACCACGACACCACGCACCTGTGGGCCTGCCTGCGCCACCTTCAGGCGGTGCAGGCGGCCGACCCCGGCACCCTGCAGCAGCCCCATGCCGTGGCGCTGGCACTGTGGTTCCACGACGCCATCTACCGGCCCTGGGGCCGGCTCAACGAGGAGAAGAGCGCCGACTGGGCCGAGCGCTTCCTGCACGCACAGGGGCTGCCTGCTTCGCTGGTGCAGGCCGTGCACCGGTTCATCCTGGACACGCGCCACAATCCCGGCCCGCTCGGCGGCGATGCGCAATGGGTGGTGGACATCGACCTGGCCGTGCTCGGGCAGAGCGATGCGGTGTACCGCCAGTTCGAGCGCAACGTGCGGCGCGAGTACTTCTTCGTGCGCTGGCCGCGCTATGTGGCGGGCCGCAGTGCGGTGCTGCGGGGGTTTCTGGAGCGGCCGCGCATCTACGGCACGGACTGGTTCCACACGCGCTGCGAGGACCAGGCGCGTTCCAACCTGGGCCACGCGCTGGCGGCCCTGGCGCAGGGCCGGCTCCACGCCTGAAGGACACCGCGGCGGGAAGCGGGTGCCTTACCATTGCGCCTCCCCGCGACAGCACACTGCGACCGCCGACCACGGCGCGTCTTTTTTTCGATGACCTATTCCGTTCACCCCTGCCTGACCTGTGGCGCCTGCTGCGCGAGCTTCCGCGTGGATTTCTCGGCGTACGAGATGCAGGAGATGGGTGGAACCGTGCCCGGCGGCCTGGCCGTGGAGGTCATCGAGGGCACCTGCCGCATGCGCGGCACCGACCACGTGCCTGCACGCTGCGCGGCGCTTACCGGCAAGGTGGGCGAGAAAGCTGCCTGCGGCATCTACGAGTGGCGCCCCTCGCCCTGCCGCGAGTTCGAGGCCGGGGACCACGCCTGCAACAAGGCGCGCACGCGCCACGGGCTGCCGCCCTTGCAGGAAGGCCTGATCTTCTGATTGCCGGAAACTAGTTTAGGCTTCAACAAAAAATCCCCCTGCTGTTGGAATTAACCGACACCACGGGTTTTGCGGGACATGCAAACTTTGTCCCATGCAAGCCAGCCCCACCCCCGCCGCGCGCCCGCTCTGGGACATTTCGCCGCCCGTGCATGCAGGCAGCCCGGTGTTCCCCGGCGACACGGCCTACAGCCAGCAGTGGTGTGCCACCATCGGGCCCGGTTGCCCGGTGAACGTGAGCGCCATCACCCTCTCGCCCCACGTGGGCGCGCATGCCGACGCGCCGCTGCACTACGACGCGGATGGCGCCACCATCGGCGATGTTTCGCTGGAGCCTTTCCTCGGCCCCTGCCGCGTGATCCACGCCATAGCGCGCGGCCCGCTGATCGAGTGGGAGCACATCGCCCACGCGGTGGATGGCACGCTGCCCCAGCGCGTGCTGGTGCGCACTTACGAGACGATGCCGGTGGACCGCTGGGACGGCGCCCTGGCTGCCTATGCCCCGGCCACCATCGCACGCCTGGCGGACCTGGGCGTGCTGCTGGTGGGCATCGACACCGCCAGCATCGACCCCGCCGACAGCAAGACGCTGGACAGCCACCAGGTCATTCGCCAGCGCGGCCTGCGCGTGCTGGAGAACCTGGTGCTCGACGGCGTGCCCGAGGGCGACTACGAGCTCATCGCCCTGCCCCTGAAGCTCACCACCGCCGACGCTTCCCCCGTGCGCGCCGTGCTGCGTGCACTGGTCTGAGAGGCTGAGAGTCTTCGTCCATGCCCGCTTTGCACGCCAAAACACCCCGGCCTCTGATTCCAAGAACCACCCTGCAACTGCCATGACCACCTTGCAAGACTGCCGCGCGCTCGACGCGCAAGACCCCCTGGCCCCGCTGCGCGGGCACTTCAGCCTGCCCGAGGGCGTGATCTACCTGGACGGCAACTCCCTGGGCGTGCTGCCCAAGGCCGCCGCGGCCCGCGTGGCCGACGTGGTCACGCGCGAATGGGGCACGGACCTCATCCGCTCGTGGAACACCGCCAGCTGGTTCGACCTGCCCCAGCGCCTGGGCAGCCAGCTCGCGCCCTTCATCGGTGCGGGCAAGGACGAGGTGGTGTGCACCGACAGCACCTCCATCAACCTCTACAAGGTGCTGAGCGCCGCGCTCAACATCGCCCGCGAGGACAGCCCCGCCCGCAAGCGCGTGGTCAGCGAGCGCAGCAACTTCCCGACCGACCTGTACATCGCCGAGGGCCTGTGCAGGGAGCGCGGCCTGGAGCTGGTGCTGGTGGAGCCCGAGGAGATCGCCGCCGCACTGACGGCCGACGTGGCGGTGCTGATGCTCACGCACGTGAACTACCGCACCGGCGCCATGCACGACATGGCAGCCACCACAGCGGCAGCGCATGCGGCCGGCATCCTCACCGTGTGGGACCTGGCGCACAGCGCGGGCGCCGTGCCGGTGGACCTGAACGGCGCAGGTGCCGACTTCTCCATCGGCTGCGGCTACAAGTACCTCAACGGCGGCCCCGGCGCGCCGGCCTTCGCCTGGGTGCACCCGCGCCATGCCAACCGCTTCTGGCAGCCGCTGTCGGGCTGGTGGGGCCATGCCGCGCCATTCCAGTTCACGCCCGACTACCAGCCGGCCCCCGGGATCACGCGCTACCTGTGCGGCACGCAGCCCATCATCAGCCTCTCGGCCCTGCAGTGCGGACTGGACGTGTTCGACGCAGCCCAGCCCCTGGGCGGCATGGCTGCGCTGCGCACCAAGTCGCTGGCGCTCACCGACCTGTTCATCGCTTTGGTACAAGAGCGCTGCGCCGGCCACGGCCTGGGCCTGGCCACACCGGTGGCGCACGCGCAGCGCGGCTCGCAGGTGTGCCTGACGCGCGACGAGGGCCAGGGCCTGAACGGCCAAGGCAGCGGCGCCTACGCCATCGTGCAGGCACTGATCGCACGCGGCGTGATCGGCGATTTCCGCAAGGGCGACGGTGGCCAGGGACCGCACAAGGACATCCTGCGCTTTGGCTTCACGCCCTTGTACATCGGCTACGAGGACGTGTGGAACGCGGTCGAACACCTGCGCCAGGTGCTCGACGCCGCCGAGTGGCAGCGCCCCGAGTTCAACCAGATCCACGCGGTGACCTGAGCATGTGCCCCTTCTCCCACACCCCTGCAGAGCCCGGTGCGGCAGCACCCGCCACAGGCAAGCCCGAATCCATCGTGCATGAAGAACGGGCCCAGCTCGACTTCAGCAAGAGCATGAGCTACGGCGACTACCTGCAGCTCGACGCCATCCTCACGGCGCAAAAGCCGCTGTCACCGGCGCACGACGAGATGCTGTTCATCGTGCAGCACCAGACCAGCGAGCTGTGGATGAAGCTCATGCTGCATGAGCTGCGCGCGGCCATCGGCCACATCGCCCAGGACGAACTGCAGATGGCCTTCAAGATGCTGGCACGCGTTTCCAAGATCATGGAGCAGCTGGTGCACGCATGGGATGTGCTGGCCACCATGACGCCGCCCGAGTACAGCGCCATGCGCCCTTACCTGGGCCAGTCCAGTGGCTTCCAGAGTTACCAGTACCGCAGCATCGAGTTCTCGCTGGGCAACAAGAACCGCGCCATGCTCAAGCCGCACGAACACCGCGCCGACCTGCTGGCCCAGGTGCAGGCCGCCTACGAGGCGCCTTCGCTGTACGACGAAGCCCTGCGCCTGCTGGCGCGCCGCGGCATCCCCGTGCCGGCCAGCCACACCGAGCGCGACTGGACCCTGCCGTACGCCGAGAGCGACGGCGTGGAGCAGGCCTGGCTCACCGTGTACCGCGCGCCCGACAAGCACTGGGACCTGTACCAGCTGGGCGAGGAGCTCACCGACCTGGAAGATGCCTTTCGCCTGTGGCGCTTTCGCCATGTGACCACGGTGGAGCGCGTGATCGGCTTCAAGCGCGGCACTGGTGGTACGGGCGGTGTGAGCTACCTGCGTAAGATGCTGGACGTGGTGCTGTTCCCCGAGATCTGGAAGCTGCGCACCGACCTCTGACGACGGACAGGGGCACCCTCCGCATGGGGGACAGCCAACGGCCTGTGCAGCGTGTACCCTCGACAGGGGCGACGCACCGTGCGCGCCCTCCCGGAGACACCCCTTGCCGCCCCAGCCCGCAGAGCCCGCCCAACCCTCCCCTCCTTCGCTCCGGCTCGCCCCGCGCGTCGCCTGGGTCATGCTGCTGGCCCTGGTCTCGGGCTTTGCGCTGAGCCAGGCCTTTCGTACCATCACCGCCATCATTGCCACGGGGTTGCGCGCCGAGTTCGGCCTGTCGGCGCAGGCGCTGGGGGCCTTCGCCGGGGCCTTTGCCTTTGCCTTCGGCGGCATGCAGCTGTTCATGGGCGTGGGCATCGATCTGTACGGCGTGCGGCGCACGCTGCTGGTGGCCTTTCCGCTGACCATCGCCGGGTCGCTGCTCTCGGCGCTGGCACCGGGCTATGGCGCGGTGCTGCTCGGGCAGGTGCTGATCGGCGTGGGCTGCGCGCCGGCCTTCCTGGTGTGCACCGTGTTCATCGCGCGCTACTTTCCACCGGCGCGCTTCGCCATGGTCTCGGGCGTGGCCATGGGGGTGGGCGGCCTGGGCATGCTGTTCACCGGCACGCCGCTGGCCTGGCTGGTGCAGCACTCCTCCTGGCGCATGGGCTTTGCCGTGCTGGCAGGGCTGGCGGCGCTGGCCTGGCTGCTGATCTGGTGGCAGGTGCACGAGCCCGTAGAGCCGCAGCACCTGGCCGACGCACCGCGCGAATCGATAGCTTCGGCCGTGCGCGGCTTCGGCGCGCTGTTCCTGCTGCCCCACACCGCCGGCATCATGCTGCTGGCGCTGACCACCTACGCCTCCTTCCTCACGCTGCGCGGGCTGTGGCTGGGGCCGCTGCTCATCGAGCGCCACGGCTATTCGCTGGTTGCCAGCGGCAACGTGGCCATGCTGTCCTCGCTGGTGTCGTTGTTCACGCCGGCCTGGTTCGGGCGCATGGACCCGGGGCCCGCGCACCGCCGGCGCTGGATCATGGGCTTCACCGCCATCCTGTGCGGCCTGTTCCTGGCCATCGGCCTGCTGCACCGGGAGTGGCTGGACGTGGGCGGCGCCATCGCGGTGGGCCTGCTCTCGGGCTACATGGTGCTGCAGTATGCGGACGTGCGCTCCGCCTACCCGGCGGCCATGACCGGGCGCGCCATGGCGGTGTTCACCATGGCACTGTTCCTGGGCGTGGCGCTGATGCAGTGGCTCACGGGGCTGGCGGCCTCGCTGGCCTCTGCGCACGGCGTCGACCCGTATGTGGCCGTGATGCTGACCATCTCGGCGCTGCTGGCGGCCGGGGTGCTGTCGTTCAGGCTGCTGCCGGCGCCCGTGCATTGATCTGCGGCGGACACACTGCACCCTGTGCCGCCACGCGCCACCACTGCAGCACGCCGAACAGCAGCTCGAAGGCGGTGAACCCGAGCACGATGGCGCTGGCCCCCTGCGCCACGGCGTAGACCTGCCAGGTGGCGAACAAAAAGCGCGCCAGGCCATCGAGCCGCCCCAGCAGCACACTGGGCGCCACGATGCGTGCCATGGACCACACCACCACCACCGAACCGAGCAGGTTGGCCAGCAGCATGTGGGTGGTGTCGAGCGGGTGCAGGGTACCGGGCATGCCCAGCGTGGTGGACAGCCAGGCCAAACCGCCGTAGAGCCAGGCAAAGGTCCACGGCAGGGCGAAAGGCCAGGTGACGAGGAGGTCGTACCAGCCGCTGGCGCGCACGACGGCGATGTAGCGGCGCTGGGAAAAGGCGGGGATGTGCATGGTGCAAAAACATCGGAGTGAAGAAGGCCCCGAGCTTCCACCTTGAAGTACGCTTCAGGGTCAAGCACTTTTTTGGAAAGACGCGCCCATGCTGATCGGAGAACTTGCCACCGCCGCCGGCATGAGCCGCGAAGCCCTGCGCTTCTACGAGCAGCAGGGGCTTATCCGCGCGCGCCGCCTGCCCAATGGCTACCGCGACTACCCCGAGGAGGTACTGATGCTGGTGCAGTACATCCGCACCGCGCAGCAGCTGGGCTTCACGCTCGCGGAGATCGGCGACCGCCTGCCCGCCATCTGGGATGCGCCCGACCCGGCGCCTGCCATCGCCCAGGTGCTGTCGGCCAAGCTGCTGGAGATCGACACCCGCATTGCCGCGCTGCAAGCCCTGCGCCAGACCCTGGCCGAGCGGGTGCTGGCGGATTGCCCGCTGGTGGCTTCTTAAAGCGAGCTGGCCACCGAACCATCGCCCCGGTAGAGCCAAGGCAGGTCCAGCACGCGCGCGCCCAGCAGGCGCAGCGAGGCATCGCGCCCCCAGCGCACCGGCCCCATGGCGTGAAAGATGCGGCCATTGCGCGTGGCGCGGGCCTGCACTCGCGCGTTGCGCTGCCAGCGGTTCAGCGCATAGCGCGTGAGGCGCAGCGGCACCTCCAGGTCGTGCATGGACAGGGCGCGCTGCAGTTCGGCCGCGTCCTCGATGGCCATGCCGGCGCCCTGCGCGAGGTAGGGCACCATGGGGTGGGCGGCATCGCCGAGCAGGGCCACCAGGCCTTGCGCCATCTCCGCGGGGTTGCGCACTGGTGGGCGGTCGCACAGCGGCCACAGACGCCAGCCGCCGCCCGCCGCGGCCACCCCGTACACCGCGTGCTGCAGGGCCGGGCAGGCCCCCTGCAGGGCGTGCTCCAGGTCGGCGGCATAGGCGGCATGGTCCCAGCCCTGCGGGTCCTCGGGCGCCCGGCCTTCGATGATGACCACCAGGTTCTGCAGCTCGCCGCGCCGCACCGGGTACTGCACCACGTGCAGGCGCGGGCCCAGCCAGGCGGTGACCTGCTGGGTGCGCAAGGCGTTGGGCAGGGCGTCCTGTGGGACCAGCGCGCGGTAGGCCAGGTGGCCCGTGGCGCGCGGTGGCACATCGCCCAGCAGTTGCAGGCGCATACGGCTCCACAGGCCATCGGCGCCCACCAGGGCATCGCCCTCCACGTCCTTGCCGCGGCTGGTGCGCACCGTGACGACGGTCTCGGCGCCAGGAACGGCGGCGCTGGCGGCGCTGTAGGCGCTGCCGTCGCTGAAAGCCTCGATGGCATGCTCCAGGTTCAGCTGGGTGTCGGTGTACTTGGTGACGGCTGCCAGCAGCAGCCCGTGCAGGTCGGCGCGGTGGATGGTGGCGTAGGCAGCGCCATAGCGCTCGATGGCCGTGGCGCCCAGCGGCAGCTCGGCCAGCTCGCGCCCCGACAGGGCGCTGCGCACCTGCAGCCGGGCCGGGAACGCGGCCACCGATTGCAGCGGCTTCTGCAAGCCCCAGGCCTGGAGCCTGCGCACCACGTTGGGCCCCAGTTGCACGCCCGCGCCCACCTCGCTGAAAGCAGCAGCACGCTCGTAGAGCCGCACGTCCCACCCGGCGCGCGATGCCCCCAGGGCCGCAGCCAGCCCGCCTATGCCACCACCCGCCACCAGCACCTGCTTTTTCATGTGCCGATTGTCGCCCGCCGGGCGCGCCTGCCGTTTGTCATGGCGCAGGCAACAGCGCGCGCTCCAGCATTTCGGCCGGCATGGGGCGGGCGAACAGGTAGCCCTGGAAGGCCTGGCAGCCATGGCGCTGCAGGAACTCGAACTGACCCGGCGTTTCCACCCCCTCGGCCACCACGGAAAGGTCCAGGCTGCGGGCCAGGGCCAGGATGGTGCGCACGATGGCGGCGTCGTTGGGATCGGTCTGCAGGTCGCGCACGAAGCTCTGGTCGATCTTGAGCTGGTCCAGCGGCAGGCGCTTGAGGTAGGACAGCGAGGAATAGCCGGTGCCGAAGTCGTCCATCGAAAAACCCACCCCATGGCGGCGCAGTTGCTCCATGCGGGCAATGCTGTCCTCCACGTCGGTGAGCAGCAGGCTTTCGGTCAGCTCGAAGCGCAGGCGCTCAGGGTTGGCGCCACTGGCCTGCAACGCGCCCAGCACCTGGGTCACGAAATCGGGCTGGCGGAACTGCCGCACGCTCACGTTGACCGACAGGAAGAAGGGCCGGGTGAGCGCACTGTGCGACCACAGCACGAGCTGTGCACAGGCGGCCTCCAGCACCCACTGGCCCAGCGGCAGGATGAGCCCCGTCTGCTCGGCCAGCGCGATGAACTCGCCGGGCAGCACCAGCCCCCGGCGCGGGTGGTTCCAGCGCACCAGGGCTTCGGCACCGAGCAGTTTGCCCGACCCGTCCACCACGGGCTGGCAGTACAGCAGCAGCTCCTGCTGGTTCAGGCCACGGCGCAGGTCCGCCTCCAGCGCCGCACGCATGCTCACCGCGGCCTGCATGTCCGGGTCGAAAAAGCGCTGGGTGTTGCGCCCCGCCGCCTTGGCCTGGTACATGGCCAGGTCGGCGTGCTTGAGCAGTTCCTCTGGCGTGGAAGGGCGCTGCCCGAACAGCGCGATGCCGATGCTGGGCGTGCTGTGGTGGCTGACGCCCTCCATGTCGTAGGGCCTGCCCAGGGCCGACAGAATCTGCTGCGAGATGGCGGCGGCCTCGCTGCTGGCATGCTCCGGCTCGTTGTGCAGGCCATCGAGGAGCACCACGAATTCGTCTCCGCCGAAACGGGCCACGGTGTCGCTCTCGCGGATGCTCTCCAAGAGGCGCCTGGCCACGCGCACCAGCAGTTGGTCGCCGGTGTCGTGGCCGAGGGTGTCGTTGAGGTCCTTGAAATTGTCAAGGTCGATGAACAGCAGCGCGCCGTGCGCATGGCTGCGCCCTGCGGCCACGGTGGCGCGCTGCAGCCGGTCCATCAGCAGGCGGCGGTTGGGCAGGCCGGTGAGCGCATCGAAAAAGGCCAACCGCTCGATCTGCAGCTCTGCCTCCTTGCGCTCGGTGATGTCCCGCCCCACGCCCCGGTAGCCACGCAGCACGCCCTCGGCATCGAAGATGGGCACGCCGCTGACCGATATCCAGTGCATGCTGCCGTCGGGCCGCTGGCGCTGCAGTTCCAGGTCGCGAAAAGGCTGCTGCGCCGCCAGCACGGCCCGGTGGGCAACCCATTGCTCTTCGCCCATGTTGAGTGCACCGATCTCCCAGCGCGTGCGGCCCATCACGCTCGACAGCGGGATGCCATTGACGCTCAGGTCCCCGGCCAGCTGGATGAAACGCCCGTCCGCATCATGTTCCCAGTACCAGTCGGACGACAGGTCGCTCAGGCTGCGAAAACGCGCTTCGCTCTCGCGCAGCTCGTTCTGCACACGCACATAGTCGGTCACGTCGGTGAAGGTGCGCACGATGCCGCCGTCAGGCAGGCCGGTGGTGCGCACTTCGAACGTGCGCCCATCGCGCGTGGTGCGCCAGTAGATGGCGGGCGATGGCCAGACCACGGCGTTGGACACGTACGCCCGCCCCCGGTCGTCCACCAGCGTGAAGCCGGGACCAAAATCGCCGCGCTCGGATTGGAGTTGCGTGAGGTCGACCAGGGTGGGCCGCGCCGCCATGAGCGACTCGGGCAGGTCCAGCAGCTCCAGCACGCGCTGGTTGTAGATGGTGATGCGCCCGTCCGGCCCGGTCTTGAAGATGCCCTGGCTCATGCTGGCCAGCGTGACCTGCAGACCCTGGCGCTGCTCCTGCAGCAGGGTCAGGGCTTCGTGCCAGATGCGTGCATCCACCGTGCGCATGGGCTGGCTGGGCTGCGGGGCTGCCGCGCCGCCATGCCGCCCCACCAGCGCAGTGAGCCGATGCACCAGTTCCTCAAGATGGCTGCCATCGGGCGCCCGCAGCGCATAGTCGCCCAGGCCGGCACGAAAGCCGCGCGCAGCCAGGGCCTCCTGCAGGGGATCGAGGCACAGCAGCACGGGGCGCCCGGCGCACAGCTCCAGCAGGCTGGGCAGTTCCTGGATCTGCGGGTCCAGGCACAGCACCAGCGCATCCCAGGTCTGCGCGGCCAGCAGCAGCGATGCGGCGTCGGCAGAGGGGCTGTGCACCACGCGCCAGCCCGGACAGCGCCGGCCCAGCAGTTGCAGGGCCGACGCGGCATGCCGTGCATCGCCGTCCAGCCACAGCACGGTGGTGGTGACGCCTGCAGGCGCCACGATGGCGTTGAGCGCCTCGGAGCTCATGGCGCCGTACCGGGCGGTGCAGGCCGCGGAGCCTCGGGCAGGTGCTCGCGCTCGAACAGGTCCACCGGCACAGGCCTGCCAAACAGATAGCCCTGGAACCCCTCGCAGCCATGCA